>JAFYFI010000078.1 GCA_017543785.1 Alloprevotella sp.
CTCCACAAGACGGGAGAGTAGGTCGCCGCCACCTTTTTTTCTTATGAGCCCTGCAAGGAAGCAATTCCCTGCGGGGCTTTTTTTGTATCTGTATATATAGGAATTTTAATCAGTGTTATTTAGTTAGGTGTTTTCGGTGATGTTGCAAATTATGACATACTTATTGCTAAACAAATATGTTATAAATTAATAAACTCCCAATAAAATTGACAAAGAAGGTTTGCTTATATTCTATTTTCACTTAACTTTGCTGCGCTTAGGGCATAGTAGCATACCATGGAATCGTCGTTGAATGACATATTGAACGAAAAACTTTCAACTTTGCCTCCTATTGGTTTGAAGGATATGAAGGCGGTGAAGTTGATGAACCGAACAGACCAGAAATATGTGACCAATGTTTCTGGTATGTTGAATTTGCTTTCCCTGGTAGGCAACGACTACTATGTTCAGGAGATTGACGGCGTGCGAATAAGTAACTATCGCACACTATATTGGGACGATGCCGCGACTCATGGTTTCTTCCGTACACATATATGCGGTAAGTTGCCACGTGTCAAGGTCAGAGCCCGTACTTATGTTGACTCTGATTTGTCGTTTCTTGAGATAAAGTTCAAGAACAATCACGGCAAGACCAAGAAAAAGCGCACGCAGGTGGCATCGATAGACTCTGTGCTGCATCAGTTGGAGGGTGAGGGTTTCCTTACGGAAAAGACTGGACTGACGTTTGGCGACATACGTCCTACGGTGGGTAATCGTTTTAGCCGTATTACCTTGGTGAATAAGTCTATGACCGAAAGGCTCACGATAGACTTTGGAATAAAGTTCGACAATCAGGAGACGGGTGTAGATGCCGAGGCTGATGGCGTAGTCGTTATAGAGCTAAAGCGCGATGGACTTGTGTTCTCTCCTGTGCTCTCAAAGTTGCGCCGCCTGCGCATCATGCCCAGCGGGTTCAGCAAGTACTGCATAGGCACAGCCATGACAAACTCCAGCTTGCCCCTCGGGCTGCTGAAGGAACGCCTGCAATACGTGCGCCGCTTAACAACAGAATAGTAGCAAGTGATTAGTTTTGTTGTAAAGTTAGGACAGAATGAAACTTATGAAAAACGAAATAACTGAATAATATGACCTTATTAGAAACATTTTTTTTATCACAATTCTGGGAGAGCCTGTCGGCTAATTTCTACGATCCAGTATCGCTGGCAAAGTTGTGCGCTGTCTTTGGCATGAACTTTCTAGTGGTATGGATTATAGCCCATTTCTTCTACTATCCGAAGTCGCACCGTCGCGATTTCTACTTCACTTTCATTTTGCTTTCTTCGAGCATATTCATGATGATATATCTCATGGATGGCTCCAATATGCAGATTGGTGCAGCTCTGGGACTATTTGCCGTTTTTGGCATCATCCGCTACCGTACCGAAAGTGTGCCTATACGCGAGATGACTTACCTCTTCTTCATCGTTTCTATCTCGGTGGTCAACGGTACTACCTCGCACGTGAGTCACCTGGAGCATATAGTGATAAACATTATATTCCTTTGTGTAGTATGGCTGGCGGAGAGTTTTCTGCTTGCCAATAAATGGGGTTGCAAGTATGTGCGCTATGACAACATTGAACTCATCACTCCCGACCGCCACGACGACCTCGTTGCAGACCTCGAAAAACGCCTGGGGCTCAAGGTGCTCCGCGTGGAAGTAGGTGCTGTAGATTTCCTGCGCGACTCTACGATGCTGCGCGTTTATTATGAAGACAAAAACCAAAAACGCATAAAGTCGATAGACCGTATGCTAAAACTCCGTGACGAAGATGCGTTCAGTTAAATACATACTACTCGTTTTGCTTCTCCTGCCAGCCATGCAGCAGGTGCATGCCGATGACATCGGGCTATGGGCAGAGGCTGGCTTCAGTAAGAGCATCAGTAAGAAATTCTCCTGGGGCATGGAGGCCGGTATGCGTACCGGCGACGACTTCGGTCTCATCTCGCGAATAGACATCGGCGCCAGCGTGAGCTATAAGCCCGTGAAATTCCTGAAGCTAACTGCCGGCTATGCCCTCATCTTTGACCATGAGCGCATGGAGATAAACGAGCACTTCAACTCGCGTGGTAAGATGAACGGCTACAACATCAACAAGAGTTTCTGGCGTCCCAAGAACCGTCTCTATTTTGACGTGTCGGGCAAGCTCCCCATAGGGCGTTTCTCATTCACTCTGCGCGAGCGCTACCAATATACGCGCTATCCGAGCGTTTCCTACGACAGAGAGAAATACCGCGGGCTCGTCTCCGACGGATATACTGGCAAACAGTATGGCGGCTATGCCTTAGACGAAGAAACCCTGGAGCACAAAAAGCTTAAGCAGAAGCACTACCTGCGCAGCAAACTTACCGCTGAGTATGACATACACCACTGCCCGCTGACGCCTTTCGTCTCGGCAGAGATTAGCAACGATTTCTCTGATGGTTTCGCCGTTGTGAAGCAGCGCTACACTGCTGGTGTTGACTGGAAAATAAAGAAGAAACACGTCATCACTCTGGGATATGTCTATACCAATGGTCACGATGACGATGTAGATGGAAACATACACGCCATCAGCGTAGGCTATAACTTCAAGTTCTGAAAAAAACGATATTATACAAAAATATACAAACGATATGAACATGAAACGCTTATTCTCCATCATGATTCTGTTTGCGGCAATGGGCGCAGCATCAGCCCAGAGCTACAGCTATCTCACGCTGAAGGGCACCGACGGAAACGAGGAGAGCTTCTCTCTGAGTAAGATTAAGCTCACATTCCAGAATTCGCAGATGACCATCGCCAATGCCGACGGAGATAGGACTTTCAAACTGGAGAACATAAATCTCATGCGCTTTGATGCCACCCCCACTGGTATTCAGACAGTGGAGTTTTCCGATGGCTATCGCTCTGAGGGTCCCGATGCGGTCTATACCATTGATGGTCGCCGTCTTCAGGGAGCCAGCCCCAACAATCTCCCACGTGGACTCTATATCGTCCGCCAGAACGGCCACAGCAAGAAAATCTACGTACGATGAAACGCTTTTTCTCAGCGCTGTTCCTTGCCTTGTCGGCAGTAGTAGCTTCTGCGCAGACGCTGACAGTGAGTCAGGGTAGCGTAAATACAGTTTTTGCTGCCGAAGACGTTGCAACAATATCCGTTACCGATGGTTCCATACTCACCATCGGCGGAGTGGACTATGCAGCAAGCCAGACCGACAGCATCGTAGTTGACGAGCGCGAGGTGCCGACGGCAAGCGTCGAAGTAGCCTGGACCGACGATGGTCCGAAGGTTACCATTGCAGGCGATGTGGCTCCATGGGTCAGCGTCACCGTCAGCGGAAACCACGTTACCGCCGTTGCCGACGAGACACTAGAGCAGGAGGTGAGCTACACCCTGAGCGGCACTGCCCAGAATGCCTCCTTCACTCAGCAAGGCTCCTACAAGTGCACACTCGTTCTCAACAATCTCAACCTCACCTCCAACAGCGGTCCGGCACTCAATATCATGAACGGAAAGCGCATCAACGTTGTCCTGCCCGAAGGCACGGTGAACAGTCTCACCGATGCTGCTGGCGGCACCCACAAGGCAGCTTGCTACATGAAGGGCCATGCCGAGTGGAGCGGAGCAGGAAGCCTCACACTGCGCGGACTCACTAAGCATGCCTACGCTTCCGAGGAATACACACAGCTGAAGAAAGACTTTGGAAAACTTACTGTTACCGAAGCAGTGGGCGACGGGCTCCACATAGAGCAGTACTATGAGCAGCGAGCAGGCACCGTGAGTATTAGTGGATGCGCTGGCGACGGCATCGACTGCGAACCCACCAACGACCCCACCGAAGAACTCAACGGACAAGTGCTTATCCACGGCGGAGTGTTGAATGTCAACATAGGCTCCGTAGGCGATGTCAAGGCTCTGAAGTGCGACAGCCTAATGACTATAACCGGCGGCACGCTGACGCTGACGGGCACTGGCGACGGGCAGAAAGGCATAAAGACAGGCACCGACCTCCTAGTGCAGCAAGCCACCGACTCCAGCCTGAGCATCACCATCAGGATGTCGGGCGGAGTGTATCACAGCGGTCAGGTGGACGAGTCGAAGACGCGCGGCATAAAGGTAGATGGCGACTTCACTTTCAACGGAGGTACTATCAACGTCACCACAGGCGGTCAGAAGGCAAAGGATGTCGTGGTAGATGGACTCTATACCAAGGTTTCTGGTACGATGAACGCCACGGTGTATAATTAAGAAACATCGCGCAAAGACATAAGAACCAAATAAAACAGTGCAGCTCGCATGAAGTTTACGTCTTCATGCGAGCTGCATTTTTGGGGGAGAGAAAAACTACCCAAACCTCCTTAAGAAAAGGCATGGTATGGCAGTTGGCTATAGAAAACTTTTGTTGTATAGCAAATGATCTTCAGACAAATTTCTGTCCGTTACCTTCTTCTTGATTTTTCCAAGGCTTGAAAATGCGATTTCCAAGCCTTGAAACTTTGATTTTCGTGGCTCGGTAATTGAATTTTCGTGGCTCGGTAATTCATTTTTAATGGCTCGCAGACTTTTTAGCTTTCAGCAACATCTCAGGATGTATGCTCCGTCTCCATCGAAAATTATAGAAGTACGAGTATGTATTTTGCCAGATTGGCAACAAAATGCACTTTTTTCTCCATTTTCTATAAAAAAATGTTTGATATAACTTTGTTAATAAGAATTTTTGTTATATTTGCAAATACTTTAACATTTAACTTGTTTTTTTAACTCTTAAAAAAAATCATCATGCCAACAAAAACACTTTCATTTATCGAGGCAATCAAAGCTTGTTTTGCCAAGTTTGCTAATTTCTCTGGTAGAGCACGTCGCTCAGAGTTCTGGTGGTTCTATTTGCTCAATGCAATTCCTACCGGTATTATATCCTATATGTTTCAACTCAAGATCAGCTATAAGGAAGAGATAGAGGCAAAGGTATGGGACGCAGCTGTGAATGGCGGTGACCTTTCTGCACTGGAGGCAGAAGCCGGCAGTTTTGACAATATGTTCTTTGCTGTTGTGGGCATTTGCGCTGTTGTTTCTCTCATCCTGCTCATTCCTATGCTTGCTGCATGGGTACGCCGTCTGCACGATGTAGGCAAGAGTGGCCATCTTCTTTGGCTCATACTCCTTTGCGGTGTCGGTGGCATCATTCCTCTCATTATGGCAATTCCCGATGGTAAGCCCGAGCCTAACCAGTATGGTCCGTCTCCAAAATATGTAGCTCCCGAGCCTACCGCTCCAGCGCAATGACAATAGGCGAAAGTAACCTAAATAATCTAAATCCGCATCCCACTCCGAGATGCGGATTTTTATGTTTGATGCAACACGAAAAGCCTTTAGGAAGAAGTCATAAAAAGCAATTAGGAGGAAAACCCAGTAGGATTTTCCTCCTAATTGAAAAAGTGCGCCTGATAGGACTCGAACCTACACGACCGAAATCACCAGATCCTAAGTCTGGCGCGTCTACCAATTTCGCCACAAGCGCGAGAGGAGAGTGAAAAAACACGTTAAAATCTTGATATAAATAGCAAGACTTAAGTTTTTCCGCCGCGAAATTACGCAATTTTGAAGAAACTACACCCAAATGAGCCAAGTTTTTTGTAATTTTGCGTTTGAAAAATGAAAAATCGCCTGATGAACGACGAAACATTCGAAAATATCGAAACGCAGCAAGAAGATTCTCTGGAAACTACCGATGAAGTGCAGGTCCAACTGGAAGATTCTCAACGACCGCAACTGACGGGAATGTATCAGAACTGGTTCTTGGACTATGCTTCGTACACTATTCTGGACCGTGCCGTGCCACACCTTGGCGACGGACTGAAGCCAGTGCAGCGCCGCATACTCCACTCCATGAAGCGCCTCGACGATGGCCGCTACAACAAAGTGGCAAACATCGTAGGGCACACCATGCAGTTTCATCCCCACGGCGATGCCTCCATTGGCGATGCTCTGGTGCAGATGGGGCAGAAAGAACTGCTCATCGATACGCAGGGAAACTGGGGAAACATCCTCACCGGCGACGGTGCAGCAGCTCCGCGTTACATAGAAGCCCGACTCTCCAAGCTAGCCCTCGACATACTCTTCAATCCCAAGACTACGGAATGGAAACTCTCCTACGACGGCAGGAACAAGGAGCCGGTAGCCCTCCCCGTGAAGTTCCCTCTGCTGCTGGCTCAGGGCGCAGAGAGCATAGCTGTGGGACTCAGTGCTAAGATACTGCCCCACAACTTCGGCGAATTGTGTCAGGCTGCCATTAGCTACCTCAAAGGCGAAGATTTCAGCATCTACCCCGACTTCCTGACGGGCGGCAGCATCGATGTTTCCAACTACAAGGACGGTATGCGCGGAGGCTCCGTCAAGGTGAGGGCGAAAATTTCAAAACTCGACCAGAAGACCCTCGTCATCACCGAGATACCCTTCGGCAAGACTACCACCAGCGTCATCGACAGCATACTGAGAGCCAACGAAAACGGCAAGATAAAAATCAGGAAAGTCGATGACAACACCTCTGCCACGGTAGAGATACACGTACAGCTCGCTCCAGGCACTTCTTCTGACAAAACGATAGACGCCCTGTATGCTTTCACCGATTGCGAAGTGAGCATCTCGCCAAACTGCGTGGTCATCGACGACAAGAAGCCCGTCTTCATGTCGGTGAAGGATGTGCTGAAAGCCAACGTGGAGCACACTAAGGACCTGCTCCGCCGCGAGTTGGAGATACGCCGTGGCGAACTGCTCGAGTCGCTCCACTTTGCCTCCTTGGAACGCATCTTCATTGAAGAGCGCATATACAAAGACCGGCAATATGAACAGGCTAAGGACATGGACGCCGTAGTGAAGCACGTGTATTCGCGTCTCGAGCCGTTCCTGCCGCAGTTCTACCGCGACGTGACGCGAGAGGACATCCTTCGCCTCAACGAGATAAAGATGCTACGCATTCTGAAGTTCAACAAGGAGAAAGCCGACGAACTCATGGCGCGCATCAAGGACGAACTGGCGAGCATAGAGAAAGACCTGAAACGCATGACGGCGGTGACGTCGCGCTGGTTCAAGATGATATACGACAAATATGCCGCCCAGCATCCGCGCCGCACTGAGATACGCTCCTTCGACACCATCGTGGCAGCAAAGGTGGCAGAGGCAAATCAGAAACTGTACATCAATCGGGCTGAAGGCTTCATCGGCACAGCACTAAAGAAAGACGAGTTCGTAGAAAACTGCTCCGACATCGACGACGTGATAATCTTCTATCGCGACGGAACATATAAAGTAGTCAAAGTGGCGGAAAAAGTTTTCGTAGGCGAAACGGAGCGCTCGCGCAAGGAAAAGCGCAAGGCGGAAATCATCCATCTTGCCGTGTTCAAGAAGAAAGATTCGCGCACAGTATATAATGTAGTGTACCGTGACGGCAAGGCAGGAAAATACTACATCAAGCGCTTCTCCGTCACCACCATACAGCACGACCGAGAGTTTGACCTCACTACGGGCAAGCCAGGCAGTCGCGTGCTATACTTCACAGCCAACCCCAACGGCGAGGCAGAAAGTATCAAGGTGCTCCTGAAACCTATCGACCGCATGAAGCGCACGTTCCTGGAGCGCGACTTCAGCGAAGTGAACATCAGGGGACGACAGTCGCGAGGCAACTTGCTGACCAAGTTCGAGGTGCTGCGCGTGGTGCTCAAAGCCCATGGCGCCTCAACGCTGGGAGGCAGGAAGGTGTGGTTCGACCACGACGTGCAGCGTCTCAACTTCGACGAGCACGGGCAGTATCTGGGAGAGTTCCATACAGGCGACTCCGTACTCGTCATACTGCCAAATGGCGAATACTACACCACAAACTTCGACCCCAACAACCACTACGAAACCGACCTGCTGCGCATAGAGAAGTTCGACCCGAAGAAGGTGTGGACAGCAGTGGTTCTCGACAAGTCGCAAAACAACTGTCCCTACATTAAGCGCTTCGTGTTGGAGCCCGTAGCCCGGCTCAGACACTACAGCTTCACGGGCGACAACTCCGAAAACCCACTCTTGCTGCTCAGCTCGAACGTCCGTCCTCAAATTCGCGTGTACTATGGCGGTGCCGAGGCAGAGCGCGAGCCTATGGACATCGTCGTGGATGAGTTTGTAGGCTTAAAGGGCTACAAAGCCAAGGGCAAGCGCATCACAACGCTACCCATCGACCGCATAGAAGAACTGGAACCTCTGGAGCCACTGGAAGAGGAAGCCTCCGAGCCCGACAATGGTGCAGAAGAGGCAGAGGCAACCCCTGAGGAACCCGTTGCAGAGTCTGCCGAGCTCCAAGCAGAGACATCTTCCGCGGCAGTACACGACGAGGAGCCCGCGACAGAGCTGGAGGCAGAAAGCACAGAGCCGCAGCAGCCTGAGACTCAGCCAGACGACAACGCTACTGCAGAGGAGAAGCCACGCAAGCCTCGCTCCCGCGGAAGAAAGAAAAAGACAGAGGAAGCGCCCGACAAATTTGAATCGCCTATCGACACCGACAATGGCTATGAGGAAGACACCGAAGAGCCTAACGTCATAGACGAAGGACACAGCATACAGCTCGACCTGTTTGGCAATCCCATGTAGGTTTGGCACTGCAAAAAAGGATAAAAAGCGACGAAGCACGAGTGTTTCGCCGCTTTTTTTGTCCTTGCCGGTATAGACATTTTCGCTAAGCTTTCTATTGTCTTTTTGTAACGAAAAGACTCAGATATCCTATCTTTATGTGTGATTTATAGCGATATAAGCCAAGATTTAATCGCATTATTTGCGTAGTTCGCAAAAAGTTCTTATTTTTGTCGATTGAAAAGCGTGTTTCCGAAACGCAGAGTTCGGAAATGAGCATTACAGAAATTTCGGTAGTATAAATCAATACCAGAAAAATACAATATGCGATTTTATGAAAGAGAGCAGGCCACGCGCCAGCTCCGCGAAATTCAAGAAGCCTCACTCCAAGCCGCTCAAATGGCTGTTGTCACCGGACGAAGACGATGTGGCAAGACACAGTTGATACTCAAAGCCACAGCCGGTATCCCCACGCTATATTTTTTCGTAGCCAGAAAAGCAGAGTCGCTGCTTTGCTCAGAGTTTGCCGAGCAGGTACACCGCAAGCTGGGACTCACACACCTGAGCGACGTGAGCGACTTCAGAACCTTGTTCAAGGCCCTCATGGCAGCATCCAAGGAGCAGAGGTTCAACGTCATCATTGACGAGTTTCAGGAGTTTAGCACCATAAATTCAAATATCTTCACCGACTTGCAGAGTCTCTGGGACCGAAACAAGGACCGCAGTCGCATTTGCCTTTTCCTCGTGGGCAACAACAATGCCCAGACCACACGCATCTTCGACGGGCAGCACACACCACTCAACGGCAGAGTGACAAGTTGGATAAAGCTAGACGAAATATCCACTCCCACACTGAAGAAAATACTGAAGAAAGCCAACCCCGACTACAAGCCTCAGGACCTGCTTGCCATGTATGCCTTCACAGGCGGCGTGCCAAAATATGTCAACGAGCTGCTCACAGCAGGAGCCGTTACCTCAGAGGACATCGTGAAGTTTGCATGTCAGGAAAAGTCGCCGTTCCTCCAGGAAGGTAAATTGCTCCTCATCGAGGACTTCGGAAAAGAATACACCATATATTTCTCTATCCTCACCTGCATAGCTAACGGCATCTCGAGCCGTTCGCTCATAGAAGAATTCCTGCAAAAGGAGATAGGCGGATACCTCACACGTCTGGAGACCGACTTCCACCTCATACGCAAGCTCACCCCTCTCTTCAGTAAGTCGGGCAGCAAAAACGTACGCTATGTCATAGCCGACAACTTCCTGCGTTTCTGGTTCCGCTTCATTTATAAAAACATGCACCTCATCGAGCAAGCCAAGTACAACGAACTGCGCCGCACGGTGCAAAAAGGCTTTGCCGAATACTGCGACCTCTCCATGCCTATCTACTTCACTAAACAACTGGAGGAGGCTGGAGAATATAGCTGCATAGGCGGATGGTGGGACCACCATGGCGACAACGACATAGACCTCATAGCTCTCGACGAGGAGAATCATCGCGCCCTCATCGCAGGTGTGGCTCGCATGCCAAAGCAAGTGAACATCGCTCATCTGGCTCAGAAAGCCGCCGTAATAAGTGAAGACCTGGCAAACTACGAAACGGAGTATCGCGCCCTGACCTTCGAAAACATTTGACTTTTTAGCCCGTCGCAGACCTCTTCGCGCGATAATTCCTACCTATATGAGTACAGCAGCAATCGTTGCCTGGGTTTTGGCACACCTTAGCTATGGAGTAGTAGTGCTCTTCATGGCTATCGAAAGTTCGTTTATACCTTTTCCCTCCGAAGTAGTCGTTCCTCCGGCAGCATGGAAGGCAATGAGCGACCCCGAGATGAATGTGTTCCTCGTCATCGTCTTTGCCACAGTGGGTGCCGACCTGGGAGCACTCATCAACTACTACCTTGCGCGGTGGCTGGGGCGCCCGGTGGTCTATCGCTTTGCCGACAGTCGCCTCGGGCATATGTGCCTGATAGACCGCGAAAAGGTGGAAAAAGCAGAGAAGTATTTCCTTGACCACGGTGCAGTATCTACTTTCTTCGGGCGTTTGGTGCCGGCTGTCAGGCAGCTCATCTCCATTCCTGCAGGACTTTCGGGTATGCCCATGAAGCCTTTCCTCCTCTACACCACACTAGGAGCCGGATGCTGGAACACTGTGCTGGCGCTCATTGGCTACGGCATATACCGTTTCACCGACCTGAAAACGCCAGAGCAAGTTGTGGAACTCGCCACGAAGTACAGCCACGAGATAGGCTACGGCATACTGGCAATTTTCTTTGTCGTTCTGGCATACATTATATATAAAGGTATGAAGAAATGAAGCCCTGGCAGCTTCTGATATTATTCTTTCTTTCGTGTATCTCCGCTCTTGGGCAGACCGATTCTGTAGATATATCCACCCCTGCCCCCGTAGCAGAGGCTTATAGCCCTGCGCCTGTCATTCCCAACTATACTGAGCATCGCTGGCTCTTCGGCATCGGCGCAGAGAATATCCTTGATACATACCTCACTCCCTACGAGTACAAAGGCGTTTCTCTTGGAGTGCTACACCGCTCCGAGCGAAAGGCACGCTGGAAGCGCAACCGCCGCTGGCAGACAGTGATGCAGATGTGCGCAAACTTTTCCTATGACCATTCACCTACCGAGGACGGCAAGGAACTGGACCTGCAGCTCACCCTGGCAGGCGGATTCGTTTGCAACTGGCGGCCTACAAATCGCTTGCGCCTTCAGGCTGGCGGGCTCCTTGAGCTCGGAGGAGGGTTTACCTACAACACTCGCGGAAGCAACAATCCGGCGCAGGGCAGGCTGGCACTGGACCTTGCAGCAACGGGGGCGGTGGAGTATAGCTTTATGCTCTTCAAGCGCGAGTTTAAGGCGCGCGGGCAGCTAGACCTGCCGCTCATGGGGGCAATGTTCTCTCCGCAGTATGGACAGTCATACTACGAGATTTTCTCCCTCGGGCACTACAATAAAAACGTTCGTTTCACTTCTCCGTTCAATGCTCCCAGCCTGCGCTTCCTCTGCACCCTCGACTTCCCCTTAGGGCGCACCACCATAACCCTAGGCTACCATGCCGACATCAGGCAGGCACATGTGAACGGACTTAAGCGCCATGCCTGGAGCAACCAGTTTGTGCTGGGCTTCGTGCGCCATGTCAAGAGAGTTAACCATGCAAAACGCCGCCTGGAATAGACGGCTGAGAAAAACGTCGAGATGAAAACATTGCACAAATACATCTGCTTCTATACTCTGACTATCTCTTTGCTGGGGCTTATGTCGGGTTGCATCACTGAGGATATGCCCGACAACGATACGCGTGGCAATTTCGAGGCATGTTGGCGCATTCTCGATGAGCACTACTGCTTCTTTCAAGAGAAACACGACGAATACGGGCTCGACTGGAACGAAGTGTACCAGCGCTACAGCGCGCGTGTCACTGACGGCATGACAAACGAACAACTCTTCGAAGTGCTTGCCGAGATGACTAAAGAGCTGCGCGACGGGCACGTAAACCTGTATGCAAACCATGACGTGTCGCGGTATGGTGCTTGGTTCGACGACTATCCCCTCAACTACTACGACTTCATGCAACGTACATATCTGGGCAGGAGTGAAGAATACAAGCAGACCTCATCCCTGCAGTACAGGATACTTCCCGACAACATTGGCTACGTAAGGTGCAGCACGTTCTCTACGATGTTTGGCGACGGCAATCTCTCCGAAATCATCCGCCAGCTGGCGGGCTGCACAGGGCTTATAGTGGACATACGCGACAATGGGGGCGGGCAGCTCACGGCTGCGCAGAAACTCGCCTCAGTCTTCACCAACGAAAAACTCACGGTAGGCTATATGTGCCACAAGACGGGTAGGGGACACTCAGACTTCTCCTCTCCTCAGGCTGTCGAAGTAGAGCCTTTTCCGGGACTTAGATGGCAGAAGCGCGTCTGCATACTCACCAACCGCCACACCTACAGTGCTGCTAACGCCTTTACCATGTACGTAAAGGGTCTGCCCGGTGTCACCGTCGTAGGCGACCGCACAGGTGGCGGTGCAGGAATGCCCTTCTCCTCGGAGCTGCCAAACGGTTGGTTCCTGAGGTTCTCTGCCTGTCCCATGTACGACCGCAACATGAACTGCACCTAAACGGGCATCGACCCCGACGTGAAAGTAGA
>JAFYFI010000012.1 GCA_017543785.1 Alloprevotella sp.
GTCAGATGCTTCCGTAAAATGCAAAAAACGGGCATTTTTCGGACCAAAATTTTCGGAGATGATTTTGTCGGCCTTCCTGAGGCACTTAAAACAGGGGGTCGCGGATAAAGGATTTTGACAAAAGTTGCGACTGGCAGAATCTAAGGAATACAAAGTTGCCCTGTCTTTGGGTTGGGTGTCTTTGGGGGCTTTGGCTCGTTGTCATTCACCCTGTTTCTGCTGTTCTTCCTGCGTAGAAATTTTTGTGTTCTCGCCTTCGGTTTGTGGGGTGGTTTGTTCGTCAGTGTGCTTCTCGCCCACGTGTCGCAGTCCTTCTTCGTAGCCCTGAGTGTAGCCTTCGGCATAGGCTGCTGCATAGGCTTGTCTCTGTGTGTCGGTGGGGAAGGTGCTTGTGGAGTCAAAGTTAGCTCGCAGTGTGCCGTGGCGTCCGTCCTCGAGTCCTGCCAGGCGTCCGTCCTCGAGTCCTGCCTCGGCTATGGGGCGTGTGTCTATGCCCATGCTGTCGGGTGGCGCAGCGGCTACGGTGTCGGGAACGTGGGGCATGGCGTCGGGGGTGATGGTGGTGTCGGGTATGGCGACGTTGGCTATAGAGTCGGCAGTGCGGCGGGCTGATAGTACTTCGGGGTGGTGCATGGCATAGAGAGGCGAGCGTAGGTCGCTCTTCATCTTGAGGAAGATGATGAACGCTATGCTAATCAGACACCCGAGAATGATGAGTGTGGCTTGGAGTGGTGACGGTCCGTTTCGCTTTTCCATGGTTTTGGTGTGTGTCTATCTGCGCCTTAGTTTGTCGCCCGCGTCGATGCGCAGGAAGATGAATATGAGTAGTGTGAATCCCCATAGTGATGAGCCTCCATAGCTGAAGAAGGGCAGGGGGATGCCTATGACTGGGGTCAGCCCTATGACCATGCCTATGTTGATGAATACGTGGAACAGGAGTATGCTGCCTACGCTGTAGCCGTAGATGCGTCCGAAGCGCGACGATTGACGCTCTGCGAGGGTAAAGAGGCGCAGGATGAGGGTGAGGAAGAGGAGCAGCACTGCGCTTGAACCTATGAAACCTTGCTCCTCGCCCACGGTGCAGAAGATGAAGTCGGTATCTTGCTCAGGGACATATTTGAGCTTGGTCTGTGTGCCGTTCATGAATCCTTTGCCTTCGAGCCCGCCCGAGCCTATGGCAATCTTGCTCTGGTTGACGTTATAGCCTGCTCCTATCATGTCTTCCTCTATGCCAAGGAGCACACGTATGCGTGTGGTTTGGTGGGGCTCCAGTACGTTGTTGAGAGCATAGTCGGATGTGTAGAGGAATGCTGTGCTGCCTAGGGCGAAGATGGCTATTACGTAGTATTGGCGGAGGCGGTCGCCGAGACCATACCATACGAGGTAGCCCACGAGGAAGGCTATCCAGAGTATCTGCACCCATGCTATGTCGAAGGGAAGGATGAGTGCGGAGAAGGCGTAGGCTATGGCAGTGGAGAGAAGTCCGCCTGTGAGTAGTCGGCGGAAATGGGGTGTGCGCGGGCAATATACTTTGGTGAGCGCGGCAGTGAATATGGATATGAGCAGGAGAACTACGAACTGTCCGACGGAGGAGTATGTGCCTGGCAGGGGCTGTTCTGCATAGCGTATGCCCACTACGAAGTAGATAACTGCTGCTACGGCGGTGAAGAGTATGCTGCCTGGCATGCCTTCGCGGTAGAACATGAGGAAGAAGGAGAGATAGACGAGTGCCGAGCCTGTTTCTTTCTGCAGTACGATGAGCCCCATGGGCAGGAGTACGAGTGCTGCTGCCTTGAGGAGACGCTGCGGATTGGACAACGTGAAACCGTATTGTCCTACTACTTTTGCCACTATTAGTGCGGTTACGCATTTGGCAAACTCGGCAGGCTGTATGCTTACGGCGCCGAGGGATATCCAGGAGCGCGAGCCTTTGATTTCCTTTGCAAGGAAGGGGGTGAGAATGAGTAGCAGGAGCATGGCTACGTAGAGGAGCACAGAGAGAGTGTCGAAATACTTCTCATCAATCATCATAAGGAAGCCTGCGAGTCCGAGGCTGCAGCCTATCCACACGAGCTGCTTGCCCGAGCGAGTGCCCCATGAGAAGAAGTCGGTGTCGCCTATCTCGTGGCTGGCACCACATATGCTCACCCAGCCTGCAAGCATGAGCAGCAGGTAGAGAGTGACGACTACCCAGTCGGCTTTGAAGGCTGGGTTGCCTAGGCGCATATTGTTCAGACTTCTATCTCTCATATCCTCCGTAGTTGATGTGGCGCGACTGAAGGCTGCGGGCTTGCGCCTCTGAGCCGCCAGAGAGTTTTCCGTTGAGGTATTGTTCCATGATGAGCTTGCCGATGGGCACGCCAAAGGTGGCTCCGAAGCCTCCGTTCTCTACGTAAACAGCAACGGCTATCTTAGGCTGTTCCATGGGTGCAAATCCCATGAATGCGGAGTGGTCGTGACCGCGGTTTTGGGCTGTTCCGGTCTTTCCGCATACTTCGTAGCCGGGAATGTTGGCGCCTCGGCAGGTGCCGCCTGTCACCGCGCGGCGCATGCCTTGCACGGCTACGTCGTACCACTTTTTGTCTACCATGGTGTAGTGCTTACGTGTGTAGAGGGTGTCGAGGCTGCTGCCTTGAATGTTCTTCACAACATGAGGTATGTAGTAGTAGCCGCGGTTTGCCACCGTTGCTGCGAGGTTGCATATCTGCAGCGGGGTGGCTGTTACCTCTCCTTGTCCGATGGATATGGAGATGACGGAGAGAGGTCCCCACTCGTGGAGGTGCTTGGTGTAGTAGTCGGCATTGGGTATCATGCCGCGTTTTTCGCCAGGGAGGTCAACGCCAAGCCTGTATCCATAGCCCATGCTGACAAGGTGGTCTTTCCAGCGTGTCATGGCTTCTGCCTGGCTCTTGTAGTGCTGGCGGTCGGAGAGCATGCGGTAGAGATTCCAGCAGAAGTAAGCATTGCAGGAAGTGCCTATAGCTGGAACAAGAGGTATGGGGGAACCGTGTCCGTGGCAGCCGAGGTGCATGCCTTTATAGTTGAAACCGCGGCTGCAGGGGAATGATGTCTCGGGGGTGATGATGCCTTCTTGCAGACCGAGAAGGGCTTGTGTTATCTTGAAAGTGGAACCGGGGGGATACATACCCATGATGGCTCTGTTGAGCAGGGGCTTCATGGGGTCTTTGGAGAGTGCCTTGTGGGCATTGCTGCGCTCGCGCCCTACGAGGACTCGCGGATCGTAGGTAGGCGAGGATGCCATGCAGAGTATCTGACCGGTAGTAGGCTCTATGGCTACTATGGCTCCGAGTTTGCCTTCCAGGAGGCGTTCAGCGAGTTCTTGCAAATGGGCGTCGATGCTTAGGGTGAGATTCTTGCCTGGCACAGGGTCGCGGTCGTATTCGCCGTCGGCATAGTGTCCCTTGATGCGTCCGTGTACATCGCGCAACAGTATGCGAAGTCCTTTCTCGCCACGCAGCTGTTTCTCGTAGCTGCGCTCTACGCCTAGCTTGCCGATGTAGTCACCGCTATGGTAATAGTCGTCTTCCTTTATGTCGTCGGGATTTACTTCACCTACATCGCCTAATATGTGTGCGGCTATGCCTGAAGAGTAGTGGCGGGCAGCGCGTTTCTCGATGGAGAAACCACGAAAGCGGAACAGCTTTTCGCGAAAGAGAGAAAATTCCTCTGGAGGAATTTGTGTCATGAAAACTTGTGGAGTGAAGCGCGAGTAGCCAGGATTCTTGCTGCGGTCTTTGATGTCGGCACAGCGGCGGGTGTAGAATTCGGGTGTGATGCCAATGGTCTTGCAGAAATCTAGCGTGTCGATGCCTATCTGCTCGTTCATCGTCACCATGATGTTGTAGGATGGTTCGTTGAAAACGAGCAGCTCGCCGTTGCGGTCGAAGATTAGTCCGCGCGAAGGATATAGAACATCGCGGCGAAAGGCGTTGGAGTCGGCGTTGCGCTTGTAGTCGTCTGAAAGTAGCTGTAGGGAGAGCAGACGTATGATGTAGATGGCGATGATAGCAATGGCTACACCGCTGATTACAAGACGTCGGTTGCTGAATGGGTTCTTCTGTTCCACTGGTGGTTTTCTCCCTATAGTTTTTTTATCTCTCGTTTCTTATGAGTTCGAGAATTACTATGAAAATCATTGTGAGGACGATGCTGCCGAGAATATTGAAAAGCAGATCGAGAGGTGCGAAGAAACTAAAGGCTTCTATGGTAAAAAATAGTGTGCATTGCAGTGTCACTGCACAAAAAGCATAGCGCAAAAAAGGTCCCCATTTCATGGTGTGGTGATTGGGCCGCAGGGTATCGTCGTCGCCGAGGTCCTTTGGGCCAAAGGCAACGAGAAACCATGGCACAACTAAACCGCTAGCCGTAGTGGCTGCTGCAGCAATGCCAGGGGTGTTGGTGAAAGTGTCTATGCATAGTCCGAGGCAGAACCCGATAAGAATGTATAGCCAGCGGGGAGTGTTGGAAGGGAGAATAAGGAGAGCGTAAATGTAAGGGAGGGGAGTAGCGTAGCCAAGTATGTGTACATGATTGAATATCACTACTTGCAAGAAAGTAAGTAGCAGAATCCAGAATATGCGCGACAATATGGTTTGAAACATGGGTTGTTTGTTTTTTTCTTTCTCAAGGGGAGTTTGACTCTAACCTACAAACCTAATCCGTTGAGTTGGTCAGCCTCGTCTTTTACCTTGGCGCTGTCGAGTAGGGCATCTATATCTACCTTGTAGGGGGTGGATATCACTTCAACATCGCGCAGGCTTGAGAAATTGGTACCTAGCTGAACTTCCAGACGGTATGACTGTCCGTCTTTTGAGTTGCCTACGCTGAGCACTCGCCCTACGAAGATGCCCGGGGGAAATACTGCGCTATAGCCGCTTGTCTCAATGGTAGCTCCGGGCTTGACATCGGCATAGCGAGGTATGTCGTCAAGATATGCACGCAGGAAACTTTTGCCGTCCCACTGAAGGGAACCGAAATAGTTTCCGCCACGTATGCGGCAGCTTATGCTCGACTTGCGGTTTGTAACGGGAATGACGAGGGAATGGTTTTTGCCTGTGAGATAGACGATGCCTACTACGCCGCCGCCGCCGATGACTCCCATCTCTGGGCGTACGCCTTGGTTCTCGCCTTTGTCGATGACAAGGTAGTTGTTGATGCGTTCGGCAGAGTTGGACACTACCGTAGCAGGTATGAGATTGAAGTCGCGGAGCACTTCTCTGACATTGTGCTCCGTGGTGGTTTCCACGTGGCCCAGACGTGCCAAAGTCTCTCGCAGGGTGTTGTTTTGATGCTCCAGAATGATGTTGCGCTCAGTGAGTTCTTTGTTGCGATTGCGTAAGCCTACGAAGGCAACTCCCTCGTTGTAGAGCCCGCCTATCTTTGCCGAAATAGCATTTGCTCCTGTCAGATAGATGCTGCCCTGATAGTTGTTGAAACGAAAGAGTAACACGAAACTGACGGCTTCGAGCAGGATGAAAACGAAGAAATAATTGTACTTGCGCAAAAAGTCGAGCAGAGTGTTCATTTACCCGGCGATGAGAAGTGTATTTTTTCGGTGAAGATAAGTGTGAAGTTGGTTGTTGAGAGATTCGGGGGAAAAAGTCTCTGATGCAGGCTTAGCGCATCAGGAATGTGAATTCGTCAATCTTCTTCAGTGCTATCCCTGTGCCTCGAGCCACGCAAAGGAGTGGGTCTTCGGCTACGTGGAACGGAATGTTTATCTTGTCGGTGAGACGTTTGTCCAAACCACGGAGCAAAGCACCGCCACCAGTGAGATATATACCATTCTTTACGATGTCGGCATAAAGCTCAGGTGGTGTGTTCTCGAGTGCGCTGATGACGGCGGCTTCGAGTTTTGCAATGCTTTTTTCCAGGCAATGGGCTATTTCCTGATAGCACACCGGCACTTCCATGGGCATGGCAGTAATTTTGTTAGGACCGTGCACGATGTAGTCTTCGGGAACGTTTTCGCCAAGGTCGGTAAGTGCAGCACCTACGTTTATCTTGATACGCTCTGCCATGCGCTCACTCACCTTCACGTTGTGCTGGCGGCTCATGTAGTCCTGAATGTCGGCGGTGAAGTCATCGCCTGCCATTTTTATGCTATTGTTTGAGACTATTCCACCCAGTGAGATAACGGCAATTTCAGTAGTACCACCACCTATGTCAACAATCATGTTGCCCTCGGGAGCGTTTACGTCCATTCCTATTCCGATGGCTGCTGCCATGGGTTCGTAGATGAGGAACACGTCGCGTCCGCCAGCATGCTCGGCAGAGTCGCGCACAGCTCTTAGCTCTACTTCAGTGCTGCCACTTGGAACTCCTATTACCATGCGTAGTGAGGGCGAGAAGATGCGTTTGCCTTTATGCACCATCTTGATGAGTCCGCGCATCATTTGTTCGCAGGCGTTGAAGTCGGCAATTACACCGTCTTTCAATGGGCGGATGACGCGAATCTTGTTGTTTGTCTTGCCATACATCAGCTTAGCTTTGTCGCCCACTGCAATCATTTTCTCGGAATGTTCGTCGAGAGCAACGAAGGACGGTTCGTTGACAATGATTTCATCATCGCTGATGATGATAGTGTTGGCTGTGCCGAGGTCTATGGCCAGTTCTTGGGTGAAGGAAAAAAGTCTGCTGAAAAAGCTCATTGTTATATGTTTTTTTGTTTTCTGAATATTTATAGATAAAAAATCCGATAAACATTGGCAGAGCGGCGCATTTTGGCTGCCAAGCACTGACATAAATGCTTATCGCTGTTTCCAGTTTCAGGTTGCAAAGTTAAGATATTCCAGTAAAAAAAGGAAAAGTTTAATAGTATAAATGTGTTGGGTGGTTTTGTCGTCGGAGAAAAGGGTTGAAGCCTTTTGTGCTTACGGCTCTATTGGCACTTCTTCCTAAAGAATGAGAAGTTTACGCTCCCATAGGCGCGATGTTCTATGAAACTCGGGTTTTCCTTGAAATCGTAGTTTCCTCCATGCTCGAGGACGAATATGCCATCATTGCGCAAGACATTGCTGCCAAGAACTCTTTCGGGTAGGGTGGGGAGTTCCTTCAGTCTATATGGAGGGTCGGCAAAGACGAGGTCGAACCCATCCGAAGACCGTTCTATGAAGCGCAGGGCATCAGTGGCGTATAGGCGTGCATTTTCTGCTTTCAGCAGCTGAAGCACGTTGCGTATGAACGCTGCATGCTGGCGGTCGCTTTCTATGCAGACTACCTCTTGGCAGCCGCGCGAGAGTAGTTCTGCCGTGATGCTCCCCGTGCCGCCGAAAAGGTCAAGTGCCCTAGTCTCTTCAAAATCAACGTAAGCCCTCAGCACGTTGAATAGATTTTCTTTGGCAAAGTCGGTAGTAGGACGGGCCTTGAACGTGCGTGGAATGTCGAAATGGCGACCTTTGTATTTTCCTGTTATGATGCGCATATCAAATTAGACTGATAGGTTTTTTTGGGGGGGTGACTGAGCTCCAAGAACATAAGATGCTTCAGGATTCTACCAGGAAGTTCTGTATGGCAAAGGGGACGGGTTCTTTAGGGAGTGCGATGCTGTTGTCTGACTCTTCAAAGAGGTTATAGGGCCTCACGTTTCTCACCACTTTCCTGAATTCTTCCATAGCAACTTTTGCCGCCTGTTCTTCGCCGGCGATGAAGAAGGTATCGGTCTCGGCAGATATTCCTAATTTTGATGCAGTGGCTAGGGTGTAGTAGAGAATGTCGCTCGTGGCTCTTACGCTGAAGCTGTTTACCAAGAGCAGTTTTCCTGCCTCGGCTGCAACGATGTCGATGGCATCTTCCCTCAAGGCGCAGAGGATGCGTTTTGGCGCTACTTGGGTAGAGCTTTTCCTCATGAAGTTGCTACTGATAGCCGCTATGCTACTGCAGAAATATGGCTTTTCAAATCGGTCGGTTATGATGGAATATACATTCTCTGCCACTGAGAACACCAGCATGGCGTTTGCCACGGGGAGCGTGTCGCAAAATATGCGACATTCATAGTCTGAGGGTATGCAGTATTTATAGTATTCCCTGAAGGTGTCTTCGCTAAACTCGGCAAGAGGGATAAGCACTGACGGACTGTCGACGATGACACGTACTTTGTCTGCGCCTTCGAGCATACTTTGCCTCTCGGCGAGGAACTCGTCGATTACTGCTGCAAAAGGCATTCCTGGATTTATGTCGCAGTGGGCTGTCTGCAGGTTTGAATCCCTTCCCTTGGCTTGTTTCACAAAGTATAGCGACGAATCTGTTATATATATATATAATGTGTTTGGCAGCATGATGTTTTTAGGCTTGTTTGGTTTTGTGATTTTCCTTTTTTCTGTTTCTTCTATATGTTAAGAGCAGTCCGATGGGGAGGGCGATGATGGCGCCGAGAGCATTTGCCAGGGCGTCCAGATAGTCTCCGCTCCTATAGGTGGTTAGGTAAGTTTGAGCAAGTTCGAGCAGTATGCCTAAGGATGCTGGTAGCACTACAGACAAAATGATGAACGAAGCTGAGGGCGCTGATGTCGTCTTGCGCGAGTGTTCCCACCACAGGGTAAGAGCCAACACGAAGTACATGAGCGTGTGAGCATATTTGTCGGCAAGCTCTAAATCAGTCTCGGGGAACTCACGCGTCGGAATCAGGCTCGCTACGATGATTGCCGCGGAGATGATGAGTGTGAGAGGGTAGTTAGCCAGTGGTTTCATCACCAGAATCGTTTTGTATCTGCGTTATACTCAAAACCTGCTGAAGCCAGTCGCTCGCATATATCCTCCCACTCCCAGCCTTCTGAGGAGCATATTTCTTCTGGCGACTCGCTGCTGTCGCGTAGCATAGTGTTGATGGTGCTGAGTAGGATAAATGGGTCTTCGGGAAGTCCTGTCATCGTGTTTTTTCTAATCTTTCTGCAAAAATACTTATTTTCACCCTTTTATGTGAATGTGCTTTCAAAAAAATCATCGTTTGCGTTTTTCCTGCCGTTTTTTTTACCTTTGCTGAACTACAATCGAACAACAGCAATTTTAATAGATTTTTTGGGTTTATAGGTTGGCTGCTCACCAAGGACCTATGAACCTACAAACCTACGCTCCCGAAAAAATGCTTCACGACTTTTTAGCACAACAGATAGAAGAAGAACTTGGCTTCACCTTCACCAGCGAGCAAAGCAATGCAGCCCTCGACATGGCGCGTTTCATGCTATGCAGGGACTATCAGCCAACTTTCATCCTGCGCGGCTATGCCGGAACAGGAAAGACGAGCCTTGTGGGAGCCCTGGTCAGAGTGATGCAGAAACTGGAGCGCCCGGTGCAGCTGCTTGCTCCCACAGGACGTGCGGCAAAGGTCTTTTCCATGCATTCCGGAGTTGCCGCGCACACTATTCACAAGGCTATCTACAGGCAGGAGTCCTTCCGTGGCGAGGACACGCACTTCTCGCTCGGGTTCAACAAACAGCCTGGCACACTTTTCATCGTCGATGAGGCTTCCATGCTTTCCAATCAGGGCGGAGGCACTTCTATCTTTGGCACAGGACTTCTGCTCGATGACCTCTTGCATTTCGTGTTTTCCACAGAAGGCTGCCGTCTCATGCTCGTAGGCGACACGGCGCAGCTGCCACCCGTCGGCGAGGAGGAAAGTCCTGCACTTAGCGCAGAAGTGCTGCGCGGCTATGGCCTCAGCGTCTTCGAAGCCAGCCTGACACAGGTGGTGCGTCAGCGCGAAGAGTCGTCAGTCCTCACAGGGGCAACACTCTTGCGCTCTGCACTGCAAGAGCAGCAAAACACACTGCCGCGACTCGCCGGAAGCAAGGACGGAGAGGTCAGCTTTCTGCCTGGTGACGAACTCATAGAAGCACTTGTAACAGCATACTCAGACTACGGGCAAAATGACACCATAGTCATAACGCGTTCCAATAAGCGGGCAAACATCTACAATGCCGGCATACGGGCACGAGTGTTCGACCGCGAAGAGAGACTCTCGCGCGGGGACGTCGTCATGGCTGTGAAAAACAATTATTATTGGACGGAACAACTCAGGAAAAACCTTTCGGCAGAGGAGAAACTACCCCTTGACTTCATTGCCAATGGCGACATAGCAGAGGTGATATCCGTGAGGAATTTCCACGAAGAACACGGATTTCAGTTTGCCGACGCACTGCTGCGGTTTCCCGATTACGACAATCAGGAAATATCCTGTAGGGTGCTCCTCGACACTCTGCAGTCGGAGTCACCGTCGCTCACAGCCGAAGAAAGCAGTCGTCTCTATGAGAGTGTTCTGCAGGACTATATGCACATACCTTCTAAGGCAGAGCGCATGAAGCAACTGCGTGAGGACCAATACTACAACGCCCTGCAGCTGAAATACGCCTACGCCGTGACCTGCCACAAGGCGCAAGGTGGGCAGTGGGGATGCGTCTTTATCGACCAAGGATACATACCACCAGAAATGTCCATCGGAGGGTACCTGCGCTGGCTCTATACAGCCTATACTCGCACTTATGACAAACTATACCTCGTAAACTGGCCAAAAGAACAACGTAAAGAAACGGAGTAAACTTTCAGTGCCGTTGTCCTCTTGAAAACTCCTCTCTACACGCCCCGGACAGACAGTTTGCTAGCCTTTTTCCACGTCGCTCGACAGTAAGCAGTTGGGCTGCTATTTCTCGGAAAGGTAAATAATCTTGACGAAAAAGTAAAAAGTTTTGACACGCGATTTTCTTCAAAATAGAGCGCAGATTTGAGGAATTTCTGCGAAGATTTTGACTCCGCGAAAATCCAATAAAGAAATTTTCGGATTACTCAAAGCAATTTCAGAATCCAACAAAGA
>JAFYFI010000079.1 GCA_017543785.1 Alloprevotella sp.
AAAGATTATCTGCGCGTGTTTCCGAGGCTATATAACCCAATAAGATGGGATATTATTTCAAGTGTTGCAAGTATTATAGCTGCTATTGCATCTACAATTGCACTATTTATTGCTTGCACTCTTTTACGATAAAAAATTACACGCTATGAAATGGTTTAGGATAAAAAAAAGAAAAGGCGGAAGAGCAAACAAAGAAAGAAATTCCTCAATTCGTAACAGACCTTTGCGTTAACGCAGGTTTTGACTATGCTGAATATTTAGGAGTTTATAAAGGCTGGGATATTTACTCCCCTATGTTCTACAACCCTAATACGTGTGCAGGGCGGACGTGTTTTATACATGTAAAAGGAGATAAATGGAGGCAGAGCAAAAGCCACAAAGAGGTTGGTAATATCATAGATTTTTTTAAATGGTATTGACCTGTATCTTACCGTGCTGTCGCAACGTGCTTTATGGTCTTAGGATTTATCTTGAAGCTTTTCGTAGCCCCATTGTTCTATGGCGCGCATCCAGTTCTCGTTGACAAGTCTCACGGTTTCGGGCTTGTAGGAATACTGGTTTTTCTTGTATCCTTTTTTCGAGTTCAGGTATTGCTCTATGGCTGGCTTTGCCGCCTCTAGTCCTGAGAGCTGAAGCTGGGCATAAATCTTCTCTGTCATTCCCATCGGGTCTTTCTCGAAATCTTCAAACTTCATCTCGAATAGATTTCCTTTGGGGATGAGGCTCTTCTCGGCTTCATACTTGTCGTAAACCATGTTGTACACGTTCAGGATGTTCTCAGCAAGTTCTTCCGGAGCAATGTCCTGCACCTTCAGCGACTTCATCGTGTTAGTATAGAACGAGCGTGTAGATTCGAAGACGGTATAAGGGTTGCGTATCAGATAGATGAACTTAGCGTCGGGGAAGATGTCGAGAAGTTCCTTCACCCTTGCCGTGTGCGGCGGATTCTTCGATAGAAACTGCGTCCCTCCAGTGTTCCAGATGGCTATTTTCATCACCTTTTTCAGTTCCTCCTCGAAGCGTTCCAGAACCTCTTTCGGCACGTCGTTGAAGACGAGGTATTTCTCTGCATACTCCATCCAGTGTTTGGGGAAATACCAAAGGTTGTAGTATGTAAAGGGCATAGAGTTGGTCAGCGAAAACTCTTCCTCCTGCGGCAGGTCAACAGCCAGCTCCATGTTGTCGGTAGGCCGCTTGGAGGGCATGAGCCACGACATGGTCTTCTTGAAGAAAGGCTGCCCGAACATCATCAGGTGCGGAAACACAGTCTGATAGGTAGTGTTGTAGGCAAAGTGCTTGTCGCAGGAGAGCACGTTGTGCACGAAGGTCGTGCCCGAGCGCCAGTGTCCCAGGATGAACACGGGAGCCTGTTCCAGAGGTTTGTCGGCAAGGAGTTTCCTATAGCGGTACTCCTGTATGGGAGCAAAGATGGAGAGCAGGCGGCACACGGCGGTTGTCAGCCCGTGCTTTAGGCGAAAGCCTTTGTCTATCTCCTTTCCGCTGGTTATGATGCGATACGTGTGCCAGTCGGCGCCCACAAGGTTGTTAACCGGAAGCTTGTCAAAGTCAATGAGTCCCATAAGCTATTTTGAGTGTTTTCCTGATGTTGATGCAAATATAAGCATTAAGCCCGATATGGGAAAAGGGTTGGGCTTTTTTAGGTTTGGGCTTTTTGCAGCTTAGTGTAAAAATATCTGACTTCAAATGATGATAAAAGAGAAATATTTGTATTTTTGCAAGGCAAAGCATTCAAAATCCCCTTACTTCGGGTGTTGAAACCATGAATTTTCAACTCTTCATTTGAGATAAACATTAACCCATAAAAAACTGAAAAACGTATGAACAGAAATTTAAGACGTGCTATTCTGGTACTGGCCGGAATGATGGTGCTTTCCGCTCCTGCTGAAGCGCAGTTCAACCTCGGCGGCAAGATTAAGAATGTAGTTAAGTCATCTGCAAAGAAAGTCACCGACAAGGCAAAGAACACCGTCTCAACTCAGGTTGACAAGATAAAGAATGCACCTGCCGAGATAGTAAGCCGCGAGCTGGGCAAGGCTGAGGTAGCAGCCGAGAGAGCCATGGACGATGCCGTGACAAAAGCCAAGAAAACAGCTGAAAAGAAAGTCAAGGAAGGTGCAAAGAAGCTGAAGGACAAAGCCCTTTACGACCGCACCTACAAGCCCTCAAAGAAAGCTAAGAAGAACGACCCCAAGACTGCCGACGAGACCACTCCCGACGGACACACCAGGACTGTGGCTCAGATTCATGCCGGCTACGAGCATCTGCCCAAGGCATACTGCTCTCCCTACTATGAGAACTCCAACTGGTACCGCATGGACACCGAAGAGAGCAACAACTTCCACAACAACATGCGCTTGAAGGTGTTCCAGGCTGCCTACAAGTTCAAGAACGAGAGCCCCATCGGGCAGTACATCTATGCCTTCGGCGATAGCGGCGACGCCGTGCCTGCCGGCTACCACACCATCTGGGCAAACATGGCTCGCTTCGCGTCCGACCTCAAGGGCGTCACTCCAGTTGCATATTTCCTCAACGCCAAGGTCATGCTCACAAAGTTCATCTTCGGCGGTGTGCAGATGGGTAAGAATTCTTCCGACAAGATGGTCAACTCTGACATATATCTCATCGACACTCCTGCAAACCTCACGCGTGCAGCTTCCGACGAGATGGAACGCCTCGAGGAACTTCTCTATTCCGTAACGCCCTACGACGTACTCTTCCAAGCCACGGAGCGCATGATGAACGGCATAGACAACAACCTCTCCTCCAACCCCATCAATGCAGCAGCCTACTTCGACTGCGCAAAGCAGGGTCTCGAATATCTCGAGGCACATCCCGGCAACCCCAAGGACGACGCCTACGAGCAGCTGACTCGCCGCTTCAACAAGTACGACGCCAATCGCGTTTCTATCATGGAAGATGCTCAGGCTGCGTCCTATGGCAAGCAAGCCATGCCTGCCACGGTGAAGGTTGACTCCAAGACACAGAATGCCGTTCTCGCAGCAGTGAAGAAAAAATTCCCCAACATGGGCATTCAGAAAGTTGTGTTCTTCGATAAGGACTGGACCAACGCAAAGTCTCAAGAGTGGCCCTACAAGATTGTTCAGCGCTCCAAGCTAATCGGCGTGCTCTACAAGAAAGGCAACGATTGGATTCTCGAGAAGTTCGAAATGATTCAGGATACAAGCAACAACGGTAAGACCTGGTCCAAGACCTACCGCTTCATTGGCGAGGGCGGTCCCCGCATCGTTGACTATAAGTAAGAAGATTTTTGGCTTTTGCAGGTTTTTAGTTTCTTAGGTCTGAGCCTCAAGACCTGAAAGCCTCATAAGCTCAAAAAAGCGTCCAAGGCGAACATCTTTCCCTTCGTGCGCATATATATAAAAATAAGGAGTCGCTCCTCGTGGGGCGGCTCCTTTTGTTTTGCAGTCCTGTGCCGGGGCTTTAGTCCTTTACTACCTTGATGCCCCAGCCCTGGCGCTCCAGTTCCTTCACCGCGCGGTCTATCGCCTCGTAGTGCTCCTTGCCTATGCCCAGGCGCGGCAGGTCGAGCACGGGCATGTTGCTGTCCAGGTGCATGGCGTTTTCCTCCAGCGGTCGCAGTATCATGCCCACGGCAGAGGTGTTGTTCGTGATGGGGTCAATGAGTACGAAGGAGCCTGTAGGCTTGTTCTGCTTGTATGCGTCGAAGAAGAGCGGTTTCGAGGTCTGGAAGCGCACCAGTCCTATCTCGTTGAGTCTTAGCAGGTCGGCGTCCTTGTGCTCCATGGTGTTCACGTCCACGCGATATTCCACTCCGTCAATGCGGCTGCGGCTCGTGTTTGTGGTGTGCTTCAGGTAGAAGTCCTTACCCATGTCCATCGGTTCTTCGTCCATCCATACGAGCATTGCCTCGAAGGCGCGTCCCTGGTGTGGGATGTTGTCGGGGCTCACGAGCATCTCTCCGCGCGAGATGTCTATCTCGTCCTCCAGCTGCAGCGTTATGCTCTGTGGTGGAAAGGCAAAAGCCACCAGTTTTCCGCCGGGAGCCAGTATGCTCTTCACCCTTGAGCGTTTGCCGCTGGGCAGAGCCACTATCTCGTCGCCCTGATGCACTATGCCGCTGCTCACCTTTCCGCAGAAGCCGCGGAAGTCCAGGTTGGGACGGTTCACATATTGCACGGGGAAGCGGAAGTCCTGCAGGTTGTGGTCGGCGTGTATTTCTACTGTCTCCAGGAAATCGAGCAGGGCAGGTCCCCCGTACCACGGAGTGCGCTCCGAGCGTTCCACTACGTTGTCGCCGTCGAGTGCGCTGAGGGGTATGGGCGTGATGTCGCTGATGCCCAGGGGGGCTGTGAAGTTCATGTATTCCGCCACGATGTCTTCGAAGCGTGTTTCGTCGAAGTCCACGAGGTCCATCTTGTTCACAGCCAGCACCACGTGCTTTATGCCCAGCAGCGACACGAGAAACGTGTGGCGGCGCGTCTGAGTGATGACGCCATTGCGGGCATCCACCAGTATGATGGCAAGGTTTGCCGTTGAGCCGCCGGTAATCATGTTGCGTGTATATTGCTCGTGCCCCGGAGTGTCGGCAATGATGAACTTGCGGCGGTTTGTGGAGAAGTATCTGTAAGCCACGTCTATGGTGATGCCCTCCTCGCGCTCAGCCTTCAGTCCGTCGAGCAGCAGGGCATAGTCTATGTGGTCGCCTGCGTTGCCCAGGCGTTTTGAGTCGCGTTCCAGTGCGTCGAGCTGGTCTTCGTAGAGTTTCTTGGAGTCGAAGAGTAGCCTGCCTATCAGAGTGCTCTTCCCGTCGTCAACACTGCCTGCCGTGAGCAGTCGCAGCAGGTCTTTTTTTTCGTCAGCATCCAGAAACTCGCGGATGCTCAGCCTTCGGTTTTCCGTAGCCATCCTCTCTTATGTCGTGGTTTTCTTGTTTCTTCAGTTCTATATGCCCAGTTCGGCGCTCAGTATCTTCGAGAATTTCTCAGCCCCGTTGGCTGTCAGGTGGTCTGTGTCGAAGAAGTCGTTGTCGTCAAAGCGTTTGTCGGCAGCATAGTCGGCAACTGTCACCCCCTCGCTCCTTCTGCACTCGTCGAGCATCTGCTCCACAGCCTCTGCCTGCCGCTTGGGGGTGTACCTGCGATAGACCGCGCTCACGGGCGTCCTCAGCACAATCAGCCGTATGCCGCTTGCCTGGCAGAGCCTTGTCAGTTCGAGCAGCAGTTCGCGGTTGCGCTTGGGGAAGTCCCAGTTGCGGCACGTGTTGTTGTCGTTGCGTCGGCGTCCCATCTCGTCGCTCAGTGCACCTTCTTCGCGCTTCTCCAGCTTGTATTCCGAGTACCACCCCAGGCTGTCGCACACGGCGAATCCACTGCCCAGGAGCGTTTGTTTCAGGCGTTCTTGCGCACCGTCCCAGTGGCTCATCTCAAATCCCCATTCGGGCCATGCGCCTATGCGCTCCAGGTCCATGTAGAGGTTGTAGTAAGTGCATCGAAAACTTTCGCCGCCTTCCTGCAGGGGAGCGTCGAAGAAGATGGCGTTGTCGGTGCCCGTAACGACAGTCCGGAGCTTGGGCATCTTGGGCAGACAAGCCTTCAGCAGCCTTATGTCTATGTTGGGCGTCTGCGACACGTTGGCAAGGTTCAGTGCGCAGGAGTGCAGCAGGGCAGGGTTGATGCCCATGTAGTTGTGGCTCGCGCCCAGTATGAGTGTCTCTACGCTGGGAGCCATCCTGTCTATGGCAGCCTGCTTGGCAGAGTAGGAGTTGGGCTGTATGCGCAAAAATATCTCCATCCCACCCGCCAGCAAGGCTATGGGCAGCAGGAAAAGCATTATGTGCATCAGTGTTTTTCTCATAACTGTGCGAAATTAAGCCTTTTTCTCCGAACGCACTGTTTTTTTATGTGCCAAAATCTTGCCAGCCTCTTTTCGCTTCGCTCAACAGCAGCACTGACAGGCTGCTTTTTCGCAGGGAAGGGTAAAGAAAATTGACGAAAAAGTAAAAAGTTTTGACACGGGATTTTTGGCAAAATAGAGCGCGGATTTGAGAAATTTCTGCAAAGATTTTGACTCTCCGAAAATCCGATAAAGAAATTTTCGGATTACTCAAAGTAATTTCAGAATCCAACAAAGAAATTCTGAAATTCCTCAAAGAAATTTTCACGTTTCTGAGGCGAAAACTCGCAGAAAAATGGCTCGGATTTTCAAAAATCAAATGAAAATCCGAGCCTGAATTTTATATCGTATTGAAAGTCAAATGTTTCCGCAAATTGCAAAAAACGGGCATTTTTCGGACCAAATTTTTCGGAGATGATTTTTATGCCCGTTTTTTGAGCTCAAAAACAGGGGGTCT
>JAFYFI010000080.1 GCA_017543785.1 Alloprevotella sp.
GAGCGCGATGTGATTATAGTTTCGTTAGTAAGAGCTAATAAGAAAGGTGGAATAGGCTTCCTTCGCGACTTGCGGCGCATGAACGTTGCCATCACTCGTGCCCGAATGAAACTCATTCTGCTGGGCGACAGTACCACTCTTAGCAAGCATCGTTTCTACAAAGAACTTTATGAAACCTGCTTAAAGAAAGATATCATTCTGACATAGAAAAGAATTATAGAGCCATTAATACAAAAAAACAGCAAAGTCAGCGGCATACACGATTGTGTGTATCCACCGACTTTGCTGTTTTCTTTTTGCGAGAGACTCAGAAACTCAGATTATTGGCTTTCTTAATTGAGTCAACTTTGTCTTCAACAATTTTCACACGTGCTTTTTGTTCTGCATTGCGTTTACCCTCGGTCTTGATGAGGTTTTCTGAGATTTTCGGACCCTGCTCAAGGTTAAGAACCATAAGTTCATCGATGACATCTTCACCCTTTGCGCTTCGGTTCATAATATCTTCATACTTCACGAGCCACTCTTCATAGGCTACGACAGCAGCTTCGGCTTCCGCATCTATCTCCTCGGCAACAGCTTCACCTTGCACATCATTGACTGGTTTAGAATTTCCTGTGCAGGAAAAGATCGTAAGACTAAAAGTCAGGGCAAATGCCCCAAGAAAAAATTTTTTCATAATCCTTTTGTGTTTTAGATAAAAGTTATGTGAGTAAATTGGTTTTATTAAGGTCTAAGCCAATAGACCTTTTATTTATTTAATAGGTCAAGTCTTCTTCGGTTTCGTAGCTCCCAGTAAGAGGATTGGGCTTAAGTTTTTGGGTGCTGTCTTCGTCCTGCCAGCGAACTATGTCGTGCCAGATGCTGGTGGGGTCAATATATTTGAACTTTATCTCCTCGCCGCGTTCCTTTCGTTTTTGGAATTCTTGATATCTATCCTCCAACATCCTGGCAAGCGCCTCGCCGCCAGCGCGGTCACCATGCTCATAAGCCTCTGTGTACATACGCAGAGCCTCGTCTTTGTCTTGTTTAAGTCCTATGCCTTCAGAACAGCAGTCCCCCAATATGGTGAAAGCACGCCCGTTGCCAAGTTGTGCAGCACGACGGAGAAAGCTGATGCCCTTTGCTACATTTTTCTCCAGTCCCTTTCCTGTGAGGTAGGCTTCGCCTATCTTCATTATGCATAATGCGCTGTTTTGCTCTGCTCCCTCAAAATACCATTTCATGGCTTGATCGAGGTCAACCTCCCCTCCTATTCCTTTCTGAAAGCAACGCCCAGCTTTGTATTGTCCGGTAATGTTACCTGCTTCAGCAGAGCGTACATACCAGTAGCGAACCTGCTCTGCATCCATAGGGACACCTTTGCCATTGTCATAGCAATATGCCATGGCATTCATAGCTTTGGCATTGCCGGCTTCGGCTGCTTTGCGATACCACTTTGCAGCTTCCATACGGTCTTTTTCTACATAGTGACCAGCATAGTATGCCTCGCCAAGTTCATACATGGCAAAAGTGTTTCCTTGGGCTGCATAATCTTTGAGCTGCTGAAAACCTAGTTTCTTATTGTTTGTATTGCCATAGTCTCTGAGGTTGTACTTTGCCAGTATCACTTTAGCTTCATCATTTCCTGCTTCAGCAGCTTTCTGATACCATTCTTTAGCCTTTGAAGAACTCCAGTCGGGATTTTGGAGATTGCCATAGTTGAGTGCGGCTTCCATCATTGCCTGAACATCGCCTCCTTCGGCAGCTTTTTCAAAAAAGGCTGTCGATTGTTTCCAGTCTTGTTCCACTCCATCTCCGTCTCGGTAGGCATTGCCCAAGGCTTTCATTGCTGGAGCATATTTCTGCTCGGCTGAGAGATGAAAATACTTGAACGCCTTTACTGAATCTTGAGGCAATCCTTCGCCATACAGGCATTTTATGGCAAGCTGGTATTGAGCCTCGGGATTGCCTGCTGAGGCTGACTTGGAAAGTTCGAACAATGACTGAGCTGAGGAGAACATAGCAACAAATGCCGCAAAGGCAAAAATGAGTATTCGTGAAACGTTCATAAAAGTATTTTTATAATGTGGTTCTTGGGTTAGAGGGTTCTTAGGTTTTGAAGATTGATTAGTTAGTGGGACGCTGCCAATAAAAAACTTAAAAACCTATTTACTATTTGTCGCAAAAATAGTCATATATTCCTACATATCATCAAAACTTTTGATAAAATTGAAGCTAAATATTTGCAGATATTATAATTAACCCATACTTTTGCAAAGAAATTGCACACTATCTGAAGTGTGTGCCATACATAAAGAAACAAGAACCATGTCTATCTCAAAAACACGCCAACGACTTGTGGAAGTGGCTCGTGAGCTATTTGCCCGTAAGGGATTGGAAGCCACAACAATGAACGACATCGCCTTAGCTTCACAAAGGGGGCGAAGAACTCTCTACACGTATTTCCGCAACAAGGAGGAGATTTATTTTGCCGTCATTGAAAGTGAGCTTGAAAGACTTTCCGACGAGATGGACAAGGTGGCAGCAATGCAAATAGACCCAGAGGAAAAGATTCTGCTCCTCATCTATACGCATCTCCACATGATTAAGGACACCGTAGCCCGCAACGGAACGCTGAGAGCCGAATTTTTCAGAAACATATGGATGGTAGAGAAAGTCCGCAAGACTTTTGATGCTGAAGAGCGCCATACTATCCGCCGCATCCTTGAAGAAGGGGTTAACACTGGACGGTTCAGCATAGAAAACCTTACACTGATGACCGACATTATCCACTTCGCCACAAAGGGACTCGAAGTACCCTACATATACGACCGGCTTGCCATAGAACTCACTGAAGAGGAAAGTATTCCTATGGTGAAAAACATTATCCGAAGTGTGCTCAATAGTAAGTCTGAATAGTTTTATACAAGAACAACACTAGAAACCAACACTAAAAATAAAAAACCAAACAAATATACACATATGAAACTATTACAAGGAAAGACTGCTCTCATCACTGGTGCTGCACGCGGCATCGGTAAAGCTATTGCATTGAAGTTTGCAAGCGAAAGAGCAAACATTGCATTTACTGATTTAGTATTGAACGACGAAATGGCTGCCGGCTTGGAAGCAACTCGCAAAGAGATTGAGGCTGTAGGCGTTACTTGTCGTGCTTATGCCGGAAATGCAGCAGACTTTGCTGAGACAGAAGAAGTAGTAAAGAAGATACATGCTGACTTTGGCAGCATAGATATACTTGTAAACAATGCTGGTATCACCAAAGACGGTCTGCTCATCCGCATGACCGAGCAACAGTGGGATGCCGTTTTGAATGTAAACCTGAAGAGTGCCTTCAACTTCTGCCATGCCTGCGCACCAATCATGATGCGTCAGCGCAAAGGTAGCATTATAAATATGGCAAGCGTCGTCGGAGTACATGGCAATGCAGGTCAGGCAAACTATGCCGCGTCGAAAGCTGGTCTTATTGCTTTGGCAAAGAGTGTGGCGCAAGAGCTTGGCAGCCGTGGAGTACGTGCCAATGCCATTGCCCCAGGTTTCATCGAAACAGCCATGACAGCAGCCTTGCCCGAAGAGGTAAGAAAAGACTGGATGACTAAGATTCCCCTGCGTCGCGGAGGACAGACCGAAGATATTGCCAATGTCGCCACATTCCTTGCAAGCGACATGAGTTCCTATGTCACAGGTCAGGTTATCCAAGTTGACGGCGGCATGAATATGTAAAAACGCATCGCGTTTTTACATATCGCGAATCGAGCAGCGCACGTCAGCCCTCTGCGCATGGTGCGGAGTGGCTGGGGCGCGAAGAGCGAGGTGAGCAATATCGCGAATCGAGCAGCGCACGTCAACCCTCCGCGCATAGTACGAAGTGGCTGGGGCGCGAAGAGCGAGGTGAGCAATATCGCGAATCGAGCAGCGCACGTCAGCCCTCTGCGCATGGTGCGGAGTGGCTGTGGCGCGGTAAGTGATACTGGCAAAAACATTTCAGTAAAACAGGATGCAAGTACTCTACGAGGACAACCATATCATTATTGTAAACAAATCCGCTGGAGAAATA
>JAFYFI010000081.1 GCA_017543785.1 Alloprevotella sp.
CGTAAGGGAATAAAAACGTTGCATCGCCCTACCTACAAAAAACAATTATTATATGAAGAATTTCCTTAATACCTTTATGTTTTTCCTGCTTTCAGTGGTGTCATTTGAGGCAGGGGCACAGAATCAGCCTAATGTCGATTCCTGGTGGGTTGACACTACAAACATAATATACGACTTCGAGCAGGATGGTATATATTATAAGTTTGCTCCTGCTCCACGCTGTGACATATATAATGCTTATTACTCTACTGGATTTAAGACTGGGCTGGAGAATGAGGAGGGTGACATCTTGTGGGTTACCGGATGCAGAGAATGTGAAACAAAATGTGTTGATATAGATACTAATGGAAAACCGTATGTTCGCTCTATAAATACATATAACTGTTCATATTCTGGTGATGTATATATTCCTGACTATGTGGAATATGAGGGGAATACATATCCCGTAAAGGGTCTTAGCTCTGATGCGTTTAAGTATTCAATTTCAAGTGAAGACTGGGTTTATGATGGTGTTCTCTTGCAGAAGAAAATAACTTCAGTAAGACTTCCCGAGACGTTGGAGTATATAGGATATTATGCCTTTGAACACTGCCAAAAAGGGTTTCCTCTAAAAAAATTCCCAAACAGTCTAAAGTATATAGATGAACTGGGGATTACATGGCTGAGTCCTCTACCCGAAATACCAGACAATGTTCTCTATATGAAAGATCAGATTATTATTGACGATGAGATAGAGCGTTTCAAATACCCGCAGAATGCCATATACGCCGGACAGGTGAAAATGAATGCAAAGGAGGTAATATATCCTCCTCGGATGCAGTATCTTGTAGGTACATACCCGCATATTTCTATTAATATTGAAGATATGGAGCCTGTTGAAGGGAAATCAGGGATTGTCATTCCTGACAATGGTGTATTCTATGTGTGCGGATTTGGAATGCCAAAAGATGTAAAAACAATATACAGTTATGCACCTTTAATGAAAAACGTACATAAAGGCCGCGGCTTAGCTTTTGACGAAGATGCAGTGATGGCATATTTTCATCATTATTATTATGAATATATTCCAGCAATTAACGAGAAAACACTCTATGTCCTCTCCGGCCTTAAGGAGGCTTATTCCAAGGAGTGGCCCGAGTTGTTAGCTGGCGGCAAGTATACCGATGGCTATATTGTTAGAGACAAACCTTACTTGCTTGAAGAAACATTAATCCATTATTCTTTTAAAACACTCCAGGAGGACCACATCATAGAAGTTTCGCGCGAGGAGATGGACGCCATGGTTGAGGCTGCGGGGCTTACGGTGCCGCCTATAAATACAGCCATTGATGAAGTGCAGACAGAGCCGTCAAGAAAAGTCGAAGAAACCATCTACGGCATCGACGGCAGGCGACTGCCTAAGCTGCAGAAGGGTGTAAACATAGTGCGCCAAAGCGACGGAACAACAAGAAAAGTTTACGTAAGGGAATAAAAACGTTGCATCGCCATACACTCAAAAAAACAACGATTTCATCGGACATAAAGATAACGTAAATCCCCCGTGAGGCGTTCTTGTCTCACGGGGGATTTACTATTGTCTTCAGGGCTGACTTCTCACTGTTTCTTCAGCCAGTCGAGGATTTCGCTGATTTTGCCGAAGGCTATGCCCACGCAGGTGTCGGCGGCGCCGTAATATACGCACACCTTGTCGCCCTCGGTCAGTGCTGCGCATGGGAACACCACGTCGGGCACGTCGCCTGTGAGTTCGTAGATGGCGGCAGGAGCCAGCAGGTAGTCCTTGGAGCGTCGCAGCACCTTCCAGGGCTCGTCCTTGTCGAGCAATACGGCACCCATGGAATAGCGATATCCGTTGCAGGTAGTGATGACGCCGTGGTAGAACATGAGCCAGCCCTCCTCGGTGAGTATAGGCACGCTGCCGGCACCCACTTTGGTGCACTGCCATGCGCTCTGCTCAAAGGGCATGGGCGACATGACGTGCCTGTGCTCGCCCCAGAACTTCATGTCGGGGGAGAAACTCAGGAAGATGTCGCCGAAGGGCGTATGTCCGTTGTCGCTGGGGCGCGACAGCAGCGCATATTTCCCGCCTATCTTTGCAGGGAAGAGCACACCGTTGCGGTTGAAGGGCAGCAGGGCATTCTCGCACTGATAGAAGGTCTGGAAGTCTTCGGTGAAGCCCACTCCGATGGTAGGTCCGTGGTAGCCGTTGCACCATGTAATCCAGTACTTGCCGTCGAGGTAGGTGACGCGTGGGTCATACTTGTAGTCGGAGTGAACGAAGTGGTCGCCGAAGGGTTTGAAGTCGATGGGCTCGGGGTTGATGCGCCAGTTAAGTCCGTCGTCGGAGAAGCCTGCAAAGATGTTCATCTGCACGCGACGGTTGTCGCAGCGAAACACTCCTGCGAAGCCGTCCTTGAAGGGCACCACGGCACTGTTGAAGATACTGTTTGAGGATGGGATGTCGTAGCGGTTGATGACGGGGTTTTTGTCATATCGCCACATGATTTCCTTTGAGCCGGCAGGGCGTTCCTGCCAGGGAATTTGTTTTGCCATAGGAGATTGCTGTTTATAGTTATTTTTGCTTTATTTCTTCTTTATGTGTGAATGGCACGAACCAGGTTACGAGGAAAGCTGGTATGGTGGCGAAGAGCACGAAGATGAAGAATGGCTCGTATCCACCCAGCTTTTCCCACACCCATCCGCTGAGCATGCCGGGGAGCATCACGCCCAGATTCATTATGCCGCTGGCAAAGGCGTAGTGTGCCATTTGGTGCTTGCCGGGAGCTACCTGCTGCATCATGAAGAGCGTAAGCCCTACGAAGCCAAAGCCGTAGCCGAAGTATTCCAAGGCAATGCCGCCGCCTATGAGCACTATGCTCGAGGGTTGGAAGATGGCGAGCAGGGCATAGACGGCAAAAGGAATGTTGAACACGCAGCACAGGGGGAAGAGGGCTTTCCTGAGGCTCAGCTTGGCTATGAAATATCCGCCGAGGATGCTGCCCAGCAGGAATGCCAGACTGCCGAAGGTGCCGTAGTACATGTCCACCTGCTCGTTGGACAGTCCGAGTCCGCCGTCGGCAACGCCAGCCTTCAGGAACAGTGGCACCATCTTCACCACAAAGCCCTCGGCAAAGCGGTAGAGGATGATGAAGCAGATGTAGTACCAGATGTGGGGCTTGCGGAAGAAATCTACGAGCACAGCCCAGAGTTCCCTCATGGTCTCCTTTGCCGAGGCGTGCTCTGTCCTTTCAGCCTTTCCGCCGGAGGGGAGGATGAAAAGGTGGTATATGCTGAGGCTCACGAGCAGTATGCCGAACACGGCGAAGATGCTTGTCCACGAGAAGAGGTCGGCAGCCTGCTTCTCCACGCCGTTTGCCTCGGCATATTTCGTAGAGATGTATCCAGCCAGCCACACCAGTCCGCCCGTGGCAACGAGCTTGGCGAGGTTGTAGAACGCACCCTGCCAGCCTATCCACACTGCTTGCTCCTGCTTGTCGAGCTCGCTCATGTAAACACCGTCGCAGGCAATGTCGTGGGTGGCTCCGCTGATGCCCACCACGGCAAGCAGGGCAATGGTGATGGCAAAGAACGTGGGCATATGCATGGCTATAGCCACCAAGCCGAAGCACACGCCGCTCACCATCTGAGTGAGCACCACCCAGAACTTCTTTGTCTTATAGATTTCGAGGAAGGGGCTCCACAAGGGTTTCAGCGTCCAGGGGAGCAGTATGAGCCCTGTCCAGAAGGTTATGGTTTTCTCGTCGATGCCAAGGTCCTTGTACATCAGTACGGCAACCATGTTCAGGATGACAAAGGGCAGACCCATGGCGAAGTATGCCGTAGGCACCCAGAGAATGGGGCTCTTCTTGCGGGTAGGATTATTTGTATTCTCCATCTTGTAGAATGTTGTTTTTATGCTCTGTTTCCGCAAAAGTAGTGTTTTTTCCTCACTTTTCAAGAAGTATGCAAAACTTTCTGATTTCCGTCGTGCGACAAAATACATTTGTTGCGTCCCAGGCTGCTGCGCACGGAGAAAGAAACCTCCCCTTGCCATGTATGCGTGCAAGGGGAGGTTTCTCTATAATTTATAATGCCGTTATGCTGTAGGGCTCTACGCCGGTGAGGATGACCTTTTGCAGTTTTCCGTCGGTGGTGCGAAACTCCACGCTGCCCGCGGCTGTGTAGTCGGTGCCCGCGGCGCGCTTGCCCATGATGATGAGCTTGCGGGCTGCGTCGTAGGCAAGGAAGGTGGGACTATAGTCGAGCGGCTGAGCCGTAATGTTTTCCTTCAGAAGTTCCCCGCCTGCCAGGTTCCACAGACTTAGCTTGCACGTGGTTTTCATTGTTTCCCAGTTGGTCACGGAGTATGCCACATAGACGTCGGAGCCTGCGGCAACACAGTCGGAGCCATAGGTAAGCATGCGCACGCTGTTGTCGGGAGAGATGGCATAGACGTGCTGCTCGCTGTCGAAGAATCCGTTGCACACGCATGCTATGTAGCCGTCGGCAGTGGCCTCCAGGCGCGTGGGGTTGAGCCCTACCAAGATAGTTGCTTCGGGTTGCCAACTCTCTATGTCGATGCGCACCACTTTCTTACCGTTCTGCATGGCTCCGTCCCAGTTGTAGCTGTCGCTGATGCTCACGTAGAGGTCTCCGTTGGCAAGGGCGAGCCCCATGGGGTTAGGGCCTACTTCTATGTGTCTGTCCTCGGCGAGGGTCTGCGCGTTGAAGCGCGTCACGTAGCCTTCGTTCGACGCTACATAGACCCACTTGTCGTCGGCGGCTACGCGCTGCGGCGCCGACACCTTCATCTGCCCCACTACCTGCATGGTCTGTGCATCGACAGCCCAAACCAAGTTCGACCCAAAGACGCAGAAGTACTGGCGTGAGCCCTGACGGAACACGTTCTGAGGCGTGTCGCCGAGTGCAAAGCCGTTGATGCAACCAAAGGCATAATGCATGGATTGTCCGGAGGCGTAGTTGAGCGCCGTCACCGAGCCGGCAATGCCGCTCGCCTGGTTGCCTTGGTTCACCACGAGGTGGGTAGGAGCGAGCGCGGCGTAGAGCTCGCGCGCAAGTTCAATGTCGGTCTTTTCCTCTTCCTTAGTGTCGGAGCAGGAAGCCAGCGTGGCTGTCAGCAGAAGTGTTGCCAACAGCAGCAGGATGTTCTTTGTTCTCATTGTTTTATGGTTTTTATGATTCAGAATTTCAGTTCCGCGCTGACGCAATAGTTGCGCCGCGGCATGGGATAGCGGCGCACTATCTCGTAGCCCGTGTTGAGGGCATTTATCAGGTCGGCACGCAGCAGCAGGTGGCACCGGCGCCCCAGGCTGAGGCTCTTCCACACTGATATGTTCAGCTCTTCAAAACCCTTCAGGCGCGTTGTCGGCGTGTGGGTGTGGGTGCTCCAGCGCGAGGAGCAGCCTGTGAGAGCCGCCGAGAGACAGAGCCACGCGTTCTCCCAGCTCACCGACACCGAGCCGCTGCTGAGCGGCATGTATGCCAGCTGCAGATTGTAGCTTCTGAGGGCTTTGTCGGTGCGGTCGTACACTTGCTGCCAGGTGTAGTTGCCGTGGAGTCCCAGCCTGTGGCTCTTGGCAGGTGTCCACACGAGCTGCGCCGTGACGTCGAGCCCGCGCACATCTACGCGCCCCATGTTCACCGTCTGCCAGAGCCACGCCGTGACGGGCAGGCTCACTATCTTGTCGCTCACCCTGCCCAGATATGCGTCTGCCGCAAGGCTGCCATGGAGAGCCTCCGAGGGGTTCAGCCTCAGAGCCATGCCGGCACCCATCTGCAGGGCTCTTTCGGGGCGCAGGTGCGGATTGCCGTAGTGCTGGTAGTAGCTCTCGGTGAAGGTGGGCTGCCTATACACATTATTCATATATGCGCGTGCGTTAAGGCTGAATTTTCTTCCTTCCACGATGTGCCAGCGCAGGCTCATGCTGGGCGTGAGTCTGCCTGCATTGCGTGCGCCTTCGCCGCTGCCGCGCAGGTTGTTTTTGTGGAGCTGGAGCAACGCTCGCGCCGTGACGTCGAGACGGCGTAGCGAGAGTCGCAGCGAGAAGCTTTGCAGGAGCGTGGTGCGGCTGGCATGGGTGGACGTGCTGACGTTGGAACTCAGCGACTGCAAGATGCCGTCGGCTGAGTATGCCAGAGCCATGCAGCCCCTTGTCCAACTAGCCCCAAGAGCCACATAAGCCTCGCGCTGCCAGTAGTTTTGCATCTGCACACCGCCGGGATAGCTCTTGTCGTGATTTCTGTAAAGGCTCTCGTTCCAGTGTCCGCGAGCGGCGGCGAAGAACTGCCACGCTCCGCGGCTTAGGTCGTAGCGCATCTGTGCAAAGGCTGTGCGCTCGTCGAGGCGCTCGTCGTTGTCGTTCACGTAGAGCACAACGGGACCTGGCAGTCGGCGGCGCGACTTGCTGAAGAACACTTTTCCGCTCACGCTCCCCCACCCCAGCCCTGTGCTCTGATAGTTTGCCTCTATGTTCCAGTCGCTCACGCGGTTGTTGGCGCGCCGCTCCTCGTGGGATGCTATGCCGTTGCTCACGCGGAAGGGGAAATCGTTTCTTGCCATGAGCCACTGCGAGCTAAGTCCCACTGCGTGGTGGCTGCCCAGGACCTTTGCCAGGCGAAGTGCTGGTTTCCATAGCCCGAAACTGCCCTGCTGAAGGCTCACTGCGCCTTGCAGCTGCCTGCGTGTAGTGTCGGGGCGAAGGGCACTGAGGTGTAGCACGGCTGCCCCCAGCTGGCGGGCAGGACAGAGCAACTCTGGCTGTTCGGCAACGTTGAGCTGCAGGGCAGAAAGCCCGTCGAGCTGAAATCGGCTCAGGTCTATCGTCCCACTGCGTGTGTCTGAGAGCACAATGCCGTCGTATGCCACCAAGGTGTGCTGTGCGCCGACGCCGCGCACCGAGAGCGTCTTCAGCCCGCCTGTGCCGCCATAGTCGCGCAGCGACACACCGGCAAAATGGCGCAGGGCGTCAGCCACCGACACCACGGCACGCCTGCGCAGCTCGGCAGTGTCGGCTCGCTGCACGGGCATAGCCTGATGCTCCCCTACCCTCTCAGCCTGAGCCACGACGCTGGCTGTTCCAAGCTGGGCTTCGCGCTGGGGCATATCCTGGGCTGCCGCAGGCATCAGGCAGACGCACGCGGCAACAGTTACCACAAGAGGATGTGGCAGTAGGCTAAGAGTCTTCACGGGGCTAATGGCTCTGTGTGGATAGGATGACACCGCCCTACCCTTCCTCGAGGGCGTTGGCGGCAGGAATGTCGGTGGCAGGTCTTCTGACTTGTCCCCACGCAACCAGTCTTCCCACTGAAGCCGGGGCTTCGGCAGTGACATGCGGAGGGTTGCGCGAAAATGGAACTCACAGCAGCGGGACTGTACAGGACTTTCACCTGTTTCCCTTTTAAGCCCTGGCAGGCAGGGCACCACTGACACTGCAAAGATAGAAAAATTCCGACGGAAACGCTCCCTCCTGACATCTCTTTTTGTGGAAAACGCTCTGCGCTCTGAAAAAGGTACGAAGAAATATGCGAAAGATTTTGACGAAAAAGTAAAAAGTTTTTAGATAAATAAAATAAAAGATCTCTATTTTGATTTTGAAAATTTTTTATTCTATATTTGCAAAAATTTGCAAAAAACCTATAATATCTTATATTTATGAAACGACCAATTATATTTACTTTACTTGTACTGACTTGTACTATTGCACAAGCTCAATTTACAGTAACAGCTGATGGTAAACTCTTTTCTAGAGAATCAGACGGTAGCCCTATTCTTGCTTCAAGGAAAGCTTATCTAGAATCAGATAGCACAACATTATATTTATTCAACCAAAAGAGTGTAAAATCTTCTCTTGTTAGTTATGGGTTATGCTCTGACAATATAATGAGTAAAGATACTGTAGATGGAGGATATCACTATGGTGTCTGTGGACACGTTTTTTCAGAAGATTACTGTCAGAATAATGCTGGCAAGGCCTTTGGTGTATGGGGCGGAGCAGGGAATGCCACGCCTGGATATAATTATGGAGTTTTTGGAAAACTGGGGCAAACGTCATACAGAATACCAGGAATTCCTCATTTTGTCCCTCAAAAAGTTTTGCATGGTAATTTTGAAATATCTACACAAGGGGCTGCAATATATGGAACTGTTTATCCTAATGACTATGGAAGCTACATTAATGGTACCTATGCAGGATATTTCAACGGAAATGTAGAAGTTAGTGGAAACTTAAATGTAACAGGAAATATAAATGGGGTTATACTTGGTCCTTCTACGGAAAGTTCTTATGGTGATATTGTCGAAGAATCACTATATGATGCAGAAAGCAAGGGACAGAGCATTACAGATAACTTAGCCAGTATAACGGCAGCGTCATACTTACTTCCTACAACATTATCTTCCAGAAAAGCATCAGAAAACCTTTCTGACAGTGCAGAAGTGAATAATGAAATGAATATCATAGAAGTTCAGAACCTCACTAAAAAACATTATGCACTCTATGCAGAACAATTAGAAAAGTTTTTTCCTGATTTAGTATATGAAAATGAAGATGGTTCGAAAAGTATAAACTATATTGAAATAATACCTTTACTTGTTCAATCAATTGCAGAACTATCTGATGAAGTCAATAAACTTAGGGGAGAAAATACCAAATATAAGTCTAAGTATTCAACTGGGATTGATGAAATAAAAG
>JAFYFI010000082.1 GCA_017543785.1 Alloprevotella sp.
CTCGACAGGAGCAAGAAGTTTGCAGGACTTGAGAAAGAAATTCTCAAATGGGTGAACCGGACTAGCAGATAGATACACAAACAAAAAAAGAATGAAAAAACTCTCAACCATATTACTCCTCTTTCTATGCCTGATGCTCGAGGCTGCAGCACAGCCGCAGCAGCCTTTGCGCGTCATAGTCACAACAGACGTCCATGGCAACTTCTTTCCGCGAAACTTCGTCACTGGGACAGAGGGCGTAGGCAGTCTCGCACGTATATATAATTATGTATCTGCCGAGAGGGAAAAATATGGTGCCGAGAACGTTCTTCTGCTCGATGCAGGAGACATCCTGCAAGGTCAGCCCACGACATACTACTACAACTTTGTCGATACCACAAGCACACACGTCTGCGCCTCCGTTCTCAACTTCATGAAATACGATGCCCTGACCATTGGCAACCATGACATAGAGACCGGGCACAACGTTTACGACCGCTGGGCAAGGCAGTGCAACTTTCCCATATTGGGAGCCAACGTCATAGACGCCCACACCGCTACTCCCTACTATAAGCCATACACTATAGTAGAGAAAGCTGGCAGGCGCATCGCCATTTTCGGACTGCTGACGCCAACAGTTCCGCGCTGGCTCCCCGAAAAGCTCTGGAGCGGAATGCGCTTTGACGATATGCTCGAAACCGCGCGACGCTATATGCCCGAGATGCGCGAAAAAGCCGACATCGTCATCGGTCTGTTCCACTCTGGCGTGGGCAACCACGAGACCACAAAGCCTCTCGAAGAGAATGCCTCGCTGGCAGTGGCTCGCCAGGTACCAGGCTTCGACATAGTGTTCTGCGGTCATGACCACCGCCGCGCCGACACTTTTGAAGAGACCAGTCAGGGCAACAAGGTGAAAGTGCTCAATGCCGGTCCTAATGCCCAGTACGTCTCAGCCGCCACCCTCACGTTCTCTTCGGCTGTCAGGCAGCCCGCTGTAGAAGGCAACCTTGTAGATATCCGCGCCCTGAGCCCCGACGCGAGTTTCATGCGCCACTTTGACAGGGAAATAAGAGCCGTAAACAATTTCACGCAAGAAATCATCGGCTGCAACGAAGCCGAACTCCAGACGCGCCCGGCATATTTTGGTCCCTCGCCTTTCATCGATTTCATCCATTCCATGCAACTCAACATTAGCGGTGCCGACATCAGCTTTGCTGCTCCCCTGAGTTTCGACGGAAAGATAGAGAAAGGCAACATCAAGGTAGGCAACCTGTTCACGCTCTACCCCTTCGAAAACCACCTCTACGTCATGAGTCTCACGGGGCAGGAAATAAAGGACTACCTGGAATACAGCTATTCATGCTGGACACGCCAGATTACGCCAGCCGACACTTCTTTGCTCAACTTCGTAGAGCCCGAGCCTCATGGTGTTGGTGCAGGCGAAGGTTGGAAACTGCTGGCAGTGCCAAGCTACAACTTCGACTCCGCTGCCGGACTGCTCTACACCGTTGACGTCACAAAGCCCGCCGGACAGAAGATAAGCATCACCTCCCTTGCCAATGGCGACGATTTCTGCCTGGACAAAACATATCGCGTAGCCATAAACAGCTACCGAGGAAACGGTGGCGGGGGACACCTCACACAAGGCGCCCACATCCCCAAGTCAGAACTGCCTAAACGCATAGTATGGAGCACTGACAAAGGTCTGCGCTACTATCTCATGCAGGAAATCCGCCGTGAACAAGGCATCAGGGGGAAGGCACTAAACCAATGGAAGTTCATACCCGAGGAAATCGTCAAGCGCATCCGTCCTCACGACGAAGAACGCCTGTTTAGATAAAAAAATGTCCATGGGATGCAAAAGTTTCATTTTTTCTTCTTACTTTTGCAACCGCTTACAAAAAAGGAGAGGTGCTCGAGTGGTTGAAGAGGCACGCCTGGAAAGCGTGTAACCGGCAAAACTGGTTCGTAGGTTCGAATCCTATCCTCTCCGCAAAGAGTTCAATGAGTAACATCGTTGGACTCTTTTTTATGTCCTGTATTTTTTCTTCCCCAGCCCTATCTGTTCCGTTTAATGCGAAAGATTTTGACGAAAAAGTAAAAAGTTTTGACACGCGATTTTCTTCAAAATAGAACGCAGTTTTGAGGAATTTATGCAAAGATTTTGACTCCGCGAAAATCCGATAAAGAAATTTCCAGATTACTCAAAGTAATTCTGGAATCCAACAAAGAAA
>JAFYFI010000083.1 GCA_017543785.1 Alloprevotella sp.
AGGTTCATCAGCGTAGACTTACCTACGTTGGGATTTCCCACTATATTGACAAAGCCAGATTTCATTTCATGCAATTTTGCTGCGGTTCGGCAAAGCTAAAGCAAGCTTTCCCTTTGCTCTCACCTTGCAACAGATTTTCCGTCGTATGCCCACTTCATGAAGGCAGCGCCCGATGTGAAGCCAGCGCCAAAAGCCGTCAGAATGAGGTTATCGCCCTTTCGGAGTTTATCCTCGAAGTCCCAGAGAGCCAAGGGGATAGAAGCACCCGAAGTGTTGCCATAGCGCTGAATGTTCACGAGAACCTTTTCCATCGGCAGCTCTAGCCTGTTAGCCACAGCCTCGATGATGCGGATGTTTGCCTGGTGAGGAATCACATAAGCCAAGTTCTCCTTCGTCAGCCCGTTGCGCTCTGCAATCATGGCGCTGAGCTCACTCATGTTTGTCACCGCATACTTAAACACAGTGCGACCCTCTTGATGAACGAAGTGCATCCTGTGGTCAACGGTGTAGTAGGACGGAGGACAAGCCGAGCCGCCAGCCTTCATCGACAAGAAGGGCAGTCCCAGCCCGTCAGTACGCAGCACTGAGTCTTTCCAGCCCAGGTCCTCGGTAGTAGGCTCTACCAGGACAGCTGCAGCACCGTCGCCAAAGAGTGGACAAGTAGAACGATCTGTATAGTCCACCATGCTTGACATCTTTTCCGCGCCGCATACAATAACCTTCTTGTATCGACCGCTCTGAATCATGCTGACAGCCTGGTCCATAGAGAAAAGAAATCCACAGCAAGCAGCCTGCAAGTCCATGGCATAAGCATTGCTAAGCCCCACCTTGCCCACCACAATCGATGCCGTAGAAGGGAAGTGGTAGTCGGGAGTAGTAGTGGCCACCAGCAGAGCATCTATCTCCTTAGGGTCTGTCTGCGTCTTGGCAAGCAGCTGCTTCACGGCCTTGCGAGCCATGTAGCTCGTTCCCAGTCCCTCCTCGTTGAGAATGCGACGCTCCTTGATACCGACCCTCGACATTATCCATTCATCGTTAGTCTCCACCATGCGCGACAGTTCCTCGTTGCTCAGGACATATTCAGGAACATATCCACCAACACCCGTTATAATAGCATTTATCTTTTCCATATAATAATAAAATAGTTCTTATGTTCTTGGGTTGATAGGTCTGTAGGTCCTTAGGTTCTTGGCGCGCAGCCAACCTAAAAGCCCATAAGCCTAAAATATATAAAGAGTGACAAGCGACAAGATATCAGACGAAGCCTGCAAGGGGCTCATAGTCTTTTTTTTAACACTCTTGTCGCCTGTCACTCGTTACGGAGAGGCTCGTGGAGATTATTCCATCCCCTCTTCTTTAGCGACAGCAAGTTTACCACGATAGTACCCGCATGTAGGGCAAACGGTGTGATAAATATGCCAGCCTCCGCAGTTAGGGCAGATAGCCATAGTAGGCATCTTTGCACCGTCGTGAGTTCTGCGTTTCAGAGTACGAGTCTTCGATTGTCTTCTTTTAGGATGTGCCATTTTTCTATTATGTTTTTGGTTTTTTAATTTTTTTTGCCTTTTAGTCTTTTAGCGAGAGGAGTCATCTCCCCCCGTGCTGATACGTTTCGTCATCTCCTCGTTGCACTCCCCGTCCTTGTGAAACCTTGTGGTGGGGAGAGAAGTAACTACAATCTCATATATCAGCCATGCCAAGTCCAGCTTGCTAGAGCGATTCATGGGTGTCAGCATGTCCTCGTCAGCCCATTCGTCTGCGCTGCCATAGGAAGCCCTTACCACGTCGCTCGCACAAACAGGCAATGACATCCGTTCAAGGCATCGGTCGCATAGCGTCTCCACCGCGCCTTGAGCATTTATTGCTATGTTGAAAATGTCGCCAGCCGTTCTTCTCGCTTCAATGCACACCTCAACGTCACCTCCCAAAATCTCGTTTTGGTCGAGGGCATTCCAAAAAGCATCTCTCAGCTCATATCGAAACACTTTCTGCTCAGCACCAACCACGTTAAGGTCTAGCTCCACGAGGAACTTTTCAGTCATAGCGGCTGCAAAGATAACATTTATAAATTAAAACCTAAAAAAATCTTGTCTAAAAAAATCTCTCCCTCTCTTCCGTTTGAGTGTTTTTAATAAAAAAATCAAACTTGCTCTCAATAGGTCCGTCATCGATGCACGGTTACGGTCGTTGTTCCTTGTCTGTGTTTGTCCAAGATAGATGTTCTGCCAAAAAAATGCGAAAGATTTTGACGAAAAAGTAAAAAGTTTTGACACGGAATTTTCTTCAAAATAGAACGCAGATTTGAGGAATTTCTGCAAAGATTTTGACTCTTGGAAAATCCAATAAGGAAATTTTCGGATTACTCAAAGTAATTTCAAAATCCAACAAAGAAATTCTGAAATTCCTCAAAGAAATTTTGGCGTTTATGAGGCGAAAAATCGCGGAAAAGTGGCTCGGATTTTCAAAAATTAAACGAAAATCCGAGCCTGAATTTTATATCCGTCTGAAACTCAGACTTTTCCGCTAATTGCGAAAAACGGGC
>JAFYFI010000084.1 GCA_017543785.1 Alloprevotella sp.
CCAGTCTTCGATGCACTTCGCGCATCGGACTGACCTCAGCTGAAATGCTCGGCGAATGGATTTGCACTCGCATTTCTATAAAAGTAGTCTCACGAACCATGCATCTACCCATCAGCGACCCTACATGGATTTTCTTCGTGATGCTCAGTATCATCCTCTTTGCACCTATGGTGCTTGAGCGGCTGCGCATCCCATCGATAGTAGGGCTTATCTTTGCTGGAATTCTCACTGGTCCGGACGGGCTCCACCTGCTGGAGCGCGACGCTAGCTTTGAGCTCTTCGGCAAGGTGGGTATTTACTACATCATGTTCCTCGCCTCGCTGGAGATGAACCTTCAGCAGGTGCGCCAAACTAAGCATCAGGCGCTGGTGTTCGGCTTGCTTTCCTTTGCCATTCCCTTCGTCATGGGTGTGGCGGCAAACGTTTCACTGCTCGGCTATGGGCTCATGGCGGCTCTGCTGATGGCGTCGATGTATGCCTCGCACACGCTCATTTCCTATCCCATAGTGCTGCGCTACGGTCTCTCCCACAGGCGCAGCGTGAACATTGCCGTGGGGGGCACCATCGTTGCCGACACAGCCACGCTGCTGGTGCTCGCCGTGGTGAGCGAAACTTTCAAGCAGGACATCACGGGAATGTTCTGGCTCTTGCTCTTGGGCAAACTCCTCCTCGTGGGTTTCGTCATATTCTACGTTTTTCCAAAGGTGGCGCGTTTCTTCTTCAAGCGCTACAACGACGGCGTGGTGCAGTACATCTTCGTGCTCTCACTCGTATTCCTCGGAGCCGGACTGATGGACTTCATCGGCATGGAGGGCATCCTCGGAGCGTTCCTCGTAGGCTTGATTCTCAATCCGCTAATACCTGCCACCAGTCCGCTCATGAACCACATTGAGTTCATAGGCAATGCCCTCTTCATCCCCTATTTCCTCATCGGCGTGGGCATGCTCATCAATATCAGTGCGCTCACTGCAGGCTCAGCGTTTGGAGTGGCTGCTGTGATGATAGCCGTGGGACTCATCGGAAAATGGTTTGCTGCATGGTTTGCCCAGAGGCTCTTCAAATTCTCCAACTCCGACCGCCGCCTGATGTACGGACTGTCCAACTCGCGCGCGGCAGCCACACTTGCCATCGTGCTCGTGGGCTATAACATCATACTCCCCTCGGGCGAGCATCTGCTGGGCGAGGACGTGCTCAACGGAGCCATGATACTCATCCTCGTGAGCTGCATAGCAAGCTCGCTGAGCACAGAGAGCGCCTCGCGGCAGATAGTGCGCCTCCAGGCTATGGGAGCAGAGACTGAAGAAGGAAAGAAAACCCCGGAGCGCGAGGACCGTATCGTCATAGCCCTGAAGAGCCAGGAAACACTGGAAGGCTTGGTCAACCTGGGACTCATGCTGCGCACGCCAGGCTCCCCGGCACCCCTCTCTGCCATCAACATAGTGCTCGAAGGCGGTGAGGAGACACAGCGGCAGGGAAAGTCGGACCTGGAGCAGGCAGCACGCATAGCAGCAGCCGCCAACGTGAGGATGCAGACGCACAGCCGCTGGTCGGTGAACGTGGTCAGCGGACTCTCGCACGCCATGAAGGAACTCGACGCCAGCGACCTCATCGTGGGGCTCCACAAGCGCGAGCGACTCTTCGAACCCTTCTTTGGCAAGATAGCCACAGACCTCTTTGCAGCCGTTGACCGGCAAATCATAGTAGCCCGCCTGGCACAGCCCATCAACACCTCGCGCCACATGCACCTCGTAGTGCCGAAACGCGCCGAGCTGGAGCAGGGCTTCGGTGCATGGGCAGACCGCGTCAGCCTCCTGGCTTCGCAACTCAGCATAGGCATCACGGCATACAGCAGCCAGCGCACACTCGACGCCATGCGCCACCGCTGGGAGAGCAATAAGGCTCTCCACGTGGACTATGAAGAGTTTGACTCCTGGACCGACTATATGCCCATAGCCCGACAAACCCGACAGGACCACCTCGTGGTGTTCATCATGGCAAGGCAAGGCTCCCTCTCGTTCAACAATAACTCCCTGCGACTGCCCGACCAGATAGAGCGCTACTTCTCCTCGCGCAACATCCTGATGATAATGCCTGCTCAGTTCCGCGGCACTATCGGCAAGACCAGCGTGCTCATCACCAAGTGAGGTGCCTGGAGCCTATCGCTGCCCTGCAAACCCGTTCAGAACATCCCTGCTCAACAGCTTGATATTCAAAATGTCTGAAGCCCTCACGGCTAAGCCATAAAAACCCTTCAGCGCAATGCCGGCAACCGGGTATTGCGCTTTTTTGTGCCTTTTTTGCTTTTAAAAAAGTGTAAATCGCCTAAATAAATGCTAAAAAGCAAGATTTTCGCTTTGTGTTGTGGCTATGCTTCGCTATTTTTGCACGTTGTAAAATACGAATTTTAAGGAAATGACGAAAATATATCCCCTCTGCATCCTTGCAGCGCTACTTGCAACGGCACTCCTTGCCAGTTGTAAGTCGGACAGCGATGCAGAAGCATCGAGCAGTGAGTGTGCCGTGACAGGCATGACTATGGCAACGCTAAACCGATACCTGCCCACTACGGCAAGCGACGGAACGCAGACCATAACGAAAGTCACAGTGAAAGGCTCAGAATATCCTATGAGCATAGACCATCTGCAGAGCAGTATCTACAATCTGGACTCCCTGCCTGCAGGCACCGACGTCAGCCGCGTGGCTTTTGCCACTTTCAACTCCACGTCAACGGCAATGATACGCTCGCTCCTCACCGACCAGGACACCGTCTTCGTTCAGACCGACAGCACCGACTGCCGCAAAGAACGACTCCTCACCATCTATGCTGCCGACGGCGTAACGGCCCATACCTACAAACTCCAGGTGAGGGTGCATCAGGAATGGGGCGACACGGTGAAGTGGAACCGCGTTTGCAACGCAGAGAGCTATATCAAGGCTCTCGATGTCAGCCGCGCGGTGTGCTCCGACGGCTCACTCTATGTGTTCGGCAAGGAAGGCACTACGCCGGTTCTCCTCAGCTCGCCCACGCAGCTGCCTCTGCAATGGACACGCACGCTGCTGGGAAGCACAAACATAGACCTGAGCTCCATACAGGTGGTCGGCACAAACTACTATGCCCTTGCCGAAGGCCTCGTACAGCAGAGCACCGACGGAGTGAACTGGACGCCTCTCGCAGCCGAAATGCCTGAGGGCGTCACTTCGTTCAACGCCTTGGCTGCCATAGGTGACGGCATACTTGTAGCTGTGACGGGCGAAGGCTTCTACAGCCTTAACCTCAACACAAATACATGGACCAAGGACGCCCTTGAGAATGCAGCAATGCTGCCTACAAGCGACATCTGCGGCACTGTGCTCCCCACTGCCGGCGACAAGAACCTGCAGGCTGCTGTTGTGGTAGGCAAGCGCGACGGAGAAGTGGTGGTGTGGCAACGCACCATAGACCAGACCGGGAAAAAGCAATTCTCGTGGAACTACATGGAAGACGGGGCTACTTCAGGGCTCGAACTTCTCAGCTCTACAAATGCAGCAACCTACGACGGCGGCATACTCCTCGCCGGAAAACTCTCCGACGGCAACTTGGGCAAATTATACATGAGCTACAACAAGGGACTGACGTGGTCGGAAAAAGTAGTGAAACGCCCCGAGAACACCAACGACAAGACGAGCATAGCACAAGCCCAAAGCTACGTTTTGGCAACCGATGCCGACAACTTTATCTACATCATCGGCGGTGGCACTGGCGAGGTGTGGCGAGGCAGGATAAACCGCCTGGGCTGGACTGAAATACAAAAGGAATTCAAAGAGTGAAACATCTCAGGCTTCTATACATACTCATATTTATCGCAGTGGCTGCGTTCAACGCCAAAGCCCAGGAAGATGTGTTCTACCGACTCGAACTCGGTGCAGGCATCGGTGCAGGCTTCAGCATGAACGACGTGAACACTAAGTTCTACGGAAAGACCAATCTTGCCGCAGCCCTTGTGGCACGCTTCCCCCTGAACCAGCGAATGGCTATCAAGGCAATGGCTGGCTACAATAAAGTCTCGGGAACGACAGTGGGACTCGATGACTTCTATCCAGCCGACCCCAACAAGTCGGGAGCCGACAGGCTGGCAGCAGAAGTGAAAGGGCACATAATAGACCTCTGCGCAATCTATGAACTGCACTTCCTGCCCTACGGCTGGCAGAAAGGCTATCAGAACCACAGTAGGGTGACGCCCTACCTGCAGTTTGGCTTAGGCCTGACCTACGGCACCGCAGGCAAGGCATTCACCGCAAACTTTCCTGTCGGAGTAGGACTGAAGTGGAAGGTGCGTGAGCGCCTGAACCTGGGACTCGACTGGACATTCCACTTCACACCAAGCGACAAGCTCGACGGGCTGCAGGCGCCGCATGGCATAAAGTCGTCGGAGTTCAGAAACAAGGACCACTACAACCTCACCGTGCTGACGCTCACCTACGACCTCTCGCCAAGGTGTCCTACTTGTAACAAAAACTAAAACAGAATGACCGATACCGCAAACATACAGAATGGCAGAGTACCCGCTCACGTGGCTATCATCATGGACGGCAACGGGCGCTGGGCAAAAGCTCGCGGATGGGACCGCAGCATGGGGCACCAGCAAGGAGTGGAGTCTGTGCGGCGCATTACGTCGGAGGCATCAAGACTAGGCATTAAATTTCTGACACTATATACCTTCTCTACAGAGAACTGGAACCGCCCGGCAGCTGAAGTGGCTGCGCTCATGGGGCTCATACTCAACTCTCTGGAGGAAGAGCTTTTCATGAAGAACAACGTGCGGCTGCGCATCGTTGGCGACATGACGCGACTGCCCAAGGAAGTGCTGGCAGGAATTGCCACGCTGCAGGAACACACCGCACACAACAGCGGGATGACGCTAATCCTGGCGTTGAGCTACTCCTCGCGGTGGGAAATCACACAAGCTGCGCGGCGCATAGCAAAGCGCGTGGACGGCGGACAGATAAGAGTGGACGAAATAACGGAGGACACCATACAGGAAGAACTCTCTACAGCATTTGCACCCGACCCCGACTTGCTCATACGCACCGGCGGCGAGATAAGGCTGAGCAATTATCTGCTCTGGCAGTGTGCCTATTCCGAGCTGTACTTCTGCGACACTTTCTGGCCCGACTTCGACGAGAAAGAACTGCATAAGGCAATAGCTGAATATCAGCATAGGGAACGCAGGTTTGGCAAAACTAGTGAGCAAATACAATCTACAGAAGAAATACAAAAATAATGAAGATATCCACAAAGACAATCCTGATGGCAGTCGCCATGGTCGTAGGTAGTATTGCGGCAATGGCGCAGACTGTTAAGATAAAGCCCAACATAAACTATTCGGCAAGTCCGTCGCAATACGTACTTGGCGGATTCGTCGTTGACGGTGTGAAGGACTTTGACACCATGATGCTTGAAAACATCTCAGGACTAACGGTAGGGAAGACTTACGAAATTCCCGGAGCCGACATGACCGACGTGGTGCAACGCTACTGGGCGCAGAAACTCTTCTCCGACGTCTCGATAGAGGCCGACAGCATCGTAGATAACAAGATATATCTTCATATACGCCTAAAGTCGCATCCCCGCATTTCCAGCATCAACTACTTCGGGCTGAAAAAGTCGGAACGCGAAAGCGTGGAGAAAATTCTCGGCTTGCAGTCGGGAAGCCAGATTACACCCGATATGGTGGACCGCGCAAAGAAAATCATAAAGCGACATTTCGAGGAAAAAGGCTTTAAGAATGCCGACGTGACAATCCTGCAAAAGGACGACATCACCAGCGACAACCGTGTCCTGGTAGATATCAGCGTCAACAAGAACCAAAAGACCAAGGTCAACAAAATATACATCAGCGGCGTTACGGAAAAGGAAGCCAAGAAACTGAAGCGTGCCATGAAGAAAACGCACGAAAAGAGCATTTGGAACATCTTCAGGTCTAAAAAATTCCTTCCTGAGAAATACGCCGAGGACAAGGGCTACGTCATAGACCGCATGAACTCATGGGGACTGCGCGACGCCCTCTTGCTGAGCGACAGCATTGCAGTGGTGGACGACAGCCACGTGGACATATATCTCAACGTGCAGAAAGGTCAGAAGTACTATCTGAGAAACGTAGAGTGGGTAGGCAACACCGTGTATCCCACACAGCTTCTGCGCGACATTCTGGAGATGAAGCGAGGCGACGTGTATAACCAACAATTGCTTGACAAACGACTAAACTCCGACGACGATGCCGTGCGCAATCTCTACTACAACAACGGCTACGTGTTCAACCGCCTCGACCCTGTGGAGATAAACATCGAAGGCGACTCCATAGACTTGGAAATACGCATACGCGAAGGACGCCAGGCAACCTTTAACCATATCAACATTGCAGGTAATGACCGAGTGTATGAAGAAGTGATACGCCGCGAGCTCAGGACAAAGCCCGGCGACCTCTTCTCCATGGATGCCATCAAGCGCACAGTCATGGACCTCTCGCAGCTGAATCAGTTCGACATCGAAGCTCTGGGCTCAGCCCTCAACTCCAGCATCAAGCCCGACGAGGCAAACGGCACGGTGGACATTACCTATCCTCTCGTCTCAAAAGGCGGCGACCAGTTCCAGATTTCTGCCGGCTGGGGACCCACCGGCATTGTGGGAACAGTGGGAGTGAAGTTTACAAACTTCTCCATGCGCAACCTGTTCAGCAAGGGGAAGAAGCGCGGAGGCTTCCTGCCGCAGGGCGACGGACAGACTCTCTCGCTGAGCGCTCAGACCAACGGACGCTACTATCAGAGCTACTCGCTTTCGTTCCTCGACCCATGGTTTGGTCGTAAGCGTCCCAATCAGCTCTCTTTCTCCTTCTACTTTACGAAGCAGACTGACGTAAGCTCCAGATACTATAACAGCAACTATTACAACAATTACTATTACAACTATCTTTACGGATACAACACTAACAATACCTCCTACGCCTATACTAACTTCTACGACCCCGACAAATATGTGAAGCTGCTCGGTGTGTCCCTCGGCTTTGGTAAGCGTCTCCATTGGCCCGACGACCATTTCACCTTCCTCGCCGACCTTTCCTACACCAGGTATATGCTAAAGTCGTGGCAATACTTCCTCATCACCGACGGAAACTGTAACAACATCAACCTCTCGCTCACGTTGAACCGCATCACTACAAACAATCCCTTCTATCCCAGCAGTGGTTCTGAATTCTCCATCAACGTCACGGCAACGCCTCCATATTCTCTATGGGACAAGGTTGACTACAAGAACCTAGCCAACGACTACCGCAGCGCATCCTATCAGCGCGAGGCGCAGAAGAAGTACAAGTGGATTGAATACCACAAGTGGAAGATTAAGTTCCGCAACTACACTGCCCTGATGAACATTCCAAAGACGCCAGTGCTCATGACGAGGGCAGAGTTTGGATTCCTCGGACACTATAATAAATATAAGAAGTCGCCTTTCGAGACCTTCTATATGGGTGGCGACGGCATGTCGGGCTATTCCTCTGGCTATGCCACTGAGACAATCGGCCTGCGCGGCTACGACAACGGCTCCATCGCCGGACAGTATGGCGACAACGCCTATGCCTATGCCCGCTTCACCCTCGAGCTACGCTATCCTATCATGCTCGAAGGACAGACAAACATCTACGCCCTGGCTTTTGCCGAAGGTGGTAATGCCTGGACAGACATAAAGGATTTCAATCCCTTCAACCTGAAGAAGTCGGTAGGTGTCGGCGTGCGCCTGATGCTGCCTATGATTGGTATGATAGGTATCGACTGGGGCTATGGTTTCCAGAAGTACATCAACGGCAATAAGGCTGGCGGCAGTCAGGTTCACTTCATCCTCAACCAGGAATTCTGATGATTTTTCGGCTCCAGCCCTTAAACCTTTGCAGAAAGCCTGGAGTCAAAACAAGAAAAGACGAATACAACTAAAAAACACATACGATTATGAAAAAGACATTTTTCCTTTTGGCGGCAGCGCTGATTTGCACTATGTCTGCCAACGCTCAGAAATTTGCACTTGTAGATATGGACTATATCCTCAAGAATATTCCAGCCTACGAACGAGCTAACGAACAACTCAATCAGGTTTCAAAGAAATGGCAGGCAGAAGTTGAGGCTGTTGACAACGAGGCTAAGACTCTCTATAAGAACTATCAGAACGAGGCTGTCTTCCTCAGCGAGAAGCAGAAGACCGAGCGCGAGCAAGCCATCGTTGACAAAGAAAAGGAAGCCTCTGAACTGAAGAAAAAATACTTCGGACCGGAAGGCGAGCTCTTCAAGAAACGCGAGAGCCTCGTGCAGCCCATTCAGGACGAAATCTACAACGCCGTGAAAGCCGTTGCCGACCAGAGGGGCTTCCAGGTGATTCTCGACCGCGCCAGCGACACTAGCGGCATCATATTTGCTTCGCCGGCTATCGACGTCAGCAATGAAGTGCTTGGCAAATTAGGCTATTCCAATTAAAAAGCGTATTTTTGCACTCACGTTTCGTCTCTCGCAAGCCAGCCATCGGCGCGTGCCGACCGTGGCTGAAATGCTAGCCGAGATGATTTGCACAATTCCAAGCAAAGAACAAAACGACAATATAAACAAATTAACGATACAGAAAAGATGAAAAAATTCCTACTTGCGGTGCTCCTTCTTGCTCCGCTGAGCCTTTCAGCTCAAAAGTTCGCCCACTTCGACCTGCAAGCAACCGTTGAGGCACTGCCTGCATACAAGACTGCTACTGCAGAACTCCAGTCGCTGGGTGAGCAATATCAGAAAAACCTGGAAGACATGCAGAAAGAGCTTCAGGCTAAGAACGAGAAGTACACCAAAGAGATAGAAGACGCTAAGACAGCAGGCAAGCCTCTGCCCGAAAACATCCAGAAGCGCTATGCCGATGAGCTGCAGACTATGTATGAGAAACTTCAGCAGGCTGCTCAGGACAACGAGAAAGCCTTCACCGAAGAGCGCAGTAAGAAGCTGCAGCCCATCATTCAGAAGGTGATGGACGCCGTAAGCGCAATTTCCAGCGAAGGTTCATACGTATATATCATCGACGTTCAGAGTGCTCAGCAGGCAAACATCTTCATCAACAAAAGCCTCAGCGAAGATGTTACTGCTAAGGTAAAGGCTAAGCTCGGCATCTGATATTTTTGGAGAAATCCATAAAAAACCTGGAAATCAAGAAAAGACCCTGGCTGGCATTTGGCTAAGCCGGGGTTTTTCATATCCTGACGAAATGCTTATTTTTGCAAAAACAAAATATATTTTTATGAAGAAGCATATCCTTGCGCTCCTTTTATTCTCTATAGCTCTTGTCGGCAGCCGGGCTCAGCTTGCAGAGCCAGCCAAGCCGGACCTCAGCGATGACGCGCCAGTGGTCCAGACCGATACCCTGCGCGTGCCCTTTGACGCTACCGAAGCCGATATCCACCGTGCCGACGTAGCCCTGCGCCTGCAGAAGGTGTTGAACAAAGCCGACGCCGGGCGCTGCCTTGTTTCCATGCAAGTGTTCGACCTCACCGATTCCTGCTACGTCTTCTCCCATCAGCCGTATCAGACTATGCGTCCGGCTTCAAACCAAAAAATCATAACAGCCGTCACGGCGCTCTCTGTCATTGGCAGCGAGTATCAGCTCGTCACTCCGCTACGCCTCTCCGGAGATGTCGTCGGGAAGTCGCTCTTGGGCAACGTCTATCTGCGCGGAGCCTTTGACCCTTTGCTCTCAGCCGCCGACCTGAAGAGCCTCGCCGCTTCTGTGCATGAGGCAGGCGTCGATACTGTCTGTGGCGACCTTGTCTTCGACATTTCCATGAAGGACACCCTCCGTGCCGGTTGGGGATGGTGCTGGGACGACGACAATCCCGTGCTCTCTCCCTTGCTCATGGAAGGCGGCAAGTGCTACGACGCCATGTTCCCTGCGCTACTGCAGCAAGCTGGGGTGACGGTGCTCGGCAAAGTGTGCTACTCCGCGGCGCCAGCCGATGCACGCCAGCTGTCAGAGATAAGGCATAAGCTCACCGACGTGCTGCGCCCCATGATGAAGGACAGCGACAACCAGATGGCTGAGGTGCTCTTCTACCATACCGCTGCCTCGAAGGGCAAGCCCTACGCCTCGCGCAAGGATGCCGTGGCTTTCACGGAGCAGATAATGAAGAGTTGCGGCCTCGCCCCTGCCGACTACATAGTGGCTGACGGCAGCGGACTCTCGCTCTACAACTATACCACAGCCGATGCCATGCTGACCTTGCTGCGCTATGCCTATCAGAACGAGCAGATATACTCGGCGCTGCTCCAGAGCTTGCCTATAGCCGCCGTCGACGGTACGCTGAGCAAGCGCATGAAGGGCACCGTAGCAGCCAGCAGAGTGCAGGCAAAAACGGGAACGGTGAAAGGTGTGAGCACGTTGAGCGGCTATGCCGATGCCGCCGACGGACATCGCTACGCCTTCTCCATACTGGTGAGCGGAACGCTCTCCTCCAAACCTGCCCGCGACCTGCAGGACAGCCTCTGCGTAGAAATGTGCCGATAGACTTCATTACATTTTGGAAAAAAACATCTTGCAGTTCGTGCGTAAGGCGAATGAAAAATCCCCACGCTGCAAAGACCTGTAACAAGAGCCGCACCTCTCCTCGGAGGTGCGGCTCTTTTGTGTATCCATGAACTGGAGTTTTCCAGGCGAGATTCTCATCGGAAAAGTTTCCTGTACTATATTGTCCAGTGCTTTTATGCTTCTTTGTCGAAGTAGTTTTTTATGCGTTGCAGGGCTTCGGCGAGTTGCTGGCGCGGGCAGGCTATGTTGATGCGCACGAAGTCTTTGCCTTCAGGACCATACATAGTGCCTGGATTGAGCCACACCTTATTCTCCTTCAGCAGTTCCTTGCAGAGCGTGTCGGAGTCCTTTCCCGTGGCGCTGATGTCCACCCATGGGAGGTAAGTGCCTTCAAGCCTGCATACTGGCAGTTGCGGAAAGTTCGCCTTGAAGAAGTTGCACAGCATTTTGTAGTTTTCCCAAAGATATTCGTTCAGAGCCTCTATCCAGGGTCTCCCTTCGCCATAAGCTGCTATCTGCGCCTCTATGGCAAAGACATTCAGGTCACAGGTTTCAAAGTCGTTGATGGCGCGGTCTATCTTGCGGCGTCGTCCCTCGTTGTCGCAGATGATGTTTGCCATTTGCAGTCCTGCTATGTTGAACGATTTCGAAGGCGATATGAAAACTACCGTCTGATGAGCTATCTCTTCGCTCACACTTGCCATGGGGGTGTAGCTATGTCCTTCGAAGGTGAGTTCGCAGTGTATCTCGTCGCTCAGTATGAGCACGCCGTGGCGCAGGCATATTTCGCCCATGCGCTGCAGTTCCTGGCGCGTCCACACTCTCCCTGCAGGGTTGTGGGGGTTGCAGAGCAGGAATATGGTCACCTCAGGCTTGGCGCAGCGGCGCTCAAAGTCGTCGAAGTCTATCTCGTAAGTGGGTTGTTCGCCATTGCAGACATAGCGCAGCGGAGCTTTCTCGGCATTAAGCCCCTGGTTTCTGATGCTCGAGAAGAAGCAGTTATACACAGGAGTCTGCACCAGGACGCTCTCGCCGGGCTTTGCCAGGGCATGGAGCGTGGCGCTTATGGCTGGCACGACGCCAGTGGTGTATTGCATCCATTCTCTTTCGATATGCCAGCCGTGGTATTTCTCAAACCATGCCTGGGCTGTGGCATAGAAGGCGTCGGGCACGGTGGCATAGCCAAAGATGCCATGGTCGAGCCTACGTTGCAGCGCCTCGCGGATGCAGGGAGCAGCGCAGAAGTCCATGTCTGCCACCCAAAGAGGTATGGTGTCTGCTTCAGGCGCCAAATCCCATTTCACGCAGTTGGTGCCACGCCTGCTGACGGCTTCGTCGAAGTTGTATTTCATTTTGGTTTTGTTTTTTTAGGTTCTTGGGTCCTTAGGATTTCAGGGAAAAAGTTTCTTGCTTCTTACTTTCCAGAGAGTCTCTGGCGGACGGCTTCGTAGAGCAGGATGGCAGTGCTCACACTGACGTTGAGCGAGTCCACGGTGCCAAGCATTGGTATCAGTATGTGGGTGTCGGCAGCTTCGCGCCACTGCTGCGTGAGCCCAGTACTCTCCGTCCCCATCACGAGGGCTGTGGCTTTGGTCATATCTACGGAGTAGTAGGGCGAGGAGTCCTGTAGCTGTGCGGTGAGCATCTGTATGCCTTGCTGCTTTAGGTAGGCAATGCAGTCTTCCGAGGAGCAAGCGATGAGCGGCACGCTGAAACGTGCGCCGAGAGAACTGCGGATGAGGTTGGGGTTGAAGATGTCGCAGCGAGTGTCGCAGACGATGACTGCCGTGGCATGGGCAGCGTCGGCGCTGCGCAGCACGGCGCCCAGATTTCCAGGCTTCTCAACACTCTCGAGCACTACGAGCAGTGCTGCCTCGTCCTCACTGCACAAGGCTGTCAGGTCGCTGAGTGCAAACATCTTCTGCCTCACTACAGCCAGCACGCCCTCGGTGGTGCCGCGGTATGCCATCTTTTCGTACACTTGCGGACTCACCTCGCACACTTCCGTATCTGGCTGAGCCACGGGGACGCCTGCCTCGGCTATTTCCCTGCACACGAACAGCGTGGCAATCTCGTAGCCTGCTGCAGCACAACGCTCCACCTCGCGCATGCCCTCAACGACGAAGAGTCCTGAGTCATGTCGGGCAGCAGCCTTTTGCTGCAGGGCGCAGACTTGCTTCACGCGGCCATTCTGCAGGCTTGTTATTTTTTCCACTTCCATCCGGATTTTCTATTTTTCAGGTTTGGGGGTGTATCTTCTGTAAACCTATATTATGCTCTATTTGTCGGTCTCCACTATTTCGCACTTCCCTTTGGCTGTGGCAAACTCGTCGTAGGTGATTTTTCCTACGCTGCCGCAGACAATCTTGCCCTTCAGCGGGTTCTTTATCTCTGTGATGTGTCCCTTTATCGTGGCGTTCACCTCGCTCTCCTCGAAGATGCGGTCGCAGTCCTTGTCGAAAGTGCAGTCTTCGAGGATGAGGTTCTTGCAGTAGCACAAGGGTTGCTCGCCGGCAATGTGGCAGCGCACGAGTCGCAGGTTTTTGGAGTGCCAGCCCAGATACTCGCCGTCGAGCAGGGAGTCATAGACCGTCACGTCTTCGGTCTCCCAAAAAGAGTCCTTAGTCACGATTTTTGCATTGCGTATGACGGCTCTCTTCACATATTGGAACACATATTTTGAGTCGCTCTGCAAGTTCTCAACCTCTACGTCTTCGCAGAACATGAAGGGGTAGGTTCCGTCGGTGAGCTTCACGTCGTTCAGGCGCAGGTTTTTCACCTTCCAGAAGGTCTCGTCGGCGTCGGTAATCTCTACGCGGCGCAGTTCCAGCCCGTTCATCTCGCGGAAGAATTTTGGTCCGTCTATGCGGCAGTCTTCCATCAGCATGTTGTTGCTGTACCATATTGCCGAGCGTGAGCCCGGGGCGAAGTAGCAGTTGGTGATGTGGCTGCCATCTACGTGCCACCAGGGATATTTCCCATAGAATTCGCAGCCGTCAGCCTCAATGTTGCGGCAGAATTTTATGCCGCTCTCGCCGTCGGTTATCTTTATTCCCTCAAGGCGTGTGTCCTCAATGCCAAACAGGGGTCTCTCGCCTCCAAACTCTCTGTCTCTAATGATTTTCATATAAGGTTTTTAGTTTTTTTGTGTTCTTTGGTTTTTTCAGGTTCCCGGGTCTATGGGTTTCCCCTGCCAGCTCTATGCTTTGCTTTCTTCTTTAGGCAACCAGGTCTTCCTGTAGAGCCTTATGAGGAAGATAAATCCTCGGAAGATGAGCTCTATGGCCATGGCAGTCCATACTCCGTCGAGCCCCATGCTGCCCACGAGGAGCAAGGCTAGCGTAATCCTCACGCCCCACATCGACGCCAGGTTCATCAGCGCAGGTATCGTTGTGGTGCCTGCCCCGACGAAAGCGCCATAGCATACTATTGCTGCGCCGAACATGGGTTCTGCCCATGCCTCTATGCGCAGGGCTGACGTGCCGAGGTCTATGATTTCGCGTGTAGGCGTCATGATGGTCATTATCTCTTCTGCACCTACGTAGAGCACCACGCCCATGACAGCCATGATGACCATAGCCATTGCCACACTCACCACTGCCAGGTGGTGAGCCATTCTCCAGCGGCGTGCCCCTACGCTCTGACCCACCAGTGTGGTGGCTGCGTCGCTGATGCCATAGCCTGGCATGTAGCAGATGCTCTCTGCTGTCACGCCAAACGAGTTTGCAGCAATGGCAAAGGCACCCAGCGGGGCTACAATCATCGTCACGAAAATCTGGGCGCAGCTCATCAGCGTGTGTTGCAAACCTATCGGAGTTCCTATGCCCAGGGCACGTCTTATGGTGGCTGACTTTGGAACGAAAGCTCTCCAGCCCTGCCAGTTCTCGCCTACGAAGCGCAGGTGGCCCTTGCGCCAGGCTATGATGCACGTCATCCCTACGGAGATGATGATGAAGGCAATGCCTGTTCCCAGGGCAGCGCCCGCCACTCCCAGTCCTGCGCCGGGCACAAACAGCTCCACGCCGCCCAGCGTGATGGTGCTGCTGGGGAAGATGAGCAGGAAGTTCAGTATCACGTCGAGCACGCAGAGCACCACCTCCATGATGCTCGGCGTCTTGATGTCGCCGGAGCAACGCAGCATGCCGGCGCTGAGCTGGTTGAGCTGCATGAAGGGAGTGAAGAGCGAGAAGAGCAGGAAATATGTAGTAGCTCCAGGGCGAATGGTGTCGTCGCCGCCGAGCCATACGGGAAGCACTCCGCTAATGGCTACTCCAATGAGCCCCAGTATGGTGCTGAAAACGATGGCAGTAGTGATGCCCTCGCGCAGCACAGCCCTTGCGCCCTCGTCGTCCTTTGCCCCAATGCGGTGCGCCACCTGCACGTAGAAACCTGTGGCAAGCGCCCCCGTCAGTCCGCCAAACAGCCAGAACGTCGTCTCCACCAGTCCCACGCTGGCAGCCTCGGTAGCTCCGAGGTGTCCCACCATGGCGGCGTCGATGAAGAACATGACGATGGTGGCTATTTGCGCCAGCATGGCAGGCAGTGACAACTGGAACACCAGCGTCATCTGTTGCCTCTGCGACAGGTCGCGCCCATCGCGAAGAAGCGACAGCAATCGTTCTGTGGTTTTCTTGCTCTGCGACATATTAAGGAGAAAAAATCCTTATATATATAATAAGGTGTGCAAAAGTACAAAAAAACTATGGCAAAGAGGAAATCGTCTGAAAAGATATAGAGATAAAACTGAAGAACTGTTCTATGGAAAAGTACGTGGCTTGAAACTTCGATTTCCAAGCCATGAAAATTCGATTTCCAAGCCTTGAAACTTCAATTTCCAAGCCATGAAAATTCCTGTTTCAAGCCATGGAACACAGAGGCTGCTTTACTGAACCATATTGCAGTGCCTGCAATCGGGCAAAAAGAAGCACCGCCCGGAACAGTTTGTTGCTCCGGGCGGTGCCTGATGTTGTGTGTGCTTTCAGAAATGTATGCTGTTGCTACATTTTCATCTCATATACACTTTCTTGCCGTTGATGATGTAGATGCCACCCTTCTGAGGCTGTGCCACGCGGCGGCCCTGCAGGTCGTAAACTATGTTGACCTGGCTTTCGGGCTCGTCGTCGAAGATGAGTTCGATAGGTGTAGCGGCACCACCGTCAAAGTCGATGACGAAGGCACGCAGTCCGTTGGCAGCCACGGAGCCTGGGATGTAGGCCTTGTAGGCATTGAGCGTTTTGCCGGCAGTGTATCGGTAGAAACCTACCTGGCCGTTCTTTGCCTGGAAGGTGTATGCCTCGCCTTCGCTGGCAACGCGGTCGGTATAGGTACCTGTGAGCACGTTGTTGGCTACTTGTGTCTCGTCGTCGGAAGTGAGAGAGTAGTTCATGTAGAGGAACGGCACGGTGGAAATGCCGTTAGCCTTGAACAGCACGCCGGTGCCGGCAGGAACACAGCCCGAGAGTTGTGACGTGGTAGCCATGGAACCGTCGGTAGTGATGGTGTGTGCCTCGATGCCTTCAGGTAAGGTGTAGTCGAAGGGCATGTAGGCAGTGCCATAGTATGTCACGTCGTCGGTGCTACGCAGCGTTGTGGTGTAGGGCTCGAAGGTCCATGCTGAGCCGTCGGCGCTACCTGAAGTGTAGCTCCACGTAACGACGTTGTTCGTGCCAGTATTTGTATTGGCATAGCTATAGCCCGAGTAGTTGGTCTGTTCGCTCAGTTTGATAGCGTAGAAGGGCGTTTCGCCAGACTTTCCATTAGCCACAATCTGAGCTTTGACAGCTATGGATGGGTCGCTGGAGAGGGTAAACTGCTGCGAATAGCTGCTGCGCGTATTGTCAAGATACATGAGCGTGTTGTCCTGAATACCTGCAATCTGGTAAGTACCGTCGGACTGCTCAAAGACGCGGAACACGGTGTTCATGTTGGCTATGTCGCCATTGCTGTAGAGCATGCCGCCGTCAGCCTTCCAGTACTTGGTCTGCAAGCCGCTTCCCATGCAGCGCACATGATAGTAGCCGTCGGGCAGGATATAGTCGAGGTCGGCTTCTTCCACTACGAAGCAGCATCCCTTGTCGCTGACGATGCTGCTAGCGGTCCATGTTGCACCCGACTCTGAGAGACAGCTGCCGCGAGTGGTCTCTGCAATGCCCGGAACGACGAAGCCAAAGGCTGCGCTAGGCAGAGCATTGTTCCAGTAGTCGGTAGTGATGTCGGGAGCTGAGCGAGGAATGAACTTCGCTGGAGTAGCAGAGATGGGCCATGTGCTGCTGATGCCTGCGTCAGGATTGGCAAGTGTGTGCATCTCGAAGCCCTGGAAGGGGTCGCCTGTGAAGAACCATACGTCGCGTGGGGAAATCTTGCCCATGCTCTGGCTGTGGGTCGGGCTCTCGCCTACGGCACCTTGATAGGGCGCATGAATATACATGAGATAGCGTGCCGACTTGATGTAGTAGCAGTGTGGAGCTGCAGTGTCGGTAGAAAACTCGAACGGGCCTACCCATGAGTATGTCACCTGTACGCTCTTAGAGCGGTCGGCGGTGAAGGCTGTCAGAGTCGGGAAGCTCACAAAGCGGTCGGTCAGAGCCGTAATCTCCTCGGGATATGCCGAAACGCTGGAGTTGATGTTGTAGTCCTTCATGACGCTGTACACAGAGTTTCCGCTTTCATCCACGATGTTCCATGTGATGGTGACGGATGAGATGGCTTCGTCGATGGAAACTACCTCTATGGCAGCACCTGTGTCGGCTGAACCGTCGCGAGTCCAGTATCTCAGACCTTGGTCATTGCTGGTGCCACCATACTGGTTCCAGAAGCTTGACGTGCCAGGAACGGCAATGCTGAAGGGCGATGTGTAGCCCGACTGCGTGCAGGTAGTGATGGGCCAGAGAGTTCCCTCATCACCGAATGTGGGGAACGACGTGCCATTGGTGTTGGAGCCGTTGGCAGCTACAAGGGCTTTGTCGCCCATAGCATAGTTCTTGATGATGAAACCGTTGAACGGATCGCCAAAGAACATCCAGCGCTGATTGTTGTCGGATGTGCGTGTAGTAGAGAAGCTCAGAGCACCGGCGCTGTTGGTGTTGGACGTGAGATACATCGTGCCACGCAGGCGGATGTTGTAGTGGTGCTCATCGCCTTCGGTAGAAATCTGGAACGGACCGTTCCAAATGTATGCAACGCGCTTTTCGTTGATGCCGGCTTGCACAGTGAACGGTGTCAGCGTAGGCAGTGTTACGAAGCGGTTGGCTACGAGTTCGGTTACAGCAGCCGGATATTCGCTGATGGTAGTTCCCGACGTAGCATCTTCGGTCATGGTATATACTGCATTGTCCGAGCCGTCAACGAAAATCCACTTCACTACAGAACCTCCAATGGGGTCGGCAGCAAAGACTACGTTGAAGAGGCTGCCTATGTTGTTCTGAGCGTCGTAGTCGTTGGTGCTCCAGAAGTTCACGGCACCCTTGCTCTGGAAGTCGTTGAGGAACGAGGGAGCGTCGGCGCCATTATCGTCAACACCCAGTCCGTTGAACTTCAGCGAGAAGCCTGTGCCGGCGGAGTTGGTAGTAACGATGAATTTCATCGACTCGCCCTCGCGCAGCACGGGGAAGTCGCCGCCGGGGTGTGGGTTGGCATATCCAGCCCATGACTGCAGCGACATCTCGCTGCCGCGGTTCTTGTTGACTATCTTGAAGCCTTCGTACTGGTTGCCCACGAAAGCCCACTGATAGTTGTCGTCGGAGGGGTCGTAGCTGTCCTTGAGCTTGTAGCCGTTGTAGATAGAAGCACCGCCAAGGGAATAGAGCTGCTCGCCAGCAGTGACGTATTTGGCATCCCTCATCTTCAGGTAGTACCATGTGGCAGAGCCGTAGGTCTTAGCCCAGGCAAAGGGTGCGTCGTCGGAAGCAGCGGCTGTGACGGTCCATGTCTGTCCGGCAGTGGTGGGCACTGCGGGATAGGTGTACTTCGTATAGTCGCGGCGAGCGTCGGCGGGCAGTCCGTCCATGGCGTCGGAGAAGAAGGCATTGGTCTTTGTGTAGAGAGTCGAGCCGTCCTCATCAACTATGACAATGGTACCGGAAATGCCGCTGGGCACTGTGAAGTCGTCGGAATAGAGGGTGAGCAGGGGATACTGTGTGTCGGTAAACTGGATGCGTACGCGCTCCTGGGCTGAAAGGAAACCGTAGAGGTCGTTCTCGCTGTCCTGCGTCCATACGCCGCCGTCCACGTCGCTGGTAGCCTTGGCTAAGTCGGTGAGTGTAGTGCCATTTGCTGCAACAGCCTTAGGCTGGGCTACTACATTCTTCTGACTGTTGGCGTCGAGGAGCTCTTCTGCCAGGTCGATGGTGTAGCTGGCGTCTGAGCGCGAGGCATAGCTGGGAATGGGCGACTGAAGCGGATAGGTGTAGCTGCCAAAGGCTGCGCGCATCTGGTCGGTGACGACGTACTGTCCGTCGTTGCCTTCATAGATGATGCGTGCAGGCTTGTTCTCCTCAGAAGGCAGCGAGCGGAACGTGAGGTGGTTGCCCGACACGTCGGCATCGGTGAGTCCTGCCAGGTTGGTAAGCGTGACGGTCTGCAGCTCGTTGTTGGCAACGTCAATCACTTGCAGGGCTTCGCCGTAACCGCTCACAGAGATGAGGGCGTTGGCAGAGGCAGAAACTGTAGTTGTCGACGCAGGAACTGTCAGCGCAGTGAAGTCGTTGCCTTCGCAGCGCAGAATGTCGAGGTTTGTAAAAGCTGAAAGGTTCAGAGCTCCGGCAAACTTGTTGTTCGAAAGGTCGAGCGACTGCAGGTTGGTACCATGGTAGGAGAAAGCCTGCAGATTGTTGTTAGCCACGTTGTACGAATACAGATTTGGGCAGTTGGTGCCTGTGACAGTACCTACGATGGTAGCGTTTGTGTTAGAAAGGTCGAGGTCGGTCAGCGCTGTCATCGTGCCGAGCGTGAGCGATGTCAACGCTGTGCATCCGTTGAGGCTGAGCGAGGTGAGATTTGCTGCCAAGCCGCTCAGGTTGAGGGCGCTGACGTAAGTCTTGTTGTTGTAAACTTCGAGATAGTTTACGTCGTCGGGCAGCGTGATGGTAATGGTGCGATAGGTCGTCGTGGTTCCTGTCGTAACGGCAAACGTCTGATAGTTTGTGTTGTTCACCGTCAGCGAGACAGTGGCTGCAGAGCCTGTCGCTGTTGTCTTGCTTCGCGTCACGCTTCCGCTTGTTTTGTTGATGCGGAAATATATGGTGCGCGAGTTGGCATCCGACGTAAATGTAAACGTCTGGCTTGCCTGCGTAGTGCTGATGCCTATGAGGGCAAGCAGCAAGATAGAAAGAATTTTTTTCATGACTGTATGTCCTCCTAGGTTTAGTTGTTATTGATGGATGAGGGCAGCGTCCAGCTGGGGTTGGCAACGGTGAGGATGGCTTTGACCATGGTGTCGTTGCAGGTCTTCAGACCGAGGCTGTTCATGTCGGCTTCAAACTCGCTGAGCATGTCGTCGGTCATGAGATACCACCAGCCGCCGAATGTACGGTAGGAAACTGTACGCAGCATACCGCACTTCTTGAAGTAAGGCACGAGGTTGTAGCCTGTGAGGCGGCTGCACTTGCGGATGTAGTTCAGGATGAAGGGCACTGAGTTGCTCTTTGCCGTGAGGTGGCTGCTGTTCAGATAGCTCTTCGTGGTCCATACGCTGCTTGAGTAGGCATTGCGGAACTGTGTGTAGGCACTGTTCTTGTTGCCGTTTTGCGCAGCAGCGAGCAGTTCATATTTATCTACACCGGTCTTCTCTATGCTTGAGCCTTCAGTGGTGTTTGTGCCGCTTGCCTTGTCGGTCTGGCGGATAGCCTCGAAGAGGTCGAAGCTGAAGTCGGACAGCCCAAGCTTGTCTATGGCGTAGAACGAAATGGCTATGAACGGACGAGCAGTACAGTAGTTGGTGAAGTCAAAGCTGTAGTTGTTCTGCGTCGTTTCGTTTGTCCAGTTGAGGTGATTGTTATAAGTGTTGTTCACCAGAGTTGTGAAGTAGCTGTTGTAGCTTACCTCGGAAATGTTGTCGTAAGCGTTCTGGCGAGTGTTGGTGATAGTAGTGTAAACAGTCTTGTCGTTGGCTGTGAGTCCGCTTGCCTCAACGCCATTGTAGAGCGTTGTGCCGAAGGCGGGATGACAGCCGTGGCCCGTGTCGGTCAAGCCGCACGCTACTGTGTTCCACATAGAGTTGTAGTTGTTGGTAGCTTCGTCGCAGCCAGCCCAGTTGAAGTAGGGCTGCATCTGGTGCTGGTGTCCCCATTCGTGGCTGATACCCCAAACGCTGGCACCGCTGGCTTTCACCTGCGAGTAGCAGTTCAGGATGCCCGACTGCTGGTCGAAGTGGAAGGCTACGCCGTAGTTGCCCTGGAACATGAAGTATTGGTAGTTGACGTATGCCAGAGTGCGAGTCTTGGGCACGCGGTTGTACTTCTGCAGACCGAGGGCGTAGTGCTGTTGGTCGATGAGGAAGTTCCACAAGCGGATGTGCTGGCGATAGCCTTTGCTCTGGCGAGAGGTCGTCTTACAATAGTTGTACAGAGCGTTAGCCTCCCAAACGAGGTGAGCATGATCCGTAACTACGTCCATGTGTTTGTTGGCAGCGTTCTTACAGAGATTGTGCATTTCGTCGTTTGTGAGGTTGAGGCTTAGGTATCCGTTCTCAATACCGTTGAGGAAGTGCATCTGCACGTTGGCATACTCGTCGTCGGTGTCGCCGAAGTATGTGATGTAAGCCAAACCGTCGCTCAGGGCAGACTGCTCAACTCCAGTAGGTGGAGTGGGGTTGTAGTCTATGATGTTAAGTCCGCTGTGGAGAGCGTAGGTGCACGAAATGGGGTCGTAGCCATAGACGTTGGCGTTCTGGCTGCTTCCCGTAAGCTCATGGCCAGGATACCAGGAACGTATGAGCAGGCCTACCTTGGCTCCGCTGGGAATGTCGCCTACCATGATGCCAATCTTGGCTCCGATGGGCACGCTGATACCCGTCACGTTGCCGCAGCGGTCGTAGTATTTGCCTGGAGCATTCCACTCTTCAGAGATAGCGTCGGGGCTCTTGAAGCACTGAGCTGTGTGGAGGCGGAATTTGGTGCTGTAGCCACCGTTGTATATAGCTTGTGCAAGGTCCTTGACGAACTTGTTGCTTATGCCGTCGATGGTGGTCTGAGTCACTCCGCTCTTCAGCGTTGTCCAAAGGGCATCTCCGAAGATGTTGGTAGTGTAGGTGTTCGAGGATGTGTTGTTCTGAGAGAAAATCATCTCGGCGCAGCTCACGTGGTTGTTGCCGCCAGAGGTTACCACTACGCGCCAGTAGCGAGCTGTAACACCTGAGCCCAACGAAATAGAGCTGGGGTTGGAACTGAACTCAAAGTCGTAGGAGCCATAAGTGGTGTAAGAGTATCCGTTGGTGGAATACTGCAGCCTGAAGGCACCAAAGTTACCATTGATGCTTCCGTCCTGACGAGGGATGTATGTGATGTAGTCCACGCGCTTGCTGCTACCAAGGTCCCACGTACATGTCACGCTACTGCTCGAAGCCAGGGCGGCGCCGCTGGCATAGTTGCTGTGCCAGATGGTAGAAGTGTTGTCGTCGTATGTGTTGGAGAACGGAGAGCCGGAGCTGACGCTTGAGGCAGAGCTTCCCGAGCTGGAAATGCTCAGCTTAGTGTCGGCAAGCGAGGCGAGGCTGGCACCGTTGTACTCGTTGCCCTGCTGAGAGATGGCAAACGTCTGGAAAGCATTGGGGTCGTTGGAGCCCGCAATCTTGATAGTGCCGAAGCGAGTGGACGCTGAGGCATTGGCTGCTACATAAACACTCAGGCGAGTGCCCGTCAGCGTTGCCGTCATCCAGCCCGTCGCATCGTCTGAAACGGTTGCCGAAAGCGTGCCGGCATTCTTTGCGGTGATGTCGTATATGAGAGTCGTCGTGGCGCTACTTACGGTGCGGTTGTGAGGAGTCTCAATGACAACAACATCACTCTGCGCCTCTGCCGTCACAATAGCCGTGAAAAGGCAAAGGAAAAGAAGAGTAATCTTTTGTTTCATGTGGATATTAGAATGTTGTTTATATTTGTGTTTTCTGATGTTTTTGTGTTGTTCTGCGCAGAGCTACATACATTGTTCATATGTGCATGCGCGCGTAAAAGCGTGGCAAATTTATTTATTACTCGTTGAAAATCAAAGTAAAAACATTTTTTAACAATTTTGTTTTCGTTTCATGCAGAACTGATTTCTGCGACAGGGCAAAATGTGCCGCACAGAAATATGTGTCCACAGCTTATTTCAGTTTGTTTTCAGTAGTGAAATGCGCATTGGGAATGCACGAAAATTTTTTGCGCATTTTTTTACTACTTGTGCAAGTCGTTGTGGCAGGAAATTGTTATTTTCGCAAGTTGAAAGAGTATTTTTTTATGAACAACTTTGAATTTTGGAGCCCTACCGACTTTGTCTTCGGAAGGGGTGTTGAGGCTCAGACGGGCGAGCTCATCAAGCGTTTCGGCGGTTCTAAGGTTTTGCTCGTCTATGGAGGCGGCCATGTGGTGCGCAGTGGTTTATTGGCAAGTATTCAGGACGTCATCCGCCAGTCGGGCATAGACTATGTGCTCTACGGCGGCGTGCAGCCAAACCCCATTGACCTGTCCGTATATGAAGGCATACGTGCCGGCAAGGAACTCGGTGCCGATTTTGTGCTGGCGGTAGGCGGTGGTTCTGTCATAGATGCAGCCAAAGCCATGGCAGCAGGACTTTGCTACGACGGCGACTTCTGGGATTTCTATGATGGAAAGAAAACCATCGAGGCAGCTCTTCCCGTAGGCGTTGTTCTCACCATCCCCGCCGCAGGCAGCGAGGGCTCGGGCAATAGTGTCATCACTCAGGTCACCACACACCGCAAGGTGAGCCTGCGCACTGCCTACTGGCTGCGCCCACGCTTTGCAGTGATGAATCCCGAACTCACTTTCTCCCTCCCTCCTTTCCAGACAGCGGCAGGAGCTACCGACATGATGGCTCATATCATGGAGCGCTACTTCACCAATACTCCCCACACCGAGGTTCCCGACGCTGTGGGCGAGGCAGTCATGCGCACCATCATAGATGCTACGCCGAAGGTTCTCGCTAATCCTGAGGACTATGATGCTCGCGCCACGCTGATGTGGTGCGGTACGCTGGCTCACAACGGCATCTGCGGCACCGGCAATGAAGAAGACTGGTCGAGCCACGGCATGGAGCACGAGCTGAGTGCCTTCTACGGAGTGACGCATGGCGCAGGCCTGGCAGTGGTCTTCCCTGCCTGGCTCACGTATATGGCGAGCCATCATCCTGCAAAGTTGCCGCAGTGGGCTAAGCGCGTCTGGGGTGCCGACAGCCCAGAAGAAGGCATCGCACGCTTCAAGGCATGGCTCAGGCAGATAGGTATGCCTACCACGATAGAAGAGCTCGGCATAAAGAATTTTGATATAGAAAGAATCAACAAGCACGTTCATGTGACTCGCGGCGAAGTCTTTGGCAACTATCTGCCTCTCGACGAGCAGCGCACCATGGAAATCTACAAACTGATGCTCTAGGCAGATAGAGACAAGCCATGCCTTGCCCGCGACGCAAAGCTACATACAAAGAAATGCCCTGCATGAAGCGAACCATTCGCCGCATGCAGGGCATTTTTCTTTGGAGTGAATTTTGGAATTGATGAGTTTCGCTCACGTGAGTCCTGCTCGCAGGGCCAAACTCTCTCTCCAAAAACCGTTTTGACTTCAGAAGCCTTATTTATGCTCTTTTCGCCCTGTCTGCCCTTATGGCAAAGAGTGTTATCATGAGGAAACAGAACAGCGGCAGGCAGAAGCTGATGTTCACGGCGGGGTGTCCCATGATGGTGCCTTGGTCGATGATGAGTCCTTGCAGAGGTGGCATGAGAGCGCCGCCGACGATGGCTTCTACGAGGAAGGCAGCACCGAGAGTGGTGTCCTGGCTCTCTACGTTTTCAAGCGAGATGCCGTATATCGTGGGGAACATCAGCGACATGAAGGCGCTGATGGCTACCAGGCAGTAGAGTCCTTCCATGCCTTCTAAGACAATGGTGCCGAGGGTGCAGAGCATGGCGCCTGTGCCAAAAAGGGCGAGGAGCCTGCGCGGGTTGACGTATTTCATGATGAAGGCACAGAGGAAGCGTCCGCAGAGGGCTAGCGACATAGCCAGTATGTTCCAGTTCTGAGCCGTAGCCTTGTCCATGCCCAGGCGTTCGGCGTACTGGATGATGAAGGTCCACACCATTATCTGTGCTCCAACGTAGAACACCTGCGCCAAGACACCCTCGCGGTATATCTTGTTGTGCCACAACCGCTTCAGGGTTTGCCGCGCATCCATCTTTTCCGATTTCTGGATGGTCTGCGGCATGTGCGTGAGGGCTATGATGATGAAGATGACGGTCACTACGAGCCCTATGGCAACGTAGGGATTGCGAATCACAGCCAGGTCGTGCAGCCTGATGGGAGCTTTCTCGGCAGCCGAAAGTCCCTTGTAGATGGTGTTGCCCAGGGCGTCGTGTTTGTCGGAGATGAGCTGTGGCAGCACGAGTATCGAAGCCACCGCCATGCCGCTGAGCGAGCCCAGAGAGTTGAACGCCTGCGAGAAGTTCAGTCGGCGCGTACTGGTCTCCTTGCTGCCCAGGGAGAGGATGAACGGGTTTGCCGTTGTCTCAAGGAACGCCAGTCCGAACGTGAGGATGTAGAGCGAGATGCAGAAAAAGCTGAATTCCTGATACGCCGCTGCCGGAATGAAGAGGAAAGCCCCCACGGCATAGAGTCCGAGCCCGAGCAGCACGCCAGCCTTGTAGCTGTGGCGACGAATGAACAGTGCGGCGGGGATAGCCATTGTGGCATAGCCGCCGTAGAATGCAAACTGAACCATGGCAGCCTCGGCATTCGAGATGTCCATAAGTGTCTTGAAAGCCGCCACCATAGGGTTAGTGATGTCGTTGGCAAAGCCCCACAGTGCAAAGAGCGACGTGATGAGTATGAAGGTTACCAGGTATTTGCGCTCAACGAGTTTTGTGCCGGTCTCTTTGGTTTCGTTTTTCATCGGTTGTGGTTTCATCGAAAAAAAAGACAAGTTGCACAGATTTTGTTCGTCTCAGACACGTCTCTTTCCGTGCCGCTGCCACTAAAATCTGTGCAACCTGCTATCTAAGGTTTGTATTGTTTTTCTTATCTTATTATCTTCTTGCCGCCCTTGATGTAGATGCCGCGCGGCAGGGTCTTGGTGGAAGATGATATTATGCGACGTCCCTGAATGTCGTATATCTCGTCCTGCCCGGCGATGTTCTGTTTGAGCACGGTGGCGATGGCAGTCGTTGGGTCGGCTAGCTCAACGAAGTTCTGGAACTTGCTCCAGTAGTTGGTGTTTTTATAGCTTTCGCTAGTGCCGTCGGGAACGAAGAGTGTGGCATTCTCATAGACGGTGTTGTCGAACACAACCTCGCGGATGGGGTAGGGAGTGCCGTTGAGCAGGGTGATAGACACCAGCGAGTTACAGCCGTTGAAAGCCTTGTTGCCAATGCTCGTCAGCGATGTAGGCAGCGTTATGGATACCAGTCCGCTGCAGTCGAGGAAGGCAGAGAGCGTGAGGCGTGTTACGCCTGTGAAGTACTGCAGTTCGTCGAAGCTGCGGATGATTTTGTTGCTCTTGAAGAGGGTTCCTATGTCCGTCACGGCACGCACTTCCTCGCCGCTGAGGAGTCCGTCCTTGTTGGTGTCGAAGTTCTCCAGACAGATGCGCTCCACCTCTTTGTCTGCAAAGTGCACTGTCTCTACGATGTTCTTGAAGTTCTTCCAGCCCGGCGTAGAGGCATATTTCTCGCGAGTGCCCACGGGAACGCGCAGCTGTGCATTATTATAGATGTATGAGTTGGTGCTTTCGAATGTATTGTCGGCAATGGCGAAGGGGTTCTTCATCATCACCGTCACCGTCTTGAGAGCCCTGCAGCCGTTGAAGGCATTGGCGCCTATGGAGGTCAGTCCTTCGGGCATCACTATGGTCTGCAGCGAGGTGCATCCGCGGAAGGCGTCGGCGTCGATGCGGCGCAGCGAGAGGAAGTGAATCAGCTCGTCGAAGGTCTTGATAGTCGTGTTGCCCGTAAACTGGTTAGTAATCTCCTCCACGTTGCGTGCCTCGTCGTAGCTCAGGCGTCCCACGCCGTCGGTGTCCCAGTTGGATATGCAGACGCTTTCCACCTCCGTGTCAACGAAGGACACAGGCTCGCTCGTGGGAGCTATGATGTCAACCACGGCACTCTGTCCGGCGCTGTAGTTTCCACCGGGACTCGTCATGAGGAACATGTCGTAATATCCGTCGTAGGCGCCTGTCCATCCCCAGTTCACGTGTACCAAGCCATCGGCGTTGTATCCGTCAACCACGAAGCTGTGGCCCGCAGTGCCGTCGGGAGGACTACCGGCATACACCAGCGGACGTCCCAGAGACAGCTCCGTAAGGATGCGTTTTGCCCAATTATCGTCGGTGAACTTATAGCGCTCGATGTAGGTGGGGTCATTGTAGGAGAAATAGTTTGAGAGAGCGTAGGCGGCAAGTCTCTGATACGCGCCACTGCCGTTGGTGTCGTACATCATGTTTACGGAGTAGCCGCAGTCGCGCATCAGCAGAGCCACGGCATCGGCTTGCTTCTTGGTGTAAGCCATCGACTTCACCGAGCCTCCCTCTACATATTGCCCGTAGGCTATGAGCATATTGCCCCAGTCATAGACCGAGTTGTCCAGGTTTGCCGTCAGTGTCACCTTTCCGCGTTCATCATCGTAGCGCAGCACGTAGGAAACGGTCTTTGTGCCGCGGCGCGGATACTGGTGGAAGTTCATCACCTGCGCCAGCGACGTAGCCACGCAGCCCACCACGTTCTGATAGGTCTTGCCGTTAACCGTAATCTTACACAAGTCGTAGTAAGGATTGCCCTGACCCCAGAAAGTTTTCACCAAGGGGGCGACGCTGGGGCGCACTCCTGCCGGGAGCCCACGCCTTTCGGGCTTCGTGGCGGCAAGTTTATGTGCCTCCATCGACTTCTCCTGAGTCTCCAGCCACCATTCGAAACCGCATGGCGTGGGACCATCTTCGAAGACGGCATCGCTGTATCCCAGCACAGGGGCAAAGTCGTCGTCGTTGGCAAGAACCACAAAACCGCCGTCCTTATAGCCCACTACGGAGAGCATCTGTTTGCGGAGCAGGAAGTCGGGTTTCTCGATGGTGGCAGCCCCAATCTTTCGCATGCCGGCATGAGGCGCTGCAAGTGTTTGCTGAGCCAGACTCTGGAGCTCGGCATCGCTGCGCTCGTCTGCATCGGCAGCCTGTGGAAGTGTGAAGGCCACTGTAGCAAAAAGCAAGCCGGCGCTACGCAGCGCACGACTGGCTAATAAGCGTGTCATATCTTTTATTTTCATAATCATACAGAGTTTTTTAGTCTTTGTGTTTTTGTTATCTCCTAAAATTAATGTTTCATGCCTGCTTTGTAGGCTGCCCATTGGAAGGGCGGCAATTCTTTAAAGCGTATTCGGGCGCAAAGGTATGTATAAAAATATGAAACGGACATATTTGTAAAGCAAAAACTTACATTCTGAAGTCTAATTTAAGAAAATTCTGCCATTCTGCGGGTAAAAATATAATTCTTCCTTGCTTTTTATGCAGATTTTTTCTTGAAGGGACATGGGTAAGCAAAAAATCCGTTTTTCGCAGGACCTATACCCATTTGAAAGAGTGCGCGTGAGTGATTTTTTTGTCTGTCAGTCCAGAAGGGTATCTGTTATGTAAATCCGTTTCTATCATAGTGTAATTATTAGTGGCTCTGATTCTGGCTTTACTGGCATATCCTTAGCTAAGTACTGGCACCTGTAGATACCATTTCTGCTTTGGCTAAGATAACCAGATGTAATGAACTGCTTTAGATACTTACTGGCAGTTTGTCTAGTTATCTTTAATCTGTTTGCTATATCTTCTATCTTTGTTTCTAAAATATCATTCATATCTATTAGTGCTATAAGCTGAAGGAAGATTAGTACACCCCTTTCCTTTGGCTTTAGTGGTAAGGTAAGTACTTCTGGCATTAGCTTCAGATAATCCTTAGTAATGCTAGGTAAGGTGTATTTCCATCCCTTCATAATTAAGGAAGCTATCTTTATGGTGTATATCTTCTGCTGGGGTAATCCTACCTTCAGATAGGCAGATTTCACAAAGTGGCTACTGCTACAGTTTGGCTTTCCTC
>JAFYFI010000085.1 GCA_017543785.1 Alloprevotella sp.
AGAGTGAAAATACTTGGGCGGCAGAGTAACATTCTGCCGCCCATTTTTTTATTTATAAGGCTACGAGAAACGTTATGGGCAATTTTCTAACTTTTTCATAGAAAGCATTATCTTTGCACGGACATATTTAGCACTAAAAAGGAAGATTTTAGCTTTTGAGACTTTTGAAGAAAAAAGCAGAAGACATAGAAACTCAGTTGCCAAAGAGCGAAGGCGACAGCGCCGCGTCAAGCCACCGACTTACGCTGAAGCAATGGGACGAATCTGACAGACCTCGTGAAAAGCTGGAAGCCCAGGGGGCTGAGTCTCTTACGTTGGCAGAGTTGTTGGCAATACTTATAGGTTCGGGCTCTACGAAAGAAAGTGCTGTGGAGCTTATGCGCCGTGTTCTGGGCGACTGTGATAACAGCATAAGGCAGCTGGGACGTATGAGTGTTGAAGCCCTCTGTAGCTATAAGGGATTTGGTAAGGCTAAGGCGATAACTATACTTGCAGCATGCGAGTTGGCGCGGCGTCGCGCTGCAGAAGGGGCAGACGAAAGGCAAAAGATGGGCAGCGCGCGTGATATTTTCGATTACTATCGCCCACGGCTGGAAGATAAGCCTACGGAGGAATTCCATGTAATGCTGCTCAATCAAAATCTGCGCTTGCTGAAGAGCGTCTGCATTGCCCGCGGGGGCATCACTTCGACAATCGTCGATGTGCGGCTTATCCTGCGAGAGGCTCTCTTGCAACATGTTCCCAACATTGCCGTTTGCCACAACCATCCCAGTGGAAGCATCCGTCCCAGTCGTCACGACGATGTGTTGACGGAGAAAATCAGCAAAGCTGCTGAACTAATGGACATACGGCTGATAGACCACGTAATAGTGGGCGACGGATGCTATTATAGCTATCAAGAAGAAGGAAAACTATGACACAAGAAGAAAGAATAAGAATAGAGGAACGCATTGTTGAGGTCCTGAAAACCGTATATGACCCCGAAATACCTGTTGACGTATATAGTCTGGGGCTTATCTATCGTATCGATTTGCAGGACGATGGCACCCTCGATGTTGACATGACGCTTACGGCTCCCAATTGTCCGGCAGCCGACTTCATTGCCGAGGATGTACGTTCTAAAGTAGCCGCTGTCGAAGGTGTGGTTGAAGCAAAGGTGAACCTGGTTTTTGAGCCTGAGTGGGACAAGGACATGATGAGCGAGGAGGCTAAGTTGGAGCTGGGGTTGATTTGAATGTTGCAAGGTGAGGGCATAGGGCAAACCTTGTTTTTGCTCAGTCTAAACGCCTCAGGGTGGCTGGCTCTGAAACACAGCTGCATCATCATAGAAAAATCAAACAACATAACACAATAGAATGAAACCCGTTTATTTTCTCTCCGATGCCCATTTGGGTAGTTTGGCAATTCCTCACAGGAGGATGCAGGAACGTCGGCTCGTGAACTTTCTCGATAGCATAAAGGAGAAAGCCTCTGCCGTCTATTTGCTGGGGGACATATTCGACTTCTGGCATGAGTACCGATATGTCGTGCCAAAAGGATATACCCGTTTGTTGGGAAAACTCTCTGAGCTTACGGATAGTGGGGTAGAAGTGCACTTCTTCACAGGCAACCACGACCTGTGGGTGAAGGACTATTTTGAGCGTGAATGTGGCATGATTGTCCACCGGGGAATAAGCCTGACTACGGAACTCTACGGGAAAGTGTTCTATCTGGCTCATGGCGACGGGCTGGGAACGAGCGACCGGAAATACCTCTGGCTTCGCCGTATGTTCCACAATCCTCTGTGCCAGCGACTTTTTGCCTCTATTCATCCACGCTGGGGGATGTGGTTCGGCATGCGCTGGGCAGAATATTCGCGTCGTAAGCATGAGGCACAGGGTGGTGAGCCCCCCTATGCTGGCGAAGACAAAGAAGAACTCGTTCTCTTCGCCAAAGACTATCTTAGCACCCACCATGACGTGAATTATTTTATCTTCGGACATCGCCATATTGAGCTTGACCTGATGCTGGAAGAAGAGTCGCGCATGCTGATTATTGGTGACTGGATAGACAAATATACATATGCAGTGTTTGATGGAGAGAACCTTTTCCTGGAGAATTTCATAGAGGGAGAGACACAACCATAGATTTTTTGTAGTTTTTCATAGCATGTTTGCGTCAAAAGTATAAAGCGACAGAACAATGCAAGTTTCAGAACAAGAATTTGGCAATATAGTACGTGATAACCGTGCTACGATTTACACCGTCTGCTATATGTTTGCAGAAGGTGCAGACGAAGCCGACGACATGTTTCAGGAGATTCTCATAAATCTCTGGCAAGGACTGCCAAATTTTAGAGGCGAAAGCGGCATGAAGACATGGATATACCGCATAAGCCTGAATACTTGTATCAGTATGGATCGCAAAAAGCGGAGCCGTCATACATTGCCTCTTTCAATGGACATAGACCTGTACGAAGACCCCGACAGCGACTCAAGACAGATTCAGCAACTGCGGAGACGCATCAGCAAGCTAAAGCCTTTCGACCGTGCTGTGGTGCTCTTGTGGCTCGAGAATATGAGTTACGAAGAGATAGGTACAATTCTGGGAATTTCGGCAAAAAATGTTTCAGTGAAGCTATTTCGGATAAAGGAAGAACTGAAGCAGATTAAATAAAGAAGGACTAAAGCTTGTAAGGTATGTATTTAACAACTATCTTGAAAAATCCCCTAAACATACAATACTATGAATGAACTGGAAATAATGAAGGAACAGCTTGAGCTGATGAAGGAGAAACTCAACAGTCAGGCTATAATCAACAACCGGCTGCTCCGAAGTTCTATAAGAGAGCGTTTGTCGTGGACCAAGCGCTATACTTATGTGGAGATATTCTTGCTACTGCCATTTATTTATTTCATGTATGCAGGCCTGACCTATCAGATAGGACTGTCATGGTGGCTCTATGCATATACGGTGTTCATGTGTACTGCCTGTGTAGGATTGGACTTCTGGATAAACAATATCTACATATCGCGCAGAGACTATCAGAATAAGAACCTCCTTATGCTTGGCAAGAAAATAGCACGGCAAAAGCAGCTGCGATGGAACTCTTTGCTCTTCGGTATGATTCTTTTCTTCCCTTGGTTCTGTTGGCTCGGATACGAACTCCACAATCATATACCTGCAAACGAATGGACTGGGATTTTTATAGGTTTGATAGTAGGGACAGTTATAGGGCTCGTAATAGGGCTTGTTATACTGCTACGCATGCAGCGGACAAATGAAAACCTACTAGACGAGATAAATGACATTGAGGATGAAGGAGAGATGGTAGAGTAAGAGAAAAAATGATAGAAACACTTTAAGCAACAAGTCTTTCGGCAGTTCATTCCCACTTTAGCACGTGGAGCATGGGTCAGCCATGATAAGTTATGATGCCGAAAAAATACTCAACAAAACTATGACAAAGAAAATCTTCAGCACAGCATTGTTTCTCATGCTGTTTGCGGCTATGCCGTCGTTGGCACAGACTGCGGTAGAAATCAAAGGGCAGGTTGCCGACAGCATCTCTGGTGCTGGCGCATCTTATGCTACTGCCCGATTGTTTCCAGCGGGAAAGAAAGAACCCGTGAGCGTTTGTGCCACCGATGGTAGCGGAAACTTTGCACTCCGAGCCCCCTCGCAAGGGCGCTATCGTCTGCAGATCAGTGGTCTGGGGCTACAGACTAAGGAAAAGACTATAGTAGTAGAAAACGATGGGAGTATAGACGTGGGCAAAATTCTCACCTCCGAGAGTTCTACCTTGCTGGGAGAGGCTACGGTGGTAGCTGCAGCTCCGTTGGTGACGAGCCAGATAGACCGTCTGTCCTATTCCATGGCAGACGACCCCGATGCAAAATCGAACAACATGATAGAGATGTTGCGAAAAGTGCCATTGGTAACTGTTGACGGGCAGGATAACATAACACTCAACGGCTCTTCAAGCTTTAAGATTTATGTCAATGGCAAGCCCAATAAGATGATGTCCGACAATCCCAGTGTCGTGCTGAAGAGTTTTCCGGCATCGGTGGTCAAGAAAGTTGAAGTCATCACCGACCCGGGAGCAAAATATGATGCTGAAGGTGTCAGCGGAATACTTAACATAGTGACAGCTACCGAAGCAGAGACAAGCGGCTACACTATCACTCCAGGTATCAGATGGAACAACCGAGGCTGGGGCGGTAATCTCTTTGCCATGGTACAGTTTGGAAAATTCACACTCTCAGCCCATGGCGGAGTGCAGAATCAGACCTCCACACACATCACCCAAGAAAACGAGCGCGAAACATTCAACGACCCCATCCTACATCGGCTATACAGCTATTCCGACGGCAAAGGCAAGGGACTATTCGGATTTGGCGGCATTGATGCCAGTTATGAGTTCTCTAAGCATGATTTGCTCTCCGTCAGCGCCGATATGTTCCTCGGAAGCCAAAAGCGCCATGGCGACGGGCTGACGCAGATGTTCAATGAAGCAGGCGCAGAGGTGTTTTCATATAGAGGCCTTACCTCGCAGCCGCAACATTTCCATGGCATCAATGCCAGCATGGACTATCAGCACCAGTTTGCCAAGGAAGAACAAACTCTGACGGTGTCCTACCGCTTCAGTTCGAACAAAAACGATTCTGAAGCAGACAATATATATACGGACATCAACAGTGTGCCGTTCCCTCTCAGCGACTTGCAAAGCCGCCCCGACGGAAAGTCTAATGAGCATACAGCCCAGATTGACTTTACAACCCCAATTGCAGAGCACCACACACTCTCTATAGGAGCAAAGTATATATACCGCATAAACCGTTCCGACAACGAAGAGTTTACTCGTCCCAGCGGCACTCAGGACGCATTTGTGCTCAATGAAGCTAATAGCCTGCTCTATCGTCATCGTAACGACATAGCGGCAGGTTATGCTGAATACATGCTCAAATTGACCAAGTTTTCTTTCCGTACAGGTTTGCGCTATGAAAACAGCCATATCAAAGTTACCTATCCCGACGGTAAGCGCGACGCCTTCTCGGCTACACTTGGCGACTTCGTTCCCTCGGTGAACATAGGCTACAATCTCTCACCAACAATGATGCTACGTCTGAACTACAATATGCGTATTGGACGCCCTGGCATCAGCTATCTTTCTCCATACGTAGATCGTTCCTCGCCTGTAAGCATCAGCTATGGTGACCCCAATCTGGAAAGCGAAAAGACACACAATGCAGAGATAAACTTCAGTAACTTCACACAGAAGTTTAGCATAAACCTCACCATGAGCTATTCGGCTTCCACCACAGGGCTCACTGGATATTCCTTTATTGGCGATGGAGGCGTGATGCACTCCACTTTCGGCAACTTCCTTCATTCCAAGACTCTCTCCCTGAGTGGCTTTGCCAACTGGATGATTACCAAGGGAACAACCTTTACGTTCAATGGCTCAGTACGCTATAGCGACCTCAAGTCCTATCGCACCCTCGACCAAAACTACGGCTTCTCTGGACGTTTCTTTGCCATGCTTCGCCAAGACCTCCCGTGGAAGCTCAAGTTAGTCTTGGGAGGCGGCTATAACTGGGGCGACATTCTGCTTCAGTCGCGTGGCTCCAACTTCTTCTTCTACTTTGGCTCCCTCAGCCGCTCATTCCTCAAGGAAGACCGTCTCACAGTCGAGCTGCAGGCTTTCAATATCTTCAATCCAAAGAATACATTCGAAACTATTTCCAATACAGCCACCTTCCGCAACAGAGCAGCATTCACTATACACGGCATGAGCCGTTTCGGCATAGGACTAAGCTGGCGTTTCGGCTCACTGAAAGCCGTAGTGAAGAAAGCTTCGCGCACCATCGAGAACGACGATGTGAAGCAGAATAGCTCCAACCAGCAAGGTGCAACCTCGACAGATACAGGTGAAGGCATGATGCAATAAAACTGAAATAACGCCTCTGGCTTTTGCTTCTGGAATACTAAAGAAAAAGCAGGCTGACTCTACGCATAGGAGCAGCCTGCTTTTTAAGTACTTTTGCATAGGAAAAATCAGCAAAAATTGATGGTATATGTAAACTTTATTCAAAATCAGATATTCATGCCATAAAAATATCACTAAATTTGCAAGGAAAATCCTAATATATTTGAAGTTAATCGCAATCCCGCTCAAGCAAAGCAATGCCAACCAATAGAAGATTTCAGGGCTGTATAAAAGTAGGAGACAAGCTACTCGACCTAAGCGAGCCACGCATCATGGGCATCGTGAACCTTACGCCCGACTCTTTCTATGCACCTAGTCGAAAGCAAAATGCAGAGGCTGTGGCAGAGCAGGTGAGGCGAATGATAGCCGAAGGGGCATCAATCATCGACGTCGGCGCTTGCAGCACACGTCCCGACAGCGTTCCTGCTACTCCTGAAGAGGAGGCAGAGCGGCTACGCAAGTGGTTGCCATGCATCATGAACGAGGCAAAGGGCAAAGCCGCCGTATCAATCGACACCTTCCGCGCCGACATAGCAAAGATGGCTGTAGAGGAATATGGCGTGGAGATAGTGAACGACATAAGCGGTGGCAACATCGACCATGGCATGTTTCGCACCGTTGCACACCTTCGAGTGCCCTATGTTCTCACTCACAGTCAAGATCTGCGAGAGGAAGCCAACCCTATACCAGCCATGCTGCGGCAGACTTCTAGGCTGTTGGCAGAACTTCGTGGCATGGGAGTCTCCGATGTAATATACGACCCAGGCTTTGGATTCGGAAAAACACTAGAGCAGAACTACCATATCATGGCAGCCCTGAGTGGCTTCTGTGAACTTGGCGTACCACTGCTCGTGGGCATATCCAGGAAATCAATGCTTTGGAGGCTACTCAACACGACACCAGAGGAAACCCTCAATGCCACCACCGCCCTCAACACAATAGCCCTCCTCAATGGAGCAAACATCTTGCGAGTGCACGACGTAAGGGAAGCCGCCGAAGCTCTGAAAATAGTCAATCAAACACTATGTTCTCTATCGGAATAAAAGACATAATAGACATACTCCTCGTCGCCATGCTACTGTACTATCTTTGGCGACTGATGAAAGAGTCAAGTTCCGCAAACCTCTTTGTAGGAATACTCGTATTCATAGTCAGTTGGATAATAGTATCACGAGTGTTCGAAATGCGACTCCTTGGAAGTATAATGAACAATGTCATCAGCATTGGAGCCGTAGCACTCGTCGTACTTTTCCAAGACGACATTCGCCATTTCTTCTCCACCATAGGCTCCAAGCGTAGTGCCTCGGTACTGAGAAAACTTTTCCGCATCAAACGTGACGACACTCTCCACCGCACCGACCTCATGCCTGTAGTAATGGCATGCATGAGCATGAGCAAGCAGCGCACTGGAGCACTCATAGTGTTGGAGCGAAGCATAGGGCTAAAGGACATCGTTCAGACAGGCGACACCATAAACGCCGACCTCAATCAGCGCCTCATAGAGAACATATTCTTCAAGAACTCACCCCTCCATGATGGAGCCATGATAGTAAGCAAGGGACGCATCAAAGCTGCAGGCTGCATCCTCCCCGTATCGCACGATGCTGATATACCCAAGTCGCTAGGACTGCGCCACCGTGCTGCGCTAGGTATCTCACAGAAGAGCGACTGCATAGCAATAGTCGTTTCGGAAGAGACAGGAGCTATCTCCACAGCCATCAACGGACAACTGCGACTCCGCCTCACTGCAGAAGAACTCGAAAGCCTACTCACACAGGAGATGGAATAATTTTTAGATAGACATGGAAAGCCCACAAATAGCAATCCTTACCGACAACACACTTGAGGGAATAGGAATGAGCTCCATCATAGAGCGCATGATGCCCATGTGCGCCACCAGAATCTTTACGAGCATAGAGGAACTTAAAGAATCAGGACAAGAGTTCTTCCACCATTTCGTCTCATCACATTTTTTGCTACGATATGCATCAGAGTTACGCACCCTGCAACGCGTAGTAGTGATGGCACACGGAGAAGCCAGCCCCTCCATGCAAGGTTTTCCACTCTTCAACGTCTGCCAGCCCGAGCAGGATATGGTGCGCTCCATGCTCCAGCTAGCCAATGCCGCACACCATAAGGCAGGCACGCAACACATGGGAAAACCCGACGGCATGACATCACCTAAACTAACCAGGCGCGAAACCGACGTCCTAAAACTCATAGTACGCGGCATGCTCAACAAAGAAATAGCCAGTCAGCTTGGAGTAGCCTTGACAACCGTCATAACACATCGCAAAAATCTCACAGCCAAGCTCCACATTCGCTCTGTAAGTGGGCTGACAATATATGCCGTGACCCACGGACTGGTGAATATAGAAGAGATATAGAAAAAGAAGTTCATATAGGCTTTTGGTTTTTAGGGCACAACCACCCCCACAACCTACCAACCTAAAAATTCGCCAACCATGTACAGACTATACGAAATATTTCAGAGTCATCCTATCATCACAACCGATACACGTGATTGTCCCGATGGCTCAATCTTTTTTGCCCTGAAAGGCGACAATTTCAATGGCAACCATTTTGCACACGAAGCCATTCAGAAAGGCTGCGCCTATGCCGTTGTAGATGAACCTGAATGCTGCGTAGAAGGAGATGAACGCTATATCCTTGTCAGCAATGTGCTGCAGACCATGCAACAACTTGCCGCCTTTCACCGCCGCCAGCTTGTCACACCCATCCTTCAGATAACGGGCACCAATGGCAAAACCACCACTAAGGAACTATGCACCGCAGTCCTTGCCCAGAAGTACAACGTGCTCTCTACACAGGGAAATCTTAACAACCATATAGGCGTCCCCAAGACGCTGTTGCGCCTTACGCCGCAGCACGATGTCGCAGTAATAGAGACCGGAGCTAACCACCCTGGTGAGATAGATGCACTCTCTGAGATAGTCGATGCCGACTGCGGACTTATCACCAACGTAGGCAAAGCCCACCTCGAAGGCTTCGGGAGCTTTGAAGGGGTAGTGCGCACCAAGGGCGAGCTTTACGACCACCTGCGCCGGTCAGCCCAGGAACGCAACGGTACACATCGCCCACAGCCATTCATCTTCATCGACAAAGACAACCCACACCTCAGCCGCATCGCTCAGGGACTACCTACATACACTTATGGGCACCTCGGCAGCAATGCCATGGTCGAAGGTCAGGTAACATCATGCGACCCATTCGTTTCAGTATGCTGGAAGTCGCAGCAGACAGGAAACCAAACATACACCATAGCTACGCAGCTCATCGGCACATATAACCTACCCAATATCCTTGCCGCCGTCAGCGTGGGACTTCGTTTCAACGTCTCTCCGGAGCAAATATGTCACGCCCTGCAGAACTATCGCCCAACAAATAGCCGCAGCGAACTGCGTCGCACCCATAGCAACACACTTATTGTTGATGCCTACAACGCAAACCCCACCAGTATGGCAGCAGCGCTCGATAATTTCGGCAACATACCCCATGACCATAAGATACTCATCCTCGGCGCTATGCGCGAACTCGGTGCAGACAGTCAGGCAGAGCACCAGAAAATCTCGCAACTTGCAGTCACACTTCACCCCGAAGCTCTGTGGCTTGTAGGCGAAGAGTTCCGCACAGCAGCCACAGCCGATGGCTGCCAATGGTTCTCCGACGTCGAAGCAGTAAAAAACTATATAAAAGAAAATCCACCTAAAGGAAAACTTATACTCATAAAAGGCAGTAACTCCACAAAACTCTATCAACTACCAGAATTACTCTGATATTCGATAGGCTTTTTAGTTTTTCGATTTGTCGAATATCGCTAAAACTTAAATATAGCCTGAACAGACAAGTCCTGTTGAGTAGGAGAAGCTATAAGCTGGGCTCCCGTGCCAATATATTCTCTGTTGAAATAGTGCAAGCAACCATATCGCGCACTAATCTCCATCCATTTGCAAATATGCATCGTCGCTTGCGCCATGATGCGAAAGCCACGGTCAAAGAGAGATGTGTTTGTGAACATATATCTCAGTCTAGGCTCATAGATATACACGGCCGAACTATAGTCGTCGGTAAAGAATAGAGATGCCGACGCCGATGCAGAGAATCTTTTGCTTGGTTTCAACGTGGCGCGCAGTGCAGTAGCCCAGCCCAACTTAGTTCTGTCAGTTTGTCGGGTAGATGCAGTAGCATATAAAGAGCCTGCTATTTGAAACTTCTCACGTACCAATGTAGTTGTACATTGCACACGGTGAGTTTGTCTGTATTCCATGATACCCTTATATCCCGTTACATTTTGCTGCCTGTTCCTCATTTTATATCTCAGAGTCAAGGTCAGTCCGCGACTTAGTCTCAGGCTACCCTGAGCCATAGCTTCGATTCCCTTAGCATTGCTTTGTGCCAGAAATGTTTCACCCGGGAAGATGTAAGCATCTAAATAGGCTCGCAGTTCCAAGTTTTTAATGCCGCTGTATTTCCCTCCAAGCATAATGCCATGTTCGTTTGCCACTCGGTTAGCTTGCTGCAATGTCGAGCCATGTAACGAAACGAACTTTTTTGAAAAATGTCTGTGCTGCAATGTCAGCGACAGTTCATCAATAGGTTGAAAAACTATGGTTTGTGAAAGTGCAGGGTGTAAGTTTTTATCAGCTGCCACCTCTCCGGTTATTGTCCATCGACGGAAGTTCAGCCTCCAGTCTGCGCCAATACCAAACATAGACCTTCCGCGGAAGAAAAAATCGTTATATCCCAGTCTGTCTGGGTCGATAGTCTTATTATATAATGAGTATAAACCAGTAATACCTATTTCCCATCTTGACTTCACATAGCTCATACGTCCTCCAACAACGAAGGTGCCTACGGCATTCTTGCTGTTAAGTTCTCCCGATGTTCTGTGTAGTCCTGTGGACAGAAGTGTCTTCACCGTTCCGTCCTTCATACTGGCATCCACCTTGTTGTACGAGGCAAAGAGTGAAACGTGTAGATTTTTTAGATACAGGTTGGCTGCTGCTCCACGGAAAAATTCATTTTCCTCTGTGCCTGTATGAGGACGAAAGAATTCCTTATGCTTTATTGCAGCATCGAGCAGGAACATGGGAGAGGTGATAAATCCATTTCCTACTATTAGTCCCTGACCTGAGGCTATGCGATAGTCCCCCACCAAAAAACGTGCCTTTTGGTTTGGCAACTCGTAGAGGAAATAAGCCGACATGTAATCGTAAGGGTAGTTTTTCCTATTTCCAAAAGGCTCTCCAGCATCCTTCTCCAAAGTGATGCCATACATCACATTGCGCGAATATGAATATCTGTAGCGCACAATGTTTTTTATGCCGTTACCTAGGTATTTTCTATTGGGGTATTTCTCTAGAATATCATTAGGGATATCCGTTTGCCCAGCCCTTGTGTATAGAGGGATGTCCAGTCGAGTTTCTATCGTGTGTTTTCCGCCAAAGAGTCTTTTTCTCAATTGCCCTACGTTGCTCTCTTTCTCACCCACTCGTGTGAAGAGGTGAAGATATCTTCTATCGTTGAACGACAGGTTTTGGATGAACATCAGGTCGCCCATAGAGAGAAACCCGTGTTTATTCTCCCTGAATGCAATAATCGAATCCGCTTGGGCATCATTGATGAATGGTAGCCCGAGCAAGTCTTCGCGAGAAGCAGTGTTAAGGTTTAGCGGATGAACTATGTAGCCTTCCAGCACTTCCATCACGTCTTCCATAGAAACTGTATTCTCCTCGTCGACGTTGAAATACTCTTCACAGAAATCCTCCCAGGTTGACGCTTCTTGTGCATGAAGCGGTAGTGAAAGGAGAAATCCTAGTATGAGAATTGTGCATTGCCGAATGTATGTCTTTCTGCTTAGAGTCATCAGAATTGTTTTTCTTCTATGCTACAGCGTGCGGGAGAGGTGGTGGTTGGAAAATACAGTCTGTCTCGTTGTGTAAGAACTAAAAGTTTTGAGTAAATGCTATGACAGCCCCACTGTAGATATTCAGGGGGCTGTCGTTTTTGGGGGTTGTCAGTGCTGCTAGAGCATTGCTTCTATCTTTTCTTCAAAGACGCTTTGTGCTGCTGCGCCTATCTGGGTGTCGAAAACTTTTCCGTCTTTGATAAATACTACGGTCGGGATGCTGCGCACTCCAAATTGTGCTGCGAGGCCTTCTTCGGCATCAACGTCGCACTTGCCGATGTTCACACTTCCGGCATATTTCTGCGAAAGCTCGTCGATGATGGGGGAGACGCGGCGGCATGGTCCGCACCAGGTAGCAAAGAAGTCGATGACTACGGGTTTTCCGCTCGCGAGGAGCTCAGGGAGATTTTTTTCTGTGATTTCCATTTTTTCTGTTTTTAGGTTTGTTGTTTTTATTTGAGTTGATATTCCAGATGTTCGTTGTTTCGGATGTACTGTATGAGATTTGATGTGAGCTTTATGCTATAGTCTTTGGGACTGATGGGGAGCTTGATTTTGTTATGCAGGTCGTGGATGAGGATTGTGAGTTTCACGGCTTTGTCGTTCTTCGTTGCAGGAGTGATGAGCTGTGTGAGCTCTTCGGACATTTGGGGGCTGAACTCTTGTAATGGCACTGTGATTTGCAGCTGAGTGAAGGCTTTCTGGCTTACGTCGGCAAGGAACTGAACGTTGCTTACGTTGAAGTCGAGTTCGCCTGGGTTGTAGCGTCGTTCACTGATGCGTGCTGTGATAAGTATGGCGCTGCCTGGTGTGAGGTAGCCTCTGTAGCGTGCCCATGTGTCGCCGAAGATGACAAAGTCGCCGCTGCCGTTGTAGTCTTCTATCTTGACACGACCGAAGGTGGTGCCTTTACTGGTGAGGGCTTCTTTGGAGGCGGAGACGATGCCCCCGAGTTTTACTTCCTTGCCCTTGTAGGGCGTGATGTCTGCGAGGTCTGAGGCATGGAAGTCGCAAAGATGGTCGATGACTAGTCGATACTCGTCAAGGGGATGTCCGGAAATAAATATGCCTATGAGTTCGCGTTCACGATTGAGGCGTTCAACGAGGGACCACTTGGGGTATTGCGTTGGGGGCTGCGGCTTGGCAATCTCTATGGCTCCGAAGTCGCCGAAGAGTGTGTTTGTGGATTGCTGTTTTTCTTGCTGATACTGCGTGCCGTACTTTATGAGAGTGTCAAGAAATGTTTCGCCTCTAGTGTTGATGGGTGCGAGGTAGGCTTCGCGTGGAATCTGGAAACTGTCGAAGGCTCCTGCTACGGCAAGGTTTTCCAGATTTTTCTTTCCGCAGGCTTGGAGGTTGACGCGTTCGATGAGGTCGTAGATGGAAGTGAAGGTGCCGCGTTCTTTGCGTTCCTGTAGTATGGCTTGCACGGCTGCTTTGCCCACTCCTTTGACGCCGGCAAGACCGAAGCGTATGTCGCCGGCGTGGTTTACGCTGAACTTGGTGAACGACTCGTTGATGTCGGGCCCCAGGGTTTTGATATTGAGTGCCTGACATTCGTCCATGAGTTTAGTAATTTCATCAAGCTTGTCGAGGTTGCGGCTCATGGCGCCAGCCATGTACTGGGCGGGGTAGTTGGCTTTGAGATATCCGGTCTGGTATGCTATCCATGCGTAGCAGGCGGCGTGGCTCTTGTTGAATGCGTAGGAGGCGAATGATTCCCAGTCTTTCCATATCTTGTCGAGAATTTTTGGATTATATCCGCGCTCTGTGCCGCCCTTGATGAACTTGGGGTACATGGCGTCTAGCTTGTCTCTAAGTTTTTTGCCCATAGCTTTGCGCAGGGTGTCGCTCTCGCCTCGGGTAAATCCTGCTATCTCGCGTGAGAGGAGCATGACTTGTTCTTGATAGACAGTGATGCCGTAGGTGTCCTTGAGATATTTTTCCATGCAGGGCAGGTCGTAGGTTATGGGTTCCTTGCCATGCTTGCGGTTGATGAATTGTGGAATGTATGCCATGGGCCCTGGACGATAGAGGGCGTTCATCGCTATGAGATCGCCGAGTGTGGTTGGCTTGAGTTCGCGCAAATAGCGCTGCATGCCTACCGACTCGAATTGGAAGGTACCTATTGTGAGTCCGTCGCTGAAGAGTTGATATGTGACGGGGTCATCAATGGGGATGGAGTCGATGTCGAGTTTTATGCCTAGTGAGAGTTCTATGTTTTCGAGGGCTTCTTTAATGATGCTGAGGTTCTTTAAGCCTAGGAAGTCCATCTTTATTAGTCCTGTCTCTTCGATGACTTTGCCTTCGTACTGTGTGCAGCGTAGTCGTGTGCCGCTTTCTTTGTCTTCGGCTGTTGAGACGGGTACCCAGTCGCTGATTTTATCTTTGCAGATGATGAATCCGCAAGCATGTACTCCAGTGCTCCTGACGTTGCCTTCAAGCATTCGTGCGTATTTGAATGTCTCGCGTATGCGAATGTCGTCAGAGGCTTCTGCTTCTTGCAATTCGGGGATGGCTTTGACGGCATTTTCCAGGTTTAGGGGTATGGGGTTGCCGTTTTTGTCGTCGGGCAAGCGGTCGGGGATGAGTTTGCAAAGACGGTTGCTCTCGGCTATGGGGAGTTGCTCTACGCGAGCTACGTCCTTGAGAGCCATCTTAGTTGCCATGGTGCCATAGGTTATGATATGGGCACAGTTTTCTTCTCCGTATTTATTGGTTACCCAATCGAGGACACGTCCTCTGCCGTCGTCGTCGAAATCTACGTCGATATCGGGGAGCGATATGCGGTCGGGGTTGAGGAAACGCTCGAAAAGGAGGTCGTATTTCAGAGGGTCGATTTGTGTGATGCCAAGGCAGTAGGCTACTACACTACCTGCTGCTGAGCCACGACCTGGACCTACGCTGACGCCCAGTTTGTTGCGTGCTTCGTTGATGTAGTCCTGTACGATGAGGAAGTATCCAGGGAATCCCATGGTCTTCATGACATGGAGTTCAAAGTTGATGCGTTCCTTTACTTCTTTGCTCAGCTTCTTGCCGTATCGGCGCTCTGCCCCTTCGTATGAGAGCTTTGCCAGATAGTCTGCCTCAAACTTTATGCGGTATAGCTTGTCGTAGCCGCCGAGTTTTTGTATTTTCTTTTCTCCTTCTTCGCGTGTGAGAATCTCTTTTCCGTTTTCGTCGCGAGTGAATTCTTCGTAAAGTTGTTCCTTTGTGATGCGCTGGCGGTACTCTTCTTCAGTGCCAAAGTCGGCAGGTATGTCGAAGTTTGGCATGATGGGGGCATGGTCGATGTCGTAGGTTTCCACCTTGTCGAGTACTTCGCATGTGTTTGCCAGTGCTTGCGGCACATCGGAGAAAATGGCATTCATCTCAGCCTTTGTCTTGAACCACTCTTGTTTGGAGTAGAGCATTCGTGTGGGGTCGTCGAGATTCTTTGAAGTGGAGAGGCAGATGAGGCGGTCGTGGGCTTCTGCGTTCTCTTCGTCAACGAAGTGGACATCGTTGGTGCATATTAGCTTGATGTCGTGTTTCTTTGCCAGACGTATGAGTTCCTTGTTTACGATTTGCTGTAGGGGGAATGTTTCGCGATTGGCTCTTTGTGCCGGGTCTTTTACTTCGTGGCGCTGTAGCTCCAGATAATAGTCCTCGCCAAAGATTTGCCTAAACCATAGTATGGCTTTTTCTGCGCCTTCGATATCGCCTTTTAGTATCTTGGCAGGTACCTCACCGGCAAGGCAGGCTGAGCAGACGATGAGTCCTTCGTGGTATTTCTCCAGTTGGCTGTGGTCTGTTCGGGGGCGCATGTAGAATCCGTCGGTCCATGCGTTTGAAACGAGCTTGATGAGGTTGTGGTAGCCAGTCTCGTTTTTTGCAAGTACTATGAGGTGGTTACCGCTTTGGTCTTGTTTGCCCTCGCGGTCGTACATGGTGCGGCGCGCCACGTACATTTCGCAGCCGAAGATGGGCTTGAAGTTTGCTTTGAGCTCGGCTTTGCGTAGCTTGGCTTCACGGGCTTTGCGATCCGACTCACTCTCTTCATCTGGCACTTGTGAGTAGGTCTTTATCTCTTCTCGACCTTGTGAGTGGAGTTTTTTTACGGAATTAAAGAATTCTTTTATTCCCATCATGTTTCCGTGGTCGGTCATAGCCATGCCTCTCATATCGTCGGCAACAGCTTTCGATAGGAGCTTCTTTATGCTTGCCTGCCCGTCGAGAACGGAATATTGGGTATGTACGTGTAAATGTATGAAGTCTTCCATAAGGATGTGTCCTGAAAAATTTCTGCTAAATTACCAAAAAAATATCTTACAGGGTTATAAAACATATGCCAAAATCCTGTAAGGCGAAAAACTTTGTTTGCACCATGCACCATGCAGTAGCAGGGTAGAGGGATGACTAGGGCTTTCTGCGTATTTGTTTCAGCATGCCATATGCTGCATGGAGTCCCAACTCTCCTGCATGGCTAAGGTCGTTCTCGACAAGATGAGTTTCTCCTCCGAGGAACTGGCGGGCAAGTGCTCTGTTGTAGTATGCCTCGGCAAATTCGTTGTCGAGTGCTATGGCATCGTCGAATGCTTTCAGAGATTCCGTATAGCGTCCTTGCGTTGCCAGCAGGCATCCTTTTGCATAGCATACTGCGGCATGAGGTGGGGCGTGTTGCTCTAGGAAAGAAATGTCGGCTTCTGCCATTTTTATGAGAGCCTCTGCCTCAATGTTCTTCTTGTCCTCTGGTAGCTGAAGCATGAGCAGAGATATGCGGTTCAGACGGGGGAGCATAGCATCGGGCTGCATGATGACGGCACTGTCGCACATGACTCTGGAGAGGGAAATGTCGCCGCTTTGCCTCAGCAGTACGCTCTTTAGAAGCGCTTTGTCGCAAGGAGAGAGCTCGTTTTCGGCTGATGGGTCGGAGTCAATTCTCTGTAGCATTATAGCCTGACTAACGTTGCTGTGGTTGTCAAAATTCGCTGTGAGACACAGCTTTGCTGCCGATGAGAGTCTCTCGCCTGTGCGTCGGTTAAGTTTGTAGGAGAAGGTACGATTTATCTTCCTTGATAGCTTTTCGAGTTCCTCCAGTGGCGTTATGCTGTTCTGCAGCGAGCCTCCTGCGGAAAGGAGCGTGAGCATAGGCGGCGGCATGAGTTCTAGGCTGACGGGTATGTTCTGTACTTTTCCGAAGATGTTGTCGCCAAAGATGCGCACAGTGTCGTTGTTGCTCTCAATGGCAGCAATGGGTTGGTCGTACTTGTCGAGTTCGTGTTCACTGCGCTTTCTGACTTTTCTGAAACTGTGTCGGCGAGGTTTTGCAAAGGCAACATCGAGGTTGTGCCGAGCCAGTATCGTCTCGTCGTTCATTGCTCCGCGGTGGTCTCCCAATTTGCGCCGCAGCTGGGCACGCGCATGGTAGCCGTAGAGGAAGTCGGGGTAGGAGCGTATGAGATCGCTGTAGTCGGCAATGGCGCCGCGCAGGTCGCCGGTTTGTTCGCGAAGCATAGCCCTATTGTAGCGCGCCAGGGTGTTGTCGGGTTCCACGTTGAGCACAAAGTCGAAGTCTTCAATAGCTCTGTTGTCGTCTCCTACGAGTGCCCTGAGGAGTCCTCGGTTGTAGTGGGCAACGAAGTGTTCAGGTATAATCTCGATGACTTTGTCGTAGTCTTCAAGCGCAGCGCCGAAAAGGTTTAGTGAGTGCCGCACCTCTGCTCTCATCAGGTGGTGCATGAAGTTTGGAGGCTGCTGGTATCGTATGGCTTCAGTTAGGAAGGAGTCGGCAAGGGCATAGTCTTTCTTCTTCAATGCTTGCTCTCCTTTCAGCAGCCATGCTATAGGCTCTTCTCGGTGTAGGGCTATAATTGTGTCTGCCAAGGCGAGGGCGTGCAATGTGTCGTGCCGCTCTTCAAGGGCAATCTGTGCCTTCAAGATGTATGCACGATAGAATTTGGGACTTTCCTCCAGAAACTTGTCTATAAACATTTCAGCACTGTCGGGTTCATGGAGTTCTGTATGGCAGAGTGCAGTGTTGAAGAGTGCCGCTTCGTCTTTGGGGAGTTCGCGAAGGGTGTAGCTATAGTCGCTGATGGAGCCTCTGAAGTCCTTGATGTGAAGACGGCATAGACCTCGAAGCTGATAAGTCTCGGCAATGAAGGGGTTCAGCTCTATCGATTTTGTGCAGTCAGCCTCAGCGCCACCATAGTCTTCCAGTATGAACTTGGCATAAGCCCTTAGGTAATAGGCGCGACTGTGTGTGGGGCGAGCTTCTATCGCTTGTGTGAAATAGCGTATGGCAGAAATGTTGTCGTCAACACTGAGTGCATGGCGCCCCATGGTTATGACGTTTTCTACATTAATTTGTGCGCGTACGCTACCCGACATTATTATGAAGACGAAACAGCCCAAGAACTGCATCAACTTATACGAATGCCACGAATTTTCCGATAACTTACTATTCATGCGTTTCGTAGTTTTTTTTGAGCAGTTCTTGGACTGTTTCTTGCTTGGCTGTCTTTGTTGCGTGTTTCCGACAACCATGTATTTCCTTCTATCTTATGGGCTTTACTCGATAGCTGCAGTTCACCTTTCCGCGCTGCAATGCGCTGAGTTTGCTCTTCACAAGTTGCTTGCGCAGTGGTGCGATGCGGTCGGTGAATACTTTTCCTTCGAGGTGGTCCACTTCGTGCTGCAGTACGCGGGCGAGGTAGCTCTCTATCCACTCGTCGTGAGCCTTGAGTTCTTCGTCAACCCACTGCATCCTGATACGCGTGGGACGGCGCACGGGCTCGTGAATGCCAGGCAAACTGAGGCAACCTTCTTCCATGGAGACCGTCTCGGAGTCGTCGTATTCAACGATGTGCGGATTGATGTAGGCGCGGTTGAAGTCGGCATATTCAGGATATTCATCCTTCAGGACATCAAGCGTCACTACAACCAGGCGAATAGGCTTGCCTATCTGTGGCGCTGCCAGCCCTACGCCATCGCTCTTATACATTGTTTCGAACATGTCGGCTATGAGCTCTTTCAGGTTAGGGTAGTCGAGAGGTATGTCCTCTGCCACCTTGCGCAGTACGGGTTGTCCGTAAGTATAAATAGGTAGTGTCATAAGTCTTGTCTTTTACGTTGCATATAGTCCTGCAGGATGATGCAGGCGCTTATCTCATCTACTATGGCTTTGTCGCGGCGTTTCATCATGGGCATGCCTCCGTCAATCATTGCTCTGTGGGCAATCACCGAAGTGAAGCGTTCGTCGTAGAAGTCTAAGGGCATGTTAGGAAACGTCTTTCTAAACTGCCCGGCAAAGCTGCGTACCCTTGCGGCATTCTCCGACGGCTGCCCGTTAGGCTGCATTGGTAGTCCGATGACCACTCTCTCTACAGCCTCTTTCTCAAAATAATCTTTGAGAAACGTCATCAACTCTTTCGTCTCGACAGTCGTCAGTCCGTTGGCAATGATTTGCAGAGGGTCGGTCACTGCTATGCCTGTGCGGCGTTTTCCGTAGTCTATGGATAGGATGCGCATTATTTTATGATGTCTGTACCCATGTAGGGTTGCAGTGCTTTCGGTATGCGTATGCCTTCTGGAGTCTGGAAATCCTCGAGCAGGGCAGCAACGATGCGCGGCAGGGCGAGGGCAGAACCGTTGAGCGTGTGGCAGAGCTGAATCTTCTTGTCGGCGCCACGGTAGCGGCACTGCAGACGGTTTGCCTGGTACGTGTCAAAGTTTGAAACAGAGCTTACCTCCAGCCAGCGTTGCTGTGCCTCGCTATACACTTCGAAGTCGTAGCATACGGCAGCGGTGAAACTCATGTCGCCGCCACAAAGACGCAGGATGCGGTAGGGCAGTTCGAGTTTTTGCAGTAAGCCTTCTACGTGGTCGAGCATTTCCTGGTGGCTCTCAGCGCTATGCTCAGGCTTGTCTATGCGTACAATCTCTATCTTTGAGAACTCGTGCAGGCGGTTCAGGCCGCGCACATCCTTGCCATAGCTGCCAGCCTCGCGGCGGAAGCACTGCGTATAGGCACAGTTCTTTATCGGCAGGTCTTTCTCGTCGAGGATGACGTCGCGATAAATGTTTGTCACGGGCACCTCAGCCGTAGGAATCAAGTAGAGGTCATCTATCTCGCAGTGGTACATCTGTCCCTCTTTGTCGGGCAGCTGTCCTGTGCCATATCCGCTGGCGGCATTTACCACCGTCGGCGGCATAATCTCAGTGTATCCTGCCTTGCGTGCTTCGTCGAGGAAGAAGTTTATGAGAGCTCTTTGCAGACGAGCTCCCCAGCCTACATAGACAGGAAAACCAGCGCCGCTTATCTTCACGCCGAGATCGAAGTCTATAAGATTGTATTTCTTGGCTAGTTCCCAGTGGGGTAGGGGATTTTCCGGCAGTTCGATAAGTTTGCCTCCCTGCTTTACAACAAGATTGTCCTCTGCGCCTGTTCCTTCTGGAACTTCAGGGTAGGGCAGGTTAGGTATCTGGAGCAGCAGCTGTGTGCGTTCTTCAGTAGCCTTTTTCATCAACTCCTCCAGTTCGGCAGATTTCTGCTTTATCTCAGCCACGCGAGCCTTTGCTTGTTCAGCCTCGTCGCGCTTGCCTTCTTTCATCAGTCCGCCTATGCTTTTGGATATCTGATTCACCTGTGCTTTCAGTTCATCCACCTGTTGCTGAGCCTCGCGGCGGCGATTGTCAGCGGCAATTACGGCGTCGATAGCCTCGGCTGCACCATTGAAATGTTTCTTCTCCAGCCCGCGCACCACGCCAGCTTTATCCTCAAGAATTTGTTTTATTGTTAGCATATTTTTTTGTGTTTTATATTCCAAAAGGCAAAAATAATGAAAATCATGCACAACAAGAAACCAACACTTATATTTTAATAAGAAGAAAGGTGATGTTTTTATATGTTTTATATAGGTTCTTCTGATGCATTTTTTACTCTGTCTGCTTTCTGGAAGTTCTAAATGACATATTTTCCGTAACTTCGCGGCGGAAATATATTTTTTACGAAAGGCAATGAAAACTACTCCTTTGCTCATCAACGACCCTGTTTATGGTTTTACGCAGATTCCGCGTGGGTTGCTTACGGATATCGTGGCTCACCCCTACTTTCAGCGCTTGGGGCGCATAAGGCAGCTTGGCATGTCGGGGCTGGTGTTTCCCGGGGCGCAGCATACGCGCCAGCAGCATAGCATTGGCGCTTTCCATTTGATGCAGGAGACGCTGCGTACGCTACGCCAAAAGGGC
>JAFYFI010000086.1 GCA_017543785.1 Alloprevotella sp.
ACTGACCAACGCGGCACATTGACATGTGTTGACTCTTTAGTGCGACTTATTCCTTTTGATGTAAAAAGAGTTTTTTGGATTTATGGAGTTAAGAATGATATGGTTCGCGGTGAGCATGCGCATAAGGTCTGTAAAGAAATTGTTTTTGCCATCAATGGCACTGTAGATGTAGAGCTGACGGATGCTTCTGGTACGACTCGTTATACTCTTGATCGTCCTAACAAGGGATTGATAATTCCTGAGATGTGCTGGTGCAGGTTTTCTGATTTCTCTGCAGGGTGCGTGCTTCTTTGCTTTGCTTCTAAGGAATATGATGCTTCGGGGTATATCAATTCCTTTAATGACTTTCTGCTTGAACTTAATTCTGTCAAATGATTGAAATAAAGCAATATACAGAAAAGGATTTTTGTGCATGGAATGACTTTGTACAGCAATCCCGTAATTCTACTTTTCTTCACGATCGCAGATATATGGACTATCATTCTGACCGATTTTGTGATTCCTCTCTTATGTTCTATAATGATAAAGGAAAACTTATTGCGCTCCTTCCTGCGAATATTGAAGAACAGACAATATATTCGCACAAAGGGCTCACATATGGAGGTCTCCTTTTAGGATCTGATTGCCACTATGACGAAGTTTGCCAAATTTTTGGTTTAGCCATGGCATACTTCTCAAAACTTGGTATGCGGAGTTTAATATATAGCCCTGCCCCACATATTTATCATAAATATCCCTGTGAAGAGGACCTATATTGGCTTTACCAGCATGGAGCTAAACTTTTGCGACGAAGCCTATCCTCGACAGTAGATTTAAGTGTACCCCTACCCTTCTCCCATCTAAGGCAGCGTAAGCTCAAAACAGCCTTAGCTATGTCTTTGGAAATCAGTGAAGATGCATCATATCTTGATGGCTTTTGGCAGCTCTTGGAAGAAAATCTTTTGAAGCGACATGGTGTCAGACCAGTGCATACTCTTGATGAGATAAAGTTTCTTAGCGAGCGATTTCCTGATGAGATTTCATTGCATACAGTGTTGAGCCATGGTAAAGTTATTGCTGGATGCGTGCTATATAAGTCTGATTTAGTAGTGCATGCACAGTATATTGCAGCAGATGAAGAAGGAAGGAAATATGGAGCATTGGACTATCTCTTCCATGAAATAATATGTAAGATTCACTTTAGAAATGCTAAATTTTTTGATTTTGGAATTTCTACGGAACAAGGTGGAAGTATCTTGAACGAAGGGCTCCTCTTCCAGAAGGAAGGTCTTGGCGGACGTGGAATTTGTTACGATACCTATGAATATAAAATATCTTGAACTGAGTAGGATTTCGGATAGCTTTCAGCCTGAGTTATTGGAACGAGTTCAGAGAGTTATCACTTCGGGTAGCTATCTTAATGGAGCTTGTCTGAAGTCTTTTGAGCAAAACTTTGCGCAATATACTGGAAATAAATATTGCGTAGGAGTAGGCAATGGTTATGATGCCCTGAAAATATCCTTGATGTCATTGAAAAAATTGCATGGCTGGGATGACGACTGCGAGGTGATAGTCCCGACACTAACCTTTGTGGCAACAGCTATGGCGGTAGTAAATGCTGGGCTAAGGGTGGTTTTTGTCGATGTTGACGACAACGGTTTGATGGACATAGATTCATTGCCAGCAGCTGTTACATCAAAAACTCGGTGTATCATTCCCGTTCACCTGTATGGAAAGATGTGCAACATGGGTGTTTTGCGTAAGCTCTCAGAAGAACAAGGACTTGTTTTGCTTGAAGATGCCGCACAGTGTCATGGAGCCACTATAAACAATATTAAGCCTGGAAATCTCTCGGCTGCAGCAGCATATAGTTTCTATCCCACAAAGAACCTAGGTGCCCTTGCTGATGCAGGCGCTATAGTGTCAAATGATGAGGAATTTGCCAATATGGCACGAAGAATTGCAAATTATGGAGCTGAAGAAAAATATATTCATCTTCAGAACGGAGAAAATTCCCGGCTAGATGAGCTCAATGCCTCTGTATTATCCTTGAAACTTCAGCTTTTGGACGAAGACAATGCAAAGCGCAGAAGTATAGCTTATAGATATTCTTCTCAGATAAGTAACAAAGCTGTTACAGTACCTTACAAAGGAAATGTTGTCGATAGCGTTTTCCATGTATATCCACTGCGAGTTGATAACAGAAGAGAATTTCAGCAATACATGTCCGAAAAGGGCATAGAGACAGCCATACACTACCCTATCCCTTGCCATCGTCAGAAAGCTTTTACTCAGTACAATACTCTCTCATTCCCAGTTGCCGAACAATGGGCTGAGCATGAAGTTAGCCTACCGCTGACTCCATTTCTTGCAGCAGAAGAAATAGATTATATCATCGAAACCGTTAATCATTATCCAAAATAATTTATAATTTTGCGAATATAAGAGCATCACTAATACCATAATTTGAAATTTAAACCAATCAATATGACAATAGACATACTGATATGCACTCTCAACAAAGGCATCGTACGTGTCAAGGACATACTATTCCCGCCTCAGGAAGGAGTGAACTACATAGTGTCATATCAATATACCGATGAAAGGTATCTTGAGCTAGTGCCCGACGAGCTCCTCTCACGTGCCGATGTGAAGATATATAAATACTTTGGTCAAGGACTATCTGCAAATAGGAATCTTGCCATGGAGAAAGCTACTTCGGACATCGTTATGTATGCAGACGACGACTCGCGCCTCACTCCCGAATGCTTTCAAGTGCTGAGGAAAGTTTTTGAAGAAAACCCTAAACTCGACGTTGCATTCTTCACCGCAAGTACCTATACCGGCAAACCATTGAAGAACTATCCGTCCGAGGAGCGTGTACTTAGCGATATGCCAGAAGAATACATCGTGTCAGCCATCGAAATGGCATGTCAGCGCGAGAATGTGCAGGGATACGTTAGATTTGACGAACGTTTCGGTCTTGGGACCAAATTCCTTACATGCGGCGAGGAAGAGATATGGATGGAAGATGCCAAGCGTGCAAAACTCAGCATGAAGTTCTTCCCCATAAAGACTGTAGAGACTTCTACCCTACTTAAGAAGTCTATGATTTATGTAGACCCTGGAGTGCAGCGTAGTTATGGAGCTATCATGTACTATAAATATGGTGTCCGTGCCTGGAGCAAATGCTTTCACTTTGCTTTTGACGCATCGCGCAATGGCATGGCGCATTTCTTCACACTCATGCGGCACTTCTACGAAGGCATTCGCTACATACGTTCAACATAGCACATTGAAAAAAACTTAGAGTCATTTGTTCTTTTGTTAACTAATCTAACCAGCAATATATGCAAAATCCAAACCTTGAAATACTCATATCTACCATAAATGAAGGCATTTTGAAGGTGCCCGATGTGCTTCTCCCCCCCATGTCGCAAGTTAAGTATCTTGTATCATGGCAGCAGACAGGCACTGTTCGTCTGGAGGTGCCTGAAAGTCTCTCTAATCGCCACGATGTGAAAATCGTACCCCTCGATGGCAGAGGCATCTCAGCCAACAGGAACAATGCACTGCGAAACGCAACAGGCGATATTCTACTGCTTTCTGATGACGATACGCGCTACGAACCATCATACTTAGAACGCATCATTTACAATTTCAGAAAATATCCCAAAGCCGATATCATCTGTTTCAGAGCAATCGACGGTGAAGGTCAGTTCATAAAGAAGTACTCAGAAGTGCCATATATCTACGCCAAGCGTCCACGCGGCACACATTTTAGCTCCGTAGAGATTGCCATGCGTCGCAGAACCGACCTGCCTTTGTTTGATGAACGCTTTGGGTTAGGTTCAAAATATCTCGCCTGTGGCGAAGAAGAAATCTTTCTGCATGATGCCTTTCAGCAAGGACTGAAGATAATCTACATTCCTGAGACCGTTGTTCAGACAGATGCCCACACTACAGGCAAGCGTTTTCGCACATTTGCTGCAGTACGTCGAGCCAAAGGAGCTGTTCTATGCACTTTGTATGGTCCCATTGGTGCCGCGGCTCGTTCTCTAAAATACGCAGCCAGCCTCACTGAATTTTCCTATGCCCAGCGTCTGCATTTCTACAAAGATATGCTATCTGGCATACGTTACATAGAAACAGGGAAATTGTAGTCTTTCCTTTCAACAGCCAAAGAACCTAGGAATCATTTTGAACCCTGTAGTTTCAATAATACTGCCCTATCGCAACCGGGAAGATTTTCTTCCAAGGACGTTGCGTTCTATGTTGTTAATTACATGTCGACCGTTACAGCTTTTGCTCATCGACAACAATAGCACCGACAGCTCGCCACGTATATGTCGTGACTTTGCCGCTCTGCATAGCACAGCAGATTTTGAAATACTGAATCTTTCTGAACAAACTGGAGGAGCTGCTAAAGCCAGAAACACAGGAATTGAAGCATCTACTGCACCATATCTTTATTTTTTCGATTCCGACGATGTCATTTCTCCGACATTTCTTGACGTTGCCTTGCAAATTCTCCAGACTGCCCAATCAGAGGTAAAGACATCTATAGACATAGTGGCAGCACCAACAACACTTATCTTTCCAGACGGGAAAAAACGTGTTCGTTATACTAATTCCGACAATAAACTTACCGACCAGATACTCACGGGAATGTTGTCAACACAAAGTATGTTGCTTTCCCGCAAAGTGCTTATAGACGTTGGTTGCTGGGATGAGACATTGGAAAAGTGGAACGACTGGGAATTAGGCATACGTATTCTTGCACAAGGGGCGCATATTCATTGGCTCGACAAAGCATACCATAAGATTTATCAACATCCCCAAAGCCTTACAGCCATGCAGCCACGCCAGAATATAGCAGCGGTGGCGCAAGCCCTACGTAAAGTTCGCAGCCTCATAGGCAACAATCCACGCGCAGCCAAAGCATTAGCTGCCAGGGCACTCATACTTGCAGAAGAATGTCGCGCCGCAGGACTTAATGCTGAGGCACACAATCTACAAGAAGAATTCCCACTACCCCAAACTTTACGCATACCACTTACAATACAAGCCCGCACACTCAGCCGGGGTATGTGGAGAACTGCAAAGTTCCTTATATAAAAGCCTTCAAAAGATTTTTCTTGAAGGCTCTTGTTTTTTTACAAAGTTTTCAGTAATCCCTCTTATGATTCTCTTTGCCAGATGTATTTCGTACACATATATATTTATATAATGTATGGACAGAAATAATTCTATGTACAATCCTCAGGTTAAAGCCTTTGTGAACTAAAAACAGCACTCCCGCAAGGTTACAGAACCTTGCGGGAGTGCTGTATATGAGAAAAATGTTGTTTTTGTAACAATCACTTGATATTTGGTTCTTCCAGTCCGTAGCCTTTACGCTTGTCCACGGCGCGGAGATATATGGATATCAGCAGTGCGGCTATACCCAATGCTGCCAGCATAACGAGAGCCCAGGTATAATCAAGCTCATGAGCAGCACGCCCTGTCTCGTTGGTATTGTTCAGCACAATGCCTATCAAGGCTGGGAATAGTCCAAGTCCGATGTTCTGAATCCAGAAGATTGCAGCGTAGGCAGAGCCGATTATTTTCTCGTCAACGAGTTTTGGCACACTGGGCCACAAAGCTGCAGGTACGAGCGAGAACGAGGCACCCAATACGAGGATTGTTACATAGGCGATAATGGTGCCTCCAACAGCATCACCCTTGAATGCAGGGAGTACGAATGCAAATGTTAGGTGGCAAACCACGAGCAAGATGCTGCCCAGCATGAGCATTGATGCTGCCTTACCTTTATGGTCAACATAATTGCCCAATATAGGCGTGATAGCAACAGCAAGCAATGGGAAGACGGCAAAAATAGTCTCCGCCGTGCCCCGCATATATCCCATGTAGCAATATGCAACGAGTGTAACAACTGCGAGACTCATAAGACAGTATTTAAGTGCGCGGTTGTTTTTAATGAAATTACTGGAGAAAGAAGCTGCTGCCACTATGAGCATCAGTGCGTATTGCACCCATGTCACCACATCGCCTCCCCAGAATGTGCCAGGCTCGGCGGGGTTAAGTGTAAGATTGCACTGCAACATGTTGACAGCATATTTTTGGAATGGGAAGATTGCACTGTAATAGAGCACACAGAGCAGTGCTACAAGCCAGAATCCCAGGCTGGTAAATATCTTGCCGAGGTCGCTGAGTTTGAACTCGTCATCTTTCTCTTCTGCTTCACCAGTCTGCATGTCGAGTTTGCGATCCATGAAGAAATATACGATGAACATCATCAGCGCTATGCAGAGCAGTACAACACCAAACTTCACAGAGTTGTCCACATTAATCTCGCCTCCCAGTTTTGCAAAATAGGGCGAGAAAATCATGCATGTAGCTACTCCGAGACGTGCCAGAGCCATTTCCGAACCCATGGCAAGTGCCGTCTCACGTCCTTTGAACCATTTCACGATACCGCGGCTCACAGTGATACCAGCCATCTCGCAGCCACAACCGAAGAACATAAATCCTAATGCAGCCAGTTTAGCTGATGCTGGCATACCATCGACAAATGGAAGTATGGGACCAATAATAGGCAGTTCTCCATTCCAGTTTAGGTGTGTAGTAAACCACGCTTCGAGATCAGTACCAATGAAGCTTTCGCTGATGGCATAATATTTAATTATACCGCCAAGCAGCATCACCGCCCCAGACAGTACTGCAGTGAAGCGCACACCCATCTTGTCGAGGATGATACCTGCAAAGATGAGGAAGAAAACATAAACGTTGAGGAATACTTCGGCTCCCTGCATACGGCCAAACGAGGCGCTATCCCAGCCACGATGTTCCTGCATGAGGTCCTTGATGGGCGAGAGAATGTCCATGAAAATGTATGCACAGAACATGGCAAGTGCCAAAAGTAACAAGGCTGTCCAGCGAATGGCTGCCGAGTCGCGTAAAGTTTTAGTAGTCTGATTTGACATGTTTTTTGTTTTTTTTGATTTGATGGTTCTTACTTTTTGTGTCCTTAGGTTTATATGGGAGAAGACTTAAACCGAAGAACCTAAAAACCTATTTTATTTTTTTAAGTGTTTGTCTAGGAATCGGAAGAATGTCCTTTGCCATAGAATACCGTTCTGAGGTTTCAGAACCCAGTGGTTTTCATCAGGGAAGAGCAGTAACTGAGCGTCAATACCTCTTAGTCGGGCAGCGTTGAAAGCACTTTCTGCCTGGGTATATTCAATGCGGAAATCGCGTTGACCATGTATGCACAAAATAGGAGTGTCCCATTTATCTACATAGAGGTGAGGGCTTTCTCGGTATGCTTTCTGCATCTCGCCTTCCGAAGTCTTGTGCCATGGTGCAGATTTCAAATCCCAGTTGGGAAACCACATCTCCTCGGTTTCTACATATTGTTGTTGAGTGTTATAGATACCATCATGAGCAATAAAAGCCTTGAAGCGTCCGTCGTGGTTACCTGCCAGCCAATATACGCTGAATCCTCCGAATGATGCTCCAACAGCGCCGAGGCGTTCTTTGTCTATATATTCCTCGGTAGAAAGGTCATCGATGGCGCTCAGATAGTCTTTCATGCATTGTCCTGTATAGTCACCGCTTATCTGTTCAAGCCATTCCATGCCGAACCCTGGCAGACCTCGTCTGTTAGGGGCAATGACAATGTATCCGTTTGCAGCCATAATCTGGAAGTTCCATCTATAACTCCAAAACTGCGACACAGGGCTCTGAGGACCTCCCTCGCAGAATAGCAGTGCAGGATACTTCTTTGAAGGGTCGAAGTGTGGAGGATATACAACCCAGCAAAGCATATCTTTTCCGTCAGTAGTTTTCACCCAACGTTCTTTCACGTCACCCACGGCAAGGCTCTTGTATATACGTGCATTTACGTCAGTGAGTTGTTTTGCCGACGCTTTACCATTTATTGCGATGGCAAAAAGGTCGTCTGGGTGTTGCATGGAATGACGCTTTACGTAGAGAGTCTTTCCGTCTCTGGAAATGTCCACTAGTACATAGTCGCACACATCGTCAGTGATTTGTTTGATGTCTCCTTTCAGGTTTGTCTTCCACACATTTGTCTTGCCGTGCCAAACTCCTGTAAAGAAAAGCTCTGCGCCGTTTGGAGCCCATACAAATTCGTTTACACCACTTTCAAATTTTTCCGAAACGAAAGTGTGAGTGTTCTTTTTCAGGTCCATCACAACCAAGCGCGTTCTGTCGCTTTCGTAGCCGTCGCGCTCCATGCTGACCCATGCTAGTTTCGTTCCGTCAGGAGAAAATAGTGGGTTTTGATCATATCCGCCAAAAGGCTTCTGTGCAGCCGCTTGTTTCTCCAGGCTCTTAGTTGGGTCAACTTTGGGCTCCTTATAATTGTCGGGTTTACAAAGGTTTTTTATCGTAGCCTTTTTCTGCACATCATATAAATATATGTCGGAGTCGGTCGAGATAGCATAGTCGCGCCCCGTCTTTTTCCTGCAAGTGTAGGCTATCAATGAACCATCGGGGCTCCAAGCCAGTTGTTCTACACCGCCAAAAGGTTCCATTGGACACTCAAAAGGCTCGCCAAGGAGAATATCCGTCTCATTCTCGATTTTCTTTCCATTAAATTCAGCTACGAATGGATGAGGTATTTCCTGAACGTAATGGTCCCAGTGCTTATACATAAGGTCGTTGATGACCATACCTGTCGATTTTGGTAAATCGTGGTCTTTCCTCGCAATGCTACTTGTAGAGGGTACCATTCTAACTATTACTACGCGTTTTGCATCTGGCGAGAACAGGAAGTCCACTACCCCATTCGCCACGCATACAGGTTTCGAGTCGCTGTTGTCTGCAAGGGTCACCATCAGTTTGTCTCCACTTAGGTATGCCACCCTGTCGCCATTGCCAATGAATGTGGCAGAGCTGCCACGCCACAATCTCCGCGAATGTCCGCTGCTCAGGTCTCCGTTCCATATAAACGTACGGCTGTTGTTTTCCTTTTTATTATAATGTGTGAGCGAATAAAGGAAGTCATTGCCGTTGGTTGATATGGAAACGCTCCCCATACGTCCCATTTGCCATAGCGTTTCGGGAGTCATGAGGTCCTCTGGCTTTTGTGCAATAGAATTCATACTACAGATTATCAAGAGAGCTGGTATAAATACATTATTAATTTTCATAATGTCGAATTGTTTTGTTTAGCCTATAATCCACGAGCTTAAAGTCTCGCACATATTAGGCTGCGAATTTAATAAAAAATATAAGCAACTGCAATTCAAAATCCTAAATATGGGAGAAGTCGGTAAAAACTGCCGATAACATTTGTGTTGCACGTAGTTTACACTATTTTTGCAACTAATGATTTAAGGACTTCCTTAAAACAACAAGTAAAACAGAATCATGACAAACGAAGAGATAAAGAATGATTTGCGCTATCTGAAACTGCTGTCGAGGGACTTTCCCAACACCGACAGTGTAGCTACTGAAATTATCAATCTCGAAGCTATCCTCCATCTGCCGAAGCCTACAGAACATTTTCTTGCCGACCTCCATGGTGAGAGCGAAGCCTTTGAGCACGTTTTGCGCAATGCCTCTGGTAACATCAAGCGAAAAGTACGTGAAGCGCTTGGCAATGACATTTCAGCCGAAGACCTACGCGACATCTGCACTCTGATATACTATCCTGAGGAACAGCTCCGAGCCGTGAGAAATCGTGGTGTGCGCATGCCAGACTATTATCAGCAGCGCCTGGAGTGGCTTGTGAAAATCTGCAGGCGTGTGTCGTCTAAGTACACTCGTTCCAAAGTCCGCAAGAGTCTCCCCGAACAATATGCCTACATCATAGAGGAATTGTTGCACGAACATCAGGCAGACATCGACAAGCAAGCCTATGTCAACATAATTATTCAGACAATGATAGGTACGCGTCGTGCTGAGAAATTCATCATAGCCATGTGCTACCTCATACAGCGTCTATCCATCGACCGCCTGCATATTTTGGGCGACATCTTCGATCGCGGACCGGGAGCACACCTTATCATGGACAGGCTTGAGAACTACGGGCGCTGGGACATACAATGGGGAAACCATGACATACTCTGGATGGGTGCTGCTGCAGGTAATCCCTGCTGTGTGATGAGTGTGATAAGGCTCTCCCTCAGATATGCCAATACCGCAACTCTCGAAGATGGCTACGGCATCAGCCTCATGCCGCTTGCTGCCTTTGCTATGGATGCCTATGCCAACGACAACTGCAAACTCTTTGAACCGCGACTCGACGGCGGAGCCGAAGTACCCACAAAAAAGAACCTCCGCCTACTGGCGCAGATGCATAAGGCAGCCGTCATCATACAGTTCAAACTCGAAGGTGCCCTCTACGAAAAACACCCCGAGTGGAACATGAGCGATAGAAACCTTCTGAAGTGTGTAGATTTTCAGAAAGGTACAATTACTATAGGTGATGAGCACTATCAGTTGCTCGACACCAACTTCCCCACTATTGACCCTGAAAATCCTCTTAAATTGTCTGCCGAAGAAGAGGCTGTAGTACGAAGCCTCGTTCGTTCCTTCCAAATCAGCGACCGACTCACGCGCCATACAACCTGTCTTACCGACCATGGCAGTATGTACCGTATATATAATGACAACCTACTCTTTCATGCCAGCATACCTATGTGTGAAGACGGAACATTGAAGACCGTGAACATCCTTGGAGAGTCTGTTGCAGGAGCAGAACTTATGGATAGGATAGAACTCATCGTCAGGACTGCACTTGATGAAACAAGTTCAAAACTCAATGTTGAGGAGTGTGTAGATTATATGTGGTACCTATGGTGCGGACAGGATAGTCCTCTTTTCGGAAAATCAAAGATGGCAACCTTCGAAAGGCAGTTCCTTGCAGAAAAAGAAACATGGCAAGAAGAAAAAGGTTGGTACTACAAGTTGCGTGATGAGGCTTCCGTAATGGACGGACTGATGGATGCTTTTGGCATAGCCGGTAGTCATCGACACATCATCAACGGCCATGTTCCCGTAAGAGCCTCACGAGGAGAAAAACCCATAAAAGCCGAGGGCAGACTGATAGTGATAGATGGCGGATTCTCCAAGGCATATCACGACACAACGGGAATAGCAGGCTATACTCTGGTATATCATAGCCGTGGGCTTGAACTCGTGCAGCATGAACCATTTCTAAGCAAGCACGACGCAATAGAATATGGTACCGATATACGTTCCACCACTCAGATAGTAGAACTCCGAGGACATCGACTCATGGTATCCGACACCGACCGTGGTAAAGAACTTCGGGAACAAGTAATAGATTTAGAAAAACTCCTCCGAGCCTACCGCCGAGGATACATCAAGAGCTAAAAAATCAGGTCAGTAAAATTTCTAGAACCTCTAGAGCCTCTAGTAACTCTAGAATCTCTAGAATTTCTAGAACCTATATCCCCCTCCAAAACCTCAAAAAAAAATGAAATCTCTTAAAGAATTATACCGAATTGGTTATGGTCCCTCCTCTTCTCACACCATGGGGCCAAGGATAGCAGCCGAGCGCTATCTGAAGCGTCATCCCGAGGCAGCAAATTTCAGAGTGACCCTCTATGGCAGTCTGGCAGCAACAGGCAAAGGGCACCTCACCGACTGGGCAATACTTCAAGTCCTTGGCGACGATACCGAGATAGTATGGCATCCCGACATAGAACTCCCCTTCCACCCTAACGGCATGAAGTTTGAGACTATTCTGGCTGATGGCACATCTCACGATGCCTGGACGGTATTCAGCGTCGGAGGCGGCGCATTAGCCGAAGAAGGCAACACAGAGTTCGACACCCCCGAAGTCTATGACCTCAATAGTCTTGCCGAGATACAGGACTGGTGCAAAAAAACAGGCAGAGGCTACTGGGAATATGTCGAAGAATGTGAGGGTAAAGAGATATGGGACTATCTTGCCGAGGTGTGGCAAACGATGAAAGAGTCTGTAGAGCGTGGCCTTACCCACGAAGGCGTACTTCCTGGAGTGCTCCACCTGAGGCGTAAAGCTCCCGACTATCTCATTAAGGCAAACAGTTTTGGCTCTAGTCTCCAGACGCGCGGTTTGGTCTTTGCCTATGCCCTAGCCGTCAGCGAAGAAAACGCCGGAGGCGGAAAGATTGTCACAGCTCCCACCTGCGGAAGTAGCGGCGTAGTTCCGGCAGTGCTCTATCACCTTGAGCACACCCGCAACTTCCCTCATCGCCGTATGCTCCACGCCCTCGCCACGGCAGGTTTGATAGGCAACGTAGCCAAGACGCGAGGCTCCATCAGCGGAGCTGAGTGCGGCTGCCAGGCAGAGGTAGGTGTGGCATGTGCCATGGCAGCAGCCGCAGCCAGCTACCTCTTTGGCGGCACTTTGAGCGTTGTTGAGTATTCAGCAGAAATGGGACTGGAACACCACCTCGGCATGACATGCGACCCCGTGTGCGGACTCGTCCAGATACCCTGTATTGAGCGCAATGCCCATGCTGCAGCCAGAGCGCTCGATGCCAACATCTATTCAACCTTTGCAAACGGCATCCATCGCGTCAGCTTTGACAAATGCGTAGAAGTCATGCTCCAGACTGGGCACGACATCCCAAGCGTCTATCGTGAAACAAGCGAAGGCGGACTCGCCAGAGAGTATGAGCAAGAGCGCACTTGATTTTTTTGAGTCGCGGGCTATCTTCCGAAAAGTAAAAATTTGTCTATAAATTTCGTATAAAACCAACTTTTATCCTTTGATTTTTAGTATGCTAAAATAAATTTCTAATTTTGCGAGGAAAAAGATTTCTAGCAGAAAAAAGAAACATTTAGCAAAAGAAATAAACTAAAAAACTATAAATCCTTTACACTATGAAAAAACGTATTCTCGTGACTGGTGGCACAGGTTTCATCGGTTCACATACAACGGTTGAGCTCCAGCAGGCTGGCTACGACGTTGTAATTGTTGACAATTTGTCTAACTCCAATGCAGATGTCGTTGATGGCATCGAGGCAATCACAGGCATCCGTCCTATCTTTGAAAAGGTGGATTGCACCGATATGCCTGCTTTGCGTGGAGTGTTTGAGAAGTATGAAGGCATCCAGGGCATCATACATTTTGCTGCCAGCAAGGCTGTCGGCGAGAGTGTGCAGAAGCCTTTGGACTACTATTTCAATAATACCGTTTCCACCATAAACCTTTTGCGCCTGATGCCAGAATTTGGCGTTAAGGGATTTATCTTCTCCAGCTCCTGCACGGTCTATGGTCAGCCCGACCCCGAAAATCTGCCCGTAACAGAGAATGCACCGCGCAAAAAGGCTGAGAGCCCATACGGAAACACAAAGAAAATTGACGAGGACATCATCACCGATTTCTGCAACAGCGGAGCACCGGTAAATGCTATCCTTTTGCGCTACTTCAATCCTATAGGTGCACACCCCTCTGCCCTGATAGGCGAGCTTCCTAACGGAGTGCCCAACAACCTCATCCCCTACATCACTCAAACCGCTATGGGCATACGCGAGTGCCTCAGTGTCTTTGGCAACGACTACGACACCCCTGATGGTTCTTGCATACGCGACTTCATCTACGTCGTTGACTTGGCTAAGGCTCACGTTGCAGCCATGGAACGCATCCTGGAAGGCAAGAACGAGGAGCGTGTTGAAGTGTTCAACGTAGGCACGGGCAAAGGTGTCAGCGTGTTGGAACTCATCAATACATTCGAGAAGTGCACAGGTGTTAAACTCAACTATAAAATCACAGGCCGCCGCATGGGAGACATTGAAAAAGTCTGGGGCAATGTTGACAAGGCAAACAATGTTCTTGGCTGGCGTGCCGTTCATTCCCTGGAGGACTCTCTGAGTTCTGCTTGGAAGTGGCAACAGCGCCTTCGTGAAAGAGGCGTCATGTAAGCCCACAATTTGGAGATGACAAATCCCTACGGAGACATATCTACTCCATGCTATGTAGTCGAGGAGAATCTTCTGCGTCGGAATCTTTCTGTCATTAAGGATGTTTCAGAAAAGTCTGGCGCAGAATTCATCCTTGCCTTCAAGGCATTTGCTCTTTGGAAAACCTTCCCAATTTTTAGGGAATACATAGAGCACACTACAGCTTCTTCGCCTGATGAGGCGAAGTTGGCGTATTATATCTTCGGTTCAAAGGCTCACACCTATTCCCCTGCCTATGAGGAAGATACGTTTGGCGACATACTCGACTGCAGCAGTCATATAACCTTTAATTCCCTCAGCCAATATAAGCGTTTCTACCCTCTCACCAAGACTCACCCAGATGTCAGCTTAGGCTTGAGAATAAATCCGGAATATAGCGAAATTGAGACAGAACTTTATAACCCCTGCGCCCCAGGCAGCCGCTTTGGCGTTTTGGCGAGTCAGCTTCCCGAAACACTCCCCGAAGGCATAAAGGGCTTCCACTGTCACAATCATTGCGAAAGCAGTGCAGAAGCACTCAGTCGCTCCCTTATGGCTGTAGAGGAGAAGTTTGGCTCATGGTTCAACCAGATAGAATGGCTCAACCTCGGTGGAGGTCATCTGGTAACCAGAGAAGGCTATAACAAAGAACTCCTGATAGACGTTCTGAGCCAATTCCGTAGGAAATATCCACATCTCCATATCATATTGGAGCCTGGTTCAGCTTTTGCTTGGAACACAGGTCCTTTGGTGGCAAAGGTCGTTGACATTACTGAAAATCATGGTATCAAGACAGCCATAATGAATGTGAGTTTCACGTGCCATATGCCCGATTGTCTGGAAATGCCATATATGCCGCGTGTTCGTGGAGCCGAAACTCTGGAAGGCGTCGATGCCAAGGGACACGAAACAGACCCTTGCGTCTATCGACTTGGAGGCAACAGCTGCCTTAGCGGAGATTACATGGGATATTGGCGTTTTGAAAGGCCCCTGAAATGTGATGATGTAATAATTTTTGAGGATATGATCCATTATACCACCGTTAAGACAAACGTGTTTAATGGAGTGCACCACCCTTCAATAGCCATTCACCGCCCAGACGGTACTACCGAAATCCTTCGCCAGTACACCTACGAAGATTATCGAGACCGAATGGACTGAACAGGAAAAGATAATAAAATAATAATAGGTACTTAGGCTTTTGTCAAGTTTCTCTCTAGAAAATCTAGAAAATCTAGAATCTCTAGAAACTCTAGTCTCTCTAGACCCTCTAGCCCAAGACCCCCAAACACCCCCTCCAAAAAAATGTCACAATCCAGCAAGCTACCAGAGAACGCTTTTCGTGAGCTAAACCCCGGCGAGGAGTACGAGCCGTTGATGAAACCCACCAACAACTATCGTGAGTTAACCCCTTGGAGCATATTCTGGGGAATACTTATGGCAGTGATTTTCAGCGCAGCATGCGCATACCTAGGTCTGAAGGTCGGACAAGTTTTCGAAGCCGCCATACCTATCACCATAATTGCCATAGGACTCAGTGGTGCCACACATCGCAAAGACCCTCTCGGTGAGAACATCATCATACAAAGTATAGGAGCATGTTCGGGAATGATAGTTGCAGGAGCCATATTCACCCTTCCAGCACTCTTCATCCTGCAAAGCACTAATCCCGACATACAAATCAACTTCCTTCATGTCTTTCTTGCCTCCTTGCTTGGAGGCGTGCTGGGCATACTTTTCCTCATCCCCTTCCGCAAATACTTCGTCAAGGACATGCACGGCAAGTATCCTTTCCCCGAAGCCACAGCTTCCACACAGGTCCTTGTCAGTGGTGAGAGCGGAGCCGGACAGGCAAAACCGCTATTGGTAGCAGGTCTGATAGGTGGACTCTACGATTTTCTTGTAGCATCCACTGGAGCTTGGGCTGAGAATTTCACCACTATGGCATATAGTTGGGGACAGGCTTTCGCAGCCAAGACCAAACTTATGTTTAGCCTTAACACAAGTGCTGCCCTGTTGGGTATGGGCTATATCGTAGGTCTGAAATACGCAGCCATAATATGTGCCGGCAGCATTGCCATATGGTGGGTCATCATTCCGGCAATAGCCATTATCTTCCCAGATATCATAGTAACAGTTTCTGAAGGCAAATCCATAACAGCAGCCTCTGCTATGCCTGCCGAAATATTCCAATATGCCAAATCTATCGGTATCGGAGGCATCGCAATGGCTGGTATAATAGGTGTCATCAAGAGTCGCAGCGTCATAAAGAGTGCTTTCAGCCTCATAGGAAAGATGGGTAAGGCTGACAACACTGAAGAGAACGACCGCACACAGCGCGACCTGCCTATGAAGATAATTCTTTTCGGCACTCTTGCAGCCATACTCATCACCACCATCTTCTTCTATATAGGCCCGATGGACGGCAATCTTCTTCACACGATAGTAGGTATCGTAATTGTTGCAGTCATCGCTTTCCTCTTTACCACAGTAGCAGCAAACGCTATCGCCATCGTAGGCAGCAACCCTGTCAGCGGAATGACACTCATGACGCTCATCCTTTCGAGTATCATTATGGTGCTCGTAGGTCTCAACGGCACACATGGCATGGTGGCAGCACTCATAATGGGTGGTGTGGTATGCACCGCACTCAGCACGGCAGGTTCCTTCGTCACCGACCTCAAGATAGGCTATTGGCTCGGTAGCACACCAGCAAAGCAAGAAGCCTTTAAGTTCATTGGTGTCCTCGTCAGCGCAGCAACAGTTTGCGGAGTCATATATATATTGAATAAGACCTATGGCTTCACCGAGACCAACGCCGAAGATATGGCAGCCCCACAGGCGCGCGCCATGGCAGCCGTCATACAGCCTCTGATGAATGGCGAAGGAGCTCCCTGGCTACTCTATGGCATAGGCGCTGCCCTTGCCATAATCCTCGACCGCGTAGGCATCTCAGCCCTCGCCTTCTCACTGGGAATGTTCATCCCATTGCAACTCAACCTTCCGCTCATAGCAGGAGGATATGTCAACTATCTAGTAACACATAGCAGCAAAGACCCCGAGTTGAACAATCGTCGCGGCGAACGCGGCACACTCCTCGCCAGCGGTTTCATAGCTGGTGGAGCACTCATGGGTGTAGTGAGCGCAGGCCTTACTTTTGCAGGAGTTGATCTGACATTAGGCGACAAATGGGTTGGAAGCCCGGCATCAGTAACACTCTCATTAGTAGTCTATCTCCTGCTGGTAGCCTATCTCCTCTTCGCAACAAAGAAAAGTAAATAATAAAGCACTAGCCCTCTAGTAACTCTAGAGAATCTAGAGACTCTAGAAATTCTAGAAACTCTAGAAACTCTAGGACCTCTAGCTTCTCTAGAACCCCTCTCTCAAAAAAAATGAAACTCCTTCTCTTCGACCTGGACGGAACATTGCTTGACACTTTGCAAGACCTTACCGACAGCGTGAACTATGCGTTGGAGTCAGAAGGCCTTCCGCAGCTAAGTCCGGGGCAAGTACGCCGCCTCTTAGGGAATGGCTATCTATATCTCCTCACCAACGCTGCTGGCAGATCAGCTATCGATAACGAGGCACTACAGCAGCGTCTGCTGAAAACCTTCCGTTCCTACTATGATGTGCACTGCATAGATAAGACCGCACCCTACCCTGGCATATTGCAGATGCTACGTTCATGCAAGGACAAAGGAAACCGCATAGCAGTCATCTCAAACAAAGGTCAGCAGGCAGCATCCACTCTCGTTGAGAAATTCTTCGGCGACCTAGTTGACATCACTGTCGGCGAGAGCGAGGGTATTCGTCGCAAGCCTGCTCCCGACACACTCTTGCATGCTATGGCGCAACTGGGAAGCACTCCTGCCGACACACTATTCATCGGCGACTCTGAAGTCGATTTGCAGGCAGCCACAGCAGCAGGAGTCACATGCCTGTCATGCCTTTGGGGGTTCCGAGACGAAGATGTCCTCCTCTCTGCCGGAGCAAAACACCTCTGCGCCGACACCACAGAATTACTGAAAACAATAAAAACAATCCAAAACACACGACCGTAAAAGTTAAAGTCAGTAGCCCTCAGTAGCGGCTTCCCCCATATCCCCAACCCCTTCTAGAATCTCTAGAAAGTCTAGAAAATATAGCCCCTCCCCAAAATCCAACATAGATGCCTCTGAAACTTCTACATATCGTCATCTTCCTATTATCCTTTCTGTCAATTTCCGCCCAGAACGTCATCCAGGAGATTGACGAAAGCCGGGCAGAGTTCCTCAGCGACTCCGTCGTCACCGAAAATGTACCCGAAGGAATATATGCCTGGAACATAGACCGACGCTTTGGAGTTGTGAAGCAAGTGCCCTTCGACACCGTCCCCCATCTCTTTCCCCGTGAAGCACTCACCGACGGCAAGACAAGCCGCTACAACTTCACCGGCAATCTGGGAGCGCCGCGTGTAAGCCGTATCTTCATCGACGAGGCACCCACAAGTTTCAATGGGCAGTTCATCTTCAAGTCTCCTTTTTCCTATTTTCTGAAAGACACAGAAGATATTCTTTTCACAAACACCAAATCTCCCTTTACCAACATCACCTACCACGAATGTGGCAACAAACAGCACGGCGAAGACCATATCACAGCCAACTTCGCAGTCAACGCAGGCAAAAAGACTGGCTTTGGCTTTCGTCTTGACTACCTCTACGGACGCGGCTACTACGACGCGCAGGCTACATCCATGTTCAACGGCATGGTCTTCGGCTCACACATATCCGAGCGCTACAAATTGCATATATACTATTCCGCCAATCACCTGAAGATAGCTGAGAATGGCGGCATAGAGAATGATGCCTACGAAACCACTCCTGAGTCGTTCCCCACGAGCTACAGCGAGGCAGATATGCCCACATCCCTCAACAAAACATGGAACAAACTCAACGTAAACACCTTCTACCTCACTCATAGCTATAACATCGGCTATACACGTTTCCTCGACAAAAAAGGTAATGTCGTCCGTCTGGAGAGCAACAGACTCGCCTCTAAGTTCTATCAGGCAGACAGCCTCGCAACCAATGGCACTAACGGCGCCGACTCGCTGTCAGTAACCCTTACCCCACAGTTTGTTCCCGTAACACAGCTCACCCATACTTTCCGCGTTGACCACCACAACAGGCGTTTCTTGTCAAATGCCAGCAAGACTATTGGCGAAAACTATTTTCAGGAATACTTCTGGACAGGCGACTCCGCCAACGACTACACCAAGTATCTGCGCGTCGAGAACACCCTCGCTATAGAACTGCGCGAAGGACTCAACAAGTGGATGAAGGCAGGGATACGCCTCTTTGCAAAGCATGAATTTCAGCGCTTCACCCTACCCGACCTGCAGGAAGGAAGACTCTATGACAAGAGATACACCGAGAACTATATCTACCTCGGAGCACAAATCATAAAGACTACAGGACGCACGTTCCGCTATAACCTCCTTGGCGAGCTACGCACCACAGGCAAGCGCTGGGGCGAGTTCAACATCGAAGGTCAGGCAACCCTGCAAGTGCCTTTCCTGAAAGACTCCCTCCGCCTCTCCCTGCAGGGCTATGTGCGCAATGAGAGACCATCGTTCTACTACCACCACTATCATGCCCGAAACGCATGGTGGGACACCGACCTCGACAACCAGTTCCGCGCACGCATATCCTTCGATGCCTCCTGGCGCGACACACATCTGCAGCTCTTTCTCGAAAACATACAGAAATACACTTATTTCCAGGAGCACCTCTCGCCATATACCACAGACGAAGGACTGCAGCGATATAGAGCAGCCGTTTCCGTGGCACAGAAGAAAGGCAACCTGCAACTCTTCGGCGCCACACTGCGTCAGAACTTCCATTGGGGCATATTCCATTGGGACAACGAACTCACACTCCAAGCCACTACCGACTCAGAGGCATTCCCACTGCCCCTCTTCTCCGCATGGACCAACGTCTATCTGAAGTTCCGCATTGCCAAAGTCCTGAACACCGAATTTGGTACAGACATGACCTTCTTCACGAAATACTATGCACCTGCATACTCACCCACGATAGCACAGTTTGCTTCGCAGGACACCTCCGAACGTATCAAGCTCGGTGCTTACCCCATCATTAACGCCTACCTCAATTTCCACCTCAAGCGCACGCGTTTCTATCTCATGCTGACCCATTTGAACTATTCTCACGGCAGCGGCAAACCATTCCTCGTACCCCACTATCCCCTAAACCGTCTTATCATCCGCCTCGGCATATCCTGGAATTTCATAAACTAAGACTCCGCCCTCCAAGAGCAAAAATACCATTGAGCGCCCTGGGAAAACAAGATTCAGGGTTATGCCCTGCAAGGGCAAAATATTTATTTATATCAACCCATCCTCGGAGAAATATAAGCACCACGCTATTTGTCAAAAACCTTTATCCGCTACCCCCTGTTTTAAGTGCCTCAGGAGTGCCAACAAAATCATCTTAGAAAATTTTGGTCCGAAATGAGCCAAAATTCCGAGATTAACAAAAAAGTCTGATTTTCAACGCAATACAAAAAATTATTGAAAAATTTTCTCCGATTTTAGAAAATCCGAGCCACTTTTCCCCGATTTTTCATCTCAAAAACGTCGTTATAGAACAAAGAAATTTCAAAATCCAACAAAGAAATTCTGAAATTACTTTGAGTAATCCGAAAATCCGATAAAGAAATTTTTGCAGAGTCAAAATCTTCGCAAAAAATCCTCAATTTTTCGTTCTATTTTGCCAAAAATCCCGTGTCAAAACTTTTTACTTTTTCGTCAAAATCTTTCGCAATCTTTATCCAGCTAATTTTTGTCGTAAGAATTGTACAA
>JAFYFI010000087.1 GCA_017543785.1 Alloprevotella sp.
AGTGTTCAGCTACCTGCAGAACAAGTATGCCATCACCGAACTCTTCGGAGTCATCGCGCCTAAGATAGCCGACCGTCCCGGTGGCTACACGCGCATCATCAAGCTCGGCTTCCGTCAGAGCGACGGCGCCGACATGGCTTTCATCGAACTCGTTGACTTCGATGAGAACATGATGAAGACCGAGAAGAAGGCTAAGCGCACACGCCGCAGCAAGAAAGCTGCCGCACCCGCAGCCGAGGCACCCGCAGCCGAGGCACCTGCAGCCGAAGTTGTTGAGGAAGCTCCCGTAGCCGAAGAGGCTGCAGAAGAAGCCCCTGCCGCTGAGGCAGAAGCCCCTGCAAAAGAAGCCGAAGCCGAATAACTCAGGCAAACAACACAACAACGCTTTTTATGCTCATCCCCGTCAGCGCCCAGCGCCGACGGGGATTTTTTTGTTTGCTTCGAACAAAAAAGATATTGCTGTCCGTGGTGTGGGCACAGGGCAGCAATAATTCTTTTTTTCAAAGGTATGCACCACCTATTTCTTTCCTTTTCTGCGGTTGCAGTCGCGGCAGAGCATTTGGCAGTTCTCTATCACAGTGCGTCCACCCTCAGCCCAAGGCGTGATATGGTCGCCTTCCATGAACTCCAGGTCAAATTCTCTGCCGCAGAGAGCGCATTTATGCCCCTGCTCTTCCCACTTTGCCAATTTTATATCTTCCGGAAAAGCTCTTAGGTCAAGGAAATGCTCATCGCCAGTGAGCACAAACGGAATGATGCCCTGCAGACGCTGTATCTCGCTGTCGCGCATCAGTGCGGAGATACGCTCGCCCAACGCCTTTGTGTCCAAAGCCTCGCTGCCAAATTTGTCGTACAAAAACGCCCAATCCAGTCCCTTCATTATCTTGCGAAAGCGTCGGATGTCGAAGTTTGTCTGTGCCCAGTTCAACACAGTTTGGAAGTATGTCCACAGCGGGCTGGCATTAGCGTCATGCTGATGTTCAGCCATGTAGCCTACGGCAGTCTGTCGCTTCCCGTTGCGCGTTTCGTGGTCAGCCATCCATTCCAGGGCTTTCTTCAAGAAATCCTGGCGCAGAGCCGTGCCGTTCACCAGGTCTTTGCCAAGTCGGAAGGCACCGCAGTTCGATTTTGAGAAATGTCGTTTAGCGTCCGAAACGAAGGGTCCGGCATATACGGCATTGTTTATCTCCTGCTCGTTGAGTGGTTTGCCGGCAATGTTGATTGTCTTGAACCATTCCAGTATCTCGCTAGCCTCTCCCTCGCAAACGTACACCGTCAGGCGATAGTTGAGTATGCGTTCTTGTATGTCGGCAGGTTGGTTGAAGAAGTTTTTGAAGTCGTAGGAAAACTTTCCAGCCACATATTCGCACAGAGATAGCGTGCGTTGCTGTCCGTCCATCACTTCGTAGGGACATTCTGCGTCTTCGCTGCGCTTTACCCAGTACATCACGTTCAGGGGATAACCTTGCAGCACAGTAGTTATTACGGCTTGCTGCTCCTTTTCGTTGTAGATGAACTCTCGCTGGTAAGGCGGACGTATGTCAAGCAAGCCGCCGTAGCCGCGCACGCCTTGCTCGTCGTTGTTTATATACCCTTCGGTTATCTCGCCGACGGTAACTGTTATAGGCTTTATGGTCATCATAGGATTATATATTTTTAATTTTGCGAATTAGAATTCTGAAATAGGGACATTTGCCGTTGATGGATAGGTCCTTTTCGTCATTTCCTTTACGAAACTTTATTATCTCAAACTGCTCAGGACAATATTTATCAAGGAAAGTAATAGGAACTCCCATATCTCCTTCCCAATTATAAGGGATATCAGAAGTCTTATCTACGTTTATAGCGTCATAGTTGTCATAGTGCGGATACTCATCAGGCGAATAATGGCAAACCAGGTCAAGTTCTTCGTGGCGTTTATTGTGGTCAAGATTCGTAAACCATGTTACTCCAGATACCCTTATCATACCTTCACGATGGTCTTTGGCTACTGCTATATCTTTATATGGTGAAACAAAATGCCCGACGGCTCCCTTAAATCCATAACCCAACCATATTTTATTATCTTTTATTAAAGGGAAAACTTCTTTATATGTTATGGCGTTCTGATGACCTACAATAAGGAACTTTTTGTCATACTTTATAAGTTGTGCAAGATATTCTCTGAACAAAGAGAAAGGCGGATTTGTAACTACTATGTCAGCCTCTTTCAGTAATTCTATGCACTCCTGTGAACGGAAATCGCCGTGTTGTTTCAGCAGGGAAATTACGTTTTTGTCGTTTTTCAGCAGGTATTGCACATCAGCCAAATCCACCGCGCCGTCACCGTTGAGGTCGCTGACTTCAGTAATCTCTACCTTGTAAGCCATCTTCTTCGGCTCGTCAGAAAAATCTCCGAAGTCAAGCATAAGTTCGTTGCCTATTACGGGAGAGCCGTCGTAGCAGGTACATATGAGTTTCTTCAGCCCCAACTGATTAAACCGCAGGGCAAAATACTTGAAGAAATTAC
>JAFYFI010000013.1 GCA_017543785.1 Alloprevotella sp.
CGTGGAGATTCAGCAGTCGAGCAACGACACCTTCAGGGTTTATGACTTCGACCGCCGCGATGCACAGGGCAACCCGCGCGAGCTGCATGTGGAGCAGGCCAAGGAGGCTCTGAACTACAGCGACACGGAAGCAGAGCCCGTTAATTATTCGCCGCAACCCAACAGTGCTGTGGAATTGGTGCGCTGTCCGCAGTTCACAACAAGTCTCTACGAAGCTGACAAACCTATGACGGCAGATTTTTCAAAGGTTGATTCATTCGTCATCTTTATCTGTTTCGAGGGTAAAGCTAACTTCACCGATGACACTGACAACGCTTTCACCCTACAAGCAGGCGAAAGCGTACTTCTGCCCGCAACCATGAGATATCTGGACATCATTCCCGAAGGAAATTTCCGTGCACTGGAGACGCACGTTTAAGAATAATTATAATTCACCCCTATAGAATATTACATTTCAAATACAGAAAGAAATAGTTACCTACTTTTGTTAAAAATATATTCGCAAAATTTGCGAATATTGGGATTTATAACTATTTTTGCCGTCAAAACAGGACTCTCACATGGAGATAACGTTTGAGAAAGACTATCTGCGTGAACTTTTTTACTATGGCACGGCAAGTGATAAGCACCACCGCTACCAGCCAGAAATCATTAAAAGATACATACGCGTTGTTAATATTCTCGACTCTGTGGATAAAACTACAGACCTGCTCCGTTTTCGTTCATTACATTACGAAAAACTCATTGGCGACAAAGCTGGACTGGAATCTGTACGAGTGAATAATCAATATCGCTTAGAGTTCAAATCCACCGCCAAAGGTGACATCACTATTTGCAACATTATAGAATTGTCAAACCATTATAAATAACAACAAAATGGGAAACTTAGGTTATGGGGCATATCCCACTCATCCTGGAGAAGTAATAAAAGACGAAATAGAGGAACGGGGCATCAGTCAGCGGCAATTGGCTGAAAAAACAGGCCTTGCCTATTCTGTTGTTAATGAGATCTTGAACGCGCACCGCCCATTAACGGCAAGAACAGCTTTGATGTTTGAAGCTGCACTAGACCTGCCTGCGGATTCTCTTATGTATCTCCAAACAAAATATAATATGCATACAGCGCGTAAAGACTCGGCATTAACAAACATCCTAAACAACATTCGAAAGGTAGCAGCCGTTTTATAACACATAAAAATCTCCGCAGCAGGAATTTTCCCGCTGCGGAGATTTTCTTTGTTTATTATTGAAAGCCTTTTAGTTCTCCACAATTTTTTTGAATTTGCTCCAAGGCAAAGTGTTGGCATATTTGCTCTTGTATCCTGTGGGTACGTGAAGAGTGCATTTCTCATAGACCATGTAGTCAGCAGGATCATGTTCATCTCCTTCATATGCGAACGCTTGAATATCGCAATTGTATTCTTCAGGATTTGTACGCTGAGCATATATATCTTTAAGGTTTTCGGAAAAGAAAGCGTATTTTTCAATTAAAACAACCGAGTTTGGAATATTAATGCTTTTTAATTCTAAACAGTCATGAAAAGCATCCTCTTCTATTCTAGTGACAGTATTAGGAATCTTTACTTCTGTAATACGTGGTTGATATTCTATAGCTTCATTTCCAACACATATAACGGAATAGGATAGACCTTTATAAATGATAGTTGAAGGAATAACAACTTTACCGCGTATTACATTATAATGATTTTCGTCAGTAAAGCATCCAAAAACAATATCATCATACATTATATTTCGCCCCTCCATATACTTCGTAAAATAATTATCTATTGCATTTTCATCGAAAACACCTTCTGGAATCTCCTCACCCCATCCCATCGTTGCAGTTCTTTTCTGGGAATTAAGGAAATAAGGTATATCGTTTACATCAACGCAAATCCAGTTGCCTTTGGAATAGACCGCATCTTGTATGACTACCTTGTCTCCACTTCCAGTGTTTACATCCACATTGGCTAAGCCTTCATCATCATCATCGCCGCAGGCGGAAAAACTGAGTGTCATTGACACTGCAAACAGCGCGTAGGCTGCATAGGACAGATACTTTTTCATATCTTTTTCTTTTGTGCCTGTGCAGTTCCGACCAAGGCGGTTAGTGATTTATATGAGAATATGAAAAAGCGTGGAACTGTATGCCCATCGTAGTATTGAGGTCCTGAGAAAACCCATAGACAAGAATGGTAATAGCAGCCCACGCATATATACGCGAGAAACGGCTATGCCCTCTTTCTTGTCTGTTTCGTTGAAATTTCTCAGGTTTCAATACTACAAGAAAAGCATAACGCTTCTTTTTCCGATATGTCTTGAAAGGCGGTCTGTACTCAGACTAGCGACCAGCCTCCGTGTGCAAAGATATATTGTTGTTGTGAAAAAGCAAAATGACGGAACTGCGTTTTTTCTTGCCTCCCCATATCATTATGACACAAAGACGCATAAAAAAATCCCCCATACGGAGGATTCTAATGTTTTTTCCCACTGCAATCCTTGCAGATGCCTTTGACCACATATTCCGTTTCTTCCTGCACGAAGCCTTCGGGCAGTGGCACTGGCGGAATCTTCACGTTCGTCATGCAGAAGGTGCGGTGGCAAATGCGGCACGTCAGGTGGATATGTCCTTGGCAGTGGCGCGTGTCGTCGAGGTGGCAAACGCAATACTTCTGCGAGCCGCTACCGTCGTCAATCTCGTGGAGCAGGTGTGCCTCGGTGAGGACTGAGAGATTACGGAACAGCGTGCTGCGGTCCACTGTCGGGAGAACTGTTTCAAGGTCGGCAAGCGAGAAAGCATCGTGAAAACCGTTGCGTATTGTCTTCCAGATGAGAAGTCGTACGGCTGTGACGCGCACTCCAGCATTGTCGAGCGATTGTTCTGGCGATATTATCAGTCCTTCTTTGTGCGGCATTGTTTATTTCTTTAACTTTTTCCAGGCAACATTAAGCAAAAGTAGTGCCAGTATGGCTGTACATGTCCACTGGAACCATGTCCCCGTAGCTTCGCAGCATGCTCCTTGCTGTACCAATGTGCTGGTGAACCATTCGCGTGGCAGCAAATAGTCGATGACAAAACCGCCGGCTATTGCACCGCCTATGATGGAAATGAGATACGCCAGCAAAGTGCGTGTTCCCAGTCTCTTTTGTATGACTAAGATGCTAGCCATATTTGCTGCAGGACCAGCCATGAGCAGAACGAGGGCGGCACCAGGCGTAAGACCTTTCATCATCAAGGCTACAGCTATGGGGATGGAACCTGTTGCGCAGACATACATCGGTATGCTTATGGCAAGCACCAAGAGCATGGACAGCCACGTGTTGTCGGCAAAGATAGCAAAAAATTCTTGCGGTACAAAGACCGTAATCAGTCCGGCTATGACGAGACCTATCACTAGCCATTTGCCTATGTCTTCCATCATATCGACAAAGGCATAGCGCAATGCTATTCCAAACCTCTGCATCAATGTGGCGTTTTGAGGAATTTCTTCCTCGCAATGGCAGCAATGACCTTCAGATTCTTCCGCCTTATCGTGGCAGCAGCAGTGTTCCTCCTTGGGTTCCTCTTTGTGGCTATGGCAGCAGCAGTGCTCTTCCTTTTCTTCAAGAGAATTTGTTTCTTCGCTATCCGACTTGTCTGTTAGATTTGTGATTTGTCCTCCGAAGATAGCGGTTATGAGTGCTACGATAGGGCGCGTGATGGCAAAAGGAAGTCCCATGAGCGAATAGGTCGCAAAGATAGAATCTACTCCCGTCTGGGGCGTTGCAATGAGAAAAGATGTTGTGGCACCTTTTGAGGCTCCTTCTTTGCGCAGCGACATGGCAGTAGGGATGACGCCGCAGGAGCATAACGGGAGAGGAATTCCAAGAAGGGCAGCGTTCACTACCGACTTGAAGTTGCGCTTTGATAGGTATTTAGTGTAGAACTTTGATGGTACAAAGGCGTGCAACAATCCTGCGAAAAGAAAACCAAGGAGCAGGAATGGCGACATTTCGTTGATAATGTGAAGAACTTCGTTCATTTCTATGTGTGTTTTTGTTTTTCGATGCAAAGTTCTTCTTTCTTTCAAGGACATCATAGGGAAATGCTGGAAAAACGTTAAACTCTGCAACCGAGTTGCAGAGTTTAACTTCCTTATTCTGTCTTTTCTTCTTTTCCGATGTTTGCCAGAAGGAGTAGTTTCAGTCCTTCCTCTTCGCCTACCACCCATATAATGTCGCCAGCCTGAATGATGCGGTTTGCTGTGGCAAGTTCTAGGGTTTCGTTGCCTTCTGCCTTGCTTTCAAAACCTACCAGCATACACTGAAAGACGTCTCTTATGCCGCTGGTGTAGATATGTCGGCCCACAAAGGGTGAGTTCTTCCCTATGCGCAGGCGTTCTAGCCTGAGGCGATGTTTGCGGTCGTTGGGAGTGATGGGCGAAACTTCTGCATTCATGCGCTGCGCCATGGAGTCGAGGCTTTCGTCGTCGCCAAGCACTTCAAGACGGTCGCCGGGGAATAGTCGCGTGTGTCCGTCGGGAATGTTTATGCGTCCGTTGCCACGAATGATGGCGGCAATCATCACACCGTCTTGTTTGCCAAAACGCAGTTCTTGCAAAGTCTTGCCTCCCCAGTCGCTATCCTCGGGGAGAGACAACTCTGAGAGGTGCACGTCGTGGCGAAGCAGTGTGTTCTCGTAGCCAGGCCGTTTCTCCCTTGCCTTCACTTCCCTCTGGCGGAAGTTTTGGCGGAAGATGCGTTCCATGCGGATGCTGAAGTATTTTATCCATTTGGCAAGTATGTTCTGCCGTTTGCCAAAGCGCTCGATGCAAATGAGACATACTATCATGGCTGCAATGAGCACATGCCAGTACCAACGAGCCGGAGAGAGAAACTCTATGATGTACCAAATGGCAAACGTGGCGAGCGAGAAACGTGCCACTACCGTAAGCCAAAATATGGTAAGGCTATGCCAAGCACGATTTCGTTTCCACATTTTTACTTCTTCGCTATGGAATTTTTTCATCACCACAGGGCGTAGCATTATCGACACTGCCAATATGCTGATGAGTCCGCAGACGGCGTTGCCTACCCAGTGGCCAAAGATTCCTCGGCAGAAGGGGAGGACGGTGGAGAAACAGATGCCGACGACAGCTGCTGCGAGCACGGAGTAGGCTACGGTGGAGACAAGAAGGTCGGAAATCATCTTGCGCCATAGGTTAGTGGCACTCTCGGAGTCGCCGCTGTTCCACGCATTAGTCTCTGCCGTGAGGCGCTTTGCCAAAAGTTTGGGCAGGTGTTTCTCTACATATTCATAGGCTGGAGTGGCAGCCTTTATCATATATGGAGTAGTGAAAGTGGTTATTATAGACACCGCAACCACTACTGGATAGAGGAAGTCGCTCGTTACGCCAAGGCTTACACCCAGAGTGGCTAGGATAAACGAAAACTCGCCTATCTGTGTAAGCGAGAAGCCGCATTGCATAGCAACCTTGAGCGACTGCCCCGAAAGAATGAACGAAAATGTTCCGAAAACCGTCTGACCTATCAAGATGACAGCTATGATACTGATGATAGGAAGCCAGTATTGCACAAGGACAGAAGGATCTACCAACATACCTACGGACACGAAGAAAATGGCTCCGAAAAGGTCCTTAACGGGCGACACCAAGCTCTCAATAGTTTCTGCCTCGTTGGTTTCTGCCAGGATGCTTCCCATCATAAAGGCTCCAAGCGCGCTACTGTAGCCTGCCTCTTCGGCAAGTGTGACCATAAGGAAACACAAGCCCACACTGGCTACGAGGAGAGTTTCTCGCCCTATCCATTTGGAGTTGCGCCGCAGTACCTGAGGCACTACCCAGATGCCTACTACGAACCAGAGAATGAGGAAGAATCCAAGCTTTGCAAGACTGCTTACCAGTTGCATTCCTTCGAGTTTGCCCACTGCCGCCATGGCAGAGAGTATAACCATGAGCAAAATGCCAAGTATGTCTTCAAGTATAAGCACGCTGAGCACTACGCCTGCAAACTTCTGCTGGCGCAGCCCCAACTCGCCTAGTGCCTTGTAGATAACTGTGGTACTCGACATCGCTACCATACCTCCAAGGAATAGGCTGTTCATGGACGACCATCCAAACAATCGTCCGATAAAGCTGCCGAGCGTAATCATAAAGAATATGATGCAGAGTGCAGCTATTATCGGTCCGACACCCATCTTGACTATTTTCTTGAAAGAAAACTCCAGTCCGAGGGTGAACATGATGAAGATGACACCTATTTCAGACCACAGCTGAATACTCGGCACTTCGCCTACGGTGGGAGTATAGGGCATGTGTGGACCGGTGAGGAAACCTGCAAGTATGTAGCCCAAAATCAGTGGTTGGCGCAGACGCTTGAAGATAAGCGTTGTGACGCCTGCCACAATGAGAATGAGTGCTAAGTCATTGATAAGGTGCATCTTCTTTTATGTTATTCGTAGAAGTCGTTAGCCAGTTTGCAAATGTTTACGACCACCTTCATGGCTTTCTCCATGTTGGGTATGGGCAGGAATTCGTGAGGTCCGTGGAAGTTCAGTCCACCGGCAAAAATGTTAGGGCAGGGCAGACCTTTGAACGAGAGCTGGGCTCCGTCGGTGCCGCCGCGAATGGCTTGAACGCGCGGAGAAACGCCTGCTTGCTCCATAGCTTTGATGGCTATGTCGATGACGTGCATCACGGGGTCTATCTGTTCGCGCATGTTGTAGTATTGGTCTTTGACTGTGGCAACGGCAACTTGCTGACCATATTTTTCACACAATGCTTCGGCTGCGTGTTGGAATATGCGCTTGCGCTGCTCAAAGCGCTCGCGGTCGTGGTCGCGGATGATGTAGGAAACTGTGGCACGCTCCACACTGCCTTCTATGCCAACTACGTGATAAAATCCTTCGTAGCCTTCTGTGCACTCAGGCACCTCTTCCTTCGGCAGCGACTCTATAAACTCAGATGCTACGCGTATGGCATTTATCATTTTATTCTTAGCATAGCCTGGGTGTACGCTGACGCCTGTCACCTCAACTTTGGCACTGGCAGCGTTGAAGTTTTCAAATTCCAGTTCGCCCAGGTCGCCTCCGTCCATTGTGTAAGCCCAGTCGCAACCGAACTTTTCTACGTTGAACTTGTGTGCGCCAAGTCCTATTTCCTCGTCGGGGTTGAAGCCCACGCGGATGCGTCCATGCTCTATCTCCGGGTGCTCCATGAGATAAACCATAGCCTGGACTATATCGGCAATACCAGCCTTGTCATCGGCTCCGAGGAGAGTATGGCCGTCGGTAACGATGATGTCTTCGCCTACGTGCGCTTTCAGTTCCGGGAACTTGGCTGGGCTGGTGATGATGTCAGCCTCGGCATCGAGAATAATGTCGCCGCCATCATACTTCTCTACTATGCGTGGCTTTATGTCGGCTCCAGAGCAGTCGGGGCTAGTGTCATAGTGGGAGATGAAGCCTATTGTAGGCGTTTCTTTCTTAGTGTTTGCGGGCAGGGTGGCATAGATGTAGCCACATTCGTCAAGTTCTACATCGCTGAGACCAATTTCTTCAAGTTGGTCGCGCAGAAAACGAGCAAACTTCCATTGCTTCTCAGTGCTGGGAGTAGTAGCTGAATCTTCAGCCGACTGTGTGTCGAACTGTGTGTACTCTAAAAAGCGTTTTACTATATCCATGGTTTAGTTGTTTGAGTTTTAGTCTTAGTTTTTTTGTGTGGCTTGTATGTTTTCGGGGTAAGGAAAAGGGACCTGAGCCCCTGTTCGGATTGAAAGAATGGTTGCCCTTTATTCGTCTTCGTCTTCGTCGAAGTCGAAGTCGAAAAAGTCTCCGAAGTCTTGCGGTGCAGCCCAGTCGTCGAGAGCGCGGCGTTCTTTCTTTGTGGGGCGTCCTGTTCCCTTGGCACGATTCACAAAACCACTGATGCGTGCCATTTCCAGAATTTCGTATTGTTCGGGAGTGGTTATGTTTTCCATTATGTCGGGCAGTAGCCTGGCTCCCACTCGTTTCTCTATAGCTTGCTTCACCCTGAAGGTATATGTGACGGGCGGTTTCCTTACACTCACCTCGTCGCCTTCCTTCACCGTGCGCGAAGGTTTTGCCGCAGCTCCGTTTATCTGCACGCGGTTGTTTTTGCAGGCATCGGCAGCAATGGTGCGCGTCTTGAAGATGCGTGCCGCCCAGAGCCATTTGTCAATCCTTGCCTCCATGCTCATTTTCCGTTGTAGTGGTTCATGGCAAAGTCAATGCCGCTCAGTGCAAAAGCCTTTACAGCCTCGGCAGCCTTTTTGACGCGTTCGTCCATTCTTGACAGTTCTTCTTCCGAAAACTCTCCAAGAACGAAGTCTATTTGTCCTCCACGCTGATAGTCGTTGCCAATGCCGAAGCGCAGGCGAGCATATTTCTGAGTGGAGAGTTGCTGAGAGATGCTCTTCAGTCCGTTATGTCCGGCTTCGCTGCCTCCGGGCTTCATGCGCAGAGTGCCAAAGGGCAGGGACAGGTCGTCGGCTACAACAAGCAATCGCTCCACGGGTATGTTTTCCTTTTGCAGCCAATAGCGTACGGCATTGCCCGAGAGGTTCATGTATGTTGACGGTTTCAGGACGAGGAGTTCCTGATTCTTTACCCTGATGCGGCACACAAAGCCATAGCGCTTGTCTTCAAACGTCTTTCCAGCCGCACGCGCCAATTCGTCGGCTATGTGAAAGCCTATGTTGTGGCGTGTTTGGGCATACTCAGCACCAATGTTTCCAAGGCAGGCAATGAGGTGTAGCATGGTTGTAGGATTGTCTTGAGTGCTTGTGTCGCCTTTGTGGAAAAGGCGCTTCAGCAAATCTTTCAGTAGGTTCATAAAGGAAAAAGCTCCTGCCCCAAACTTGGGTGCAGGAGCCGTTAGTCTTGATTTTTTAAGGCATTAGCCTCTTTGAAGTTCGATTAATATCAGATGTTTACTTTTCTGCCCTTTGGGCTTAGCTGAAACATGCGATTTTATTCTTCCTCAGCTGCAGGAGTCTCTGTTGTTGCAGCAGCGTTGGCGGCACTCATGGCAGCACGTGTCATCTTCACGCTGACAACGTTAACCTCCTTGGGAGTGACGAGCTCGAGGTTTTCAAAGCTCAGGTCGCCCACCTTGATGCTCTTACCGAGCTGCAGGTTGCTCACGTCGATGGTGAGCTTCTCGGGTACATCCTTGTAGAATGCACGTACGTTGATTTTGCGAACGAGAGTTACGAGCTTACCACCGGCACGCACGCCCTCTGCCAAGCCCTGAGTCTGAACGGGAACAGCGATAACGATGGGCTTATCCTCAACTACCTGAAGCATGTCGATGTGCAGTACGTTGTCCTTAACGGGGTGGAACTGTGTCTCGCGGAGGATGGCTTTGCACTCCTTTCCGTCGAGGCTCAGGTTGATGAGGTAGATGTTGGGAGTGTAGATGAGCTTGTTTGCCTCTTTTTCAGAAATGCTGAATGCTACGGCTACAGGCTGACCTTTCTCATCCTTCTGCTGACCATAGATGTTGCAGGGAACAAGACCCTGGCGGCGAAGAGCCTTAGTGGCTTTCTTGCCAATGTCGGCACGGCTGGTGCCTTTGATGCTAATTTCTTTCATAACAGTGTTGTGTTACTCTAAATTAAGTTTTTAGTAAATGTTTGCTTAATTCGCCATCACACAGGAGCACGCCTCTGGCGCCTCCAAGGGGAGAATCGGACGCAAAAGTACAACTTTTTTCCAATACAGCAAGGGTTGGGGTGCATTAAAATAAAAATATGTACGCACGAGAAAATAGGCAGAAAAAGCAGATGCCCCTCAGCTCCGCACGCGCTCGCTGCACAAGTTTTTGCTGCCAGTTGCCGGACGACTGTCAAAAACCTTTATCCCAGACCCCCTGTTTTTGGGCTCAAAAAACGGGTATAAAAATCATCTCCAAAAATTTTGGTCCGAAAAATGCCCGTTTTTTGCATTTTGAGGAAACGGCTGACTTTCAAGCGGATACAAAAGTTGGATTCGGATTTTCGTTTGATTTTTGAAAATCCGAGCCACTTTTTTGCGATTTTCCGCCTCAAAAACGCGAAAATTTCTTTGAGGAATTTCAGAATTTCTTTGTTGGATTCTGAAATTACTTTGAGTAATCCGAAAATTTCTTTATTGGATTTTCGCGGAGTCAAAATCTTTGCAGAAATTTCTCCATTCTGCGTTCTATTTTGGAGAAAATCGCGTGTCAAAACTTTTTACTTTTTCGTCAAGATTCTTTACC
>JAFYFI010000088.1 GCA_017543785.1 Alloprevotella sp.
AGAAAAACTTATCTGGTTCAGAGCCCGGCCTTCCTACATACGAGGGTCCTACGTCTCTCGAAAACTTGCCTGGGACTATATGCTCGAATACATGAAGAGACCTTTTGCCAAACACAGGACAACACTCGTTTTCAAGTTCATCAAGCATCGTGTGTTTGCAAAGAGCAAGAAATATAACGCTTCCAGAAATCCTGATATTGATATTTTCTCCAGGCATGGCAGCCAAACGGCAGATGCCCTGAAGTGACCTCCTCAAAGAGATATTTTGGGGAACGTTCAAAGGAAAATGCTGCAGCTTCTTCAACGCCTGGGACACTGAGTTCAAATCGCGAGCCTTTCATGTGATATGTGAAAAACATATCCTCATAAGGATACTTCCCGTGCCGCAGGTGCTGGATGTTGTTCGTGCCAAAGAAAGGCTGACAGAGGAAGAGGCATCGCGGCAAAGTCAGCAGCCCCCTATATTCATCGCGGAACACCTGTCTGGGGGTTTTTATCAGTGAGAACCTTCTGCTCACGATTCTTCTCATAGCCTCTATGCGCCTAAGAGAGAACCCCCCATTGCCCACACACCACAGCTTCTTACCTTCTTCATGCGTCTTGTGCTCTTCAAACCATGGTGCACCTATGTAGTCGTATCCTTTGCTGCACCAGGCGTCCAGCTCATCACTAAACACCCATGCGTCGAGCTGATATATCAGCATATACTCAAAATTGGCAAACCTCTTCCAGAAAGCATCATCCTTGAGCAGCTGGTTGTATCCGTTAATATCTTCAAAGAAGACGTCGTCGAAGCGCTCCGCCTGGAAGGAGCGTCCTGCGATCTCTTCGTAAGGGGAGATGTCCATACTTTCCGGACAGACCATTCTGATTTCGTGTCTGCCCAGCACTGACACGCACTGACGCAGGGAACTTTTTTCGTCCTCCGACAATGCTGTTTTGTAAATTGGTATTACTACTACTTTATTTTCCTTCTCCTCAATTTTCATGGTCGTATTGTCATAGAATAAGGAGCAATACCATTGCAGTTGCCATCAGGGCGGCAAGCCATGCCAGGAGGCGGATAGCACGCAGATGCTTCTTGTTTTTTGCCTTGAAGTTCTTTTGCAGATTCTCGTATTTCACCAGCATTCCCAGCTCATTTTCCTTGAACACATTAAAGGCATGCTTCATGCGCTTTTTCAGCAGGAAAAACTCTGAGTCATAGTTCGTCGCTTTACACATCGACAAGTATTGACCTGCAGCCTTTTCCACGTTGAGGTGTTCCAGAGCATATTCCCTGCTCCATGCAGCGAGTTCGGGCGAATACTTTTTCATCTCCGCGACAAAAGCATCTTCGTCGAACTCCAGCCCATGCGCCCTACCGGAGCAATTGCACTTCATGCTCTCTTCTATATTGTCGGGTGTCAGCATTCCGTCGCCAAGATTGTTGCCTATATAGTGGCGGCAATCAAACGCTATCACACAGCGCCCGCAAGCCATCGCGTCGTAGGCACTCCTTCCCAGCCCTACCACCAAGTCGCTTTGGTTGATAACATCCTCTATCTTCCACACATTATCCTTATACTTGTCGGCCTTTAAAAACCTTACTCCCGCATCCTGACAGCATTTGCTGATGAAGTTGTTGGCTTCGTCCGACTGGCAAAGCGACAATACGGTAGTCAGTTCCTGCGCCACACTCTTCTTTGGGCGAAAACGGTTGCAGTCTATCCCGTTCAGAATCACAGTTGAGTCGTATCCAAGTTTCTTCAGGTGGTTTTTCACCTCCTCGGAAACTGCCACGAAGGCATCGGCAAAAGGCGACGGCTGCTCAAGTTCGGGAACAGTGCCGTGGCATGTCTGTACGATGAAACCATACTGCCAGAGTTTTTCAACTACTGTATTATGGTTAGCCAGAACCAGGTCATAGCGTTCCTTCGACATAAAGGGAATACCTGCTTTTTCAAACAGTTCAGAAACCTTTCCCCTTTCAAGCGTAAAGTATTCCACCTCGTGTCCTTGCCTTTTAAGTTCCACGGCTAAGGCGTAAGTGAAATTTTCCGTTCCTCCTGTTTTCTTCAGTTGATTATTTCCAATCAGTATCCTCATAACGTCCTTTTTTTATTGTCAAAACTGCGTGTAGATAAAATCCGTCTGTGCGCCGCCTGAGCAGAGGTATATGCTCAGCAGCATAATGTAGTAGGCTGCCCATCGCGCCCATCTGTATTTCATGAGTCCGTGTCCGCGGAAGTCGAGGGCACATTCCTCGTTGCGCCTTACCCACTCCATCGCAAGTGCTGCAACGATGAAGAGCAGATACCCATATCGGTAGCCGTCCATGTGGGGCATGGCGAAGGCTGAGGTCTGAAAGAGGCTCTCGGCGTAGTGACATAGTGTGGCGAGGTCGGGCGCGCGGAATATGAGAAAGCCAATGCCTACGAGGAGGTATGTCTGAAGCATC
>JAFYFI010000089.1 GCA_017543785.1 Alloprevotella sp.
ATTTCGGAAAGTGCATTGACTACCTCAGCCTCTTCTGCAGAGAATGGGCGCAAGCCGTGCCATACCTGAACGATGTTGCCCTTAGGCGTTTCCATTTCGCGTACGAAGCGGTTTGTCTTAGGACCTTTTGCGAGGTTCAGTTCGGGGTCTTGGCGCAGTTCCTGAGTCTTAGCTTTCTTGATAGATGCGAGATAAACCTCAGAGAATTCGCGCAGAGAGTCAACGTCGAAGTTACCTGTGAAGAAGAACTTGAAGTCGCTGGGCGAGTTGATGCGCTCTGCGGCAATTTTCTTCATCAGTTCATAGTCAGCCTTCTCGAGGTCGGCTACTTTGAGGCTCTTCATGCGTGGGTCGTTGTTGAAGATTGTAGCCTGGACAGAGTCGGAGAATGCCACTTCGGGAACTTTCTCGATGTTCTCCAGCTGTGTGCGCAGCATGCTGATGAGGTTCTGATAAGCCTCGGGGTCGTTGCCTGGAGCAGTGAACTGCAGGTAAATCATCTCAAAGAGTGTGCGGAGGTCCTTAGGAGTAGAGTTTCCTGAGAGCGATTCGCTGTCTTCGTCGATGCCTACGCTCAGACTAACCTGCTTGCCAGCCATAGCCTTCTGGAGCTCTGTAGCCTTGAAGTTGCCCAGACCAGTGCTGTTGCGCACCTGAGCAGCCAGTTTGGCGTTGAGCAGCACTTTGGGGTCTTTGATGTTGAGCTTGGTATATCCGCCCCAGCTTGTTGCCGACATCAAAATCTGACTGTCGTTCAGATCGGTCTTCTTGAAGTAAACCTCGGCGCCGTTGGAGAGGGTCCACTTGGTGTAGCCAAAGTCGGCAGCCTCTTCGCTCTTCACCTTGCCGCGTTTTGGCAGTTTCGAGATAAGGGGCTCGTTCTTCACGTCGTCAACGTAAGCCTTGAGGTCAGCCTTCACGGCGTTCTCCATAGCCACCTTGAACTCGCTGGCAGCGGGTACGCTGACATCGTCCTTCTCAGGATACATGGCGAGCATGGCGAAGTTCTTGCTGCTTTCGGCAACATATTGCTTGAACACTTCATTTACCATTTTCGACAGCATGTTAGCCTGACGCAGTTGAGCCGAAATACCCTTGTACAATTGGAACTCTGTCTCGATGCTGGGAATAGCGTCGCCCTCGAGGAAGTGGCGCACGTACTGCGGGATGAAGAAGCTAGAGCGCTGCTTCTCGCGGTTGTCGTATATCTTCTCGAGTGAGCTGAGCACCTCTTCGTCGGCACGGAAAATCTCAGTGTCGTTGAAGCCGAAGCGCTTAGCACGCTCTATCTCTTCCATCACTACGCGGAAAGCCTCTGCGTCCTTGCCGGGTTTGGGCATAACGTAAACTTCCAGAGCCTCGGCAGTCTTGGAGATGAGGTATTTTCCGTTGTCGATGCCTGCAGCGAGGAATGGGCAGTCGGGTTTCTGAGAGATTTCCTCCAGGCGAGCGTTCATTGCGTGTTCCATGAGGCTCTCGATGTAGTTCATCATGATGAACATCTGTGAGCCGCGCATTTCGCGTGGCATGGCTTCGCGCTTGAAGAAAGCCAGTATGGTGGCTGAAGTCTGCTCCTTGTCCTTGTCCACAACGTAGATTGGTTCTGCGTTTTCGGGCACGGGATAGAGCTCGTACTTAGCTTCGTTTTCGGGGTTGGGTATGTCGGAGAAGATTTTCTTTACCTTAGCCTCTACCTGGTCCACGTCGATGTCGCCGACAACGATAATGCCCTGCAGGTCGGGGCGATACCATTTCTTATAGTATGCGCGCAGGGTGTCGGGTGGGAAGTTGTCCACCACGCTCATCAATCCGATGGGCATGCGCTTGCCGTAGCGGCTTCCGGGATAGAGAGTCTCCAGGTTGCGGTTGAAGATGCGCTGTGAAGCGGAGCTTCTCAGGCGCCACTCTTCGTGTATCACGCCGCGTTCCTTGTCTATCTCGTCAGCTTCGAGGTCCAGGTAGCCCGACCAGTCGTGCAGGATGAGCAGACAAGAGTCAATGTTGCTCTCCGACACGGGCACGTTGTCGATGTTGTAAACTGTTTCGTCGGTAGAAGTGTAGGCATTCAGGTTTTGTCCAAACTTCACGCCGATTTTCTCACAGTAGCTTACGAGGGCTCCGTTCTTGAAGTTCTGCGAGCCGTTGAAAGCCATGTGCTCCAGGAAGTGTGCCAGTCCGCGCTGACTTTCTTCTTCCTGCACAGAGCCCACTTTCTGAGCGATGTAGAAGAATGCCTGTTTCTCGGGCAGGGCGTTGTGGCGTATGTAGTATGTCAAACCGTTTGGTAGGACGCCTCTACGCACTGCTGGGTCGATAGGCAGCTCTGGCATCTGCTGTGCGCTGGCGGGCATAACCAGGATGGCAGCCATCAGCGCAAAGAAAAATTTTAGCTGTTTCATTGTTATAAAATTAGTTGAAATTCGTTCTTTTCCAAGGTACAAAATTACACATATTTTAATAAAAGACGCAACAAATGCCCCAAAAACTACATACTTTTGTATCTTTTAGCAAAACATTCCGTACTTTTGCATCCACAAAAGGCTTAGGATAGCCATTTTTACTGATTTATTGACATTTTCTTATGATACGCAAGTTTGATTTTCTTGTCATAGGCTCCGGCGTGGCAGGGATGAGCTATGCCTTGCAGGTGGCTGAGAGCGGCAAGGGCAAGGTGGCACTGGTTTGCAAGACTACTATTGATGAGGCCAACACTGCAAAAGCGCAGGGAGGAGTGGCAAGTGTGACAAACATGAAGGTGGACAACTTTGAAAAACACATTCAGGACACCATCGTGGCTGGCGACTACATCAGCGACCCTGCAGCCGTGCGCCAGGTGGTGGAATGTGCTCCCGAGGGAATACGTCGGCTTGTGGAGTGGGGCGTGAACTTCGACAAGAAGGAAAACGGCGAGTACGACCTCCACAAAGAAGGCGGACACTCGGAGTTTCGCATACTTCACCATGCCGACGACACTGGTTTCGAGATACAGCGCGGACTCATCGAGGCTGTGCGCCGGCACAAGAACATCAAAGTGCTGGAGAACCACTTCGCCATAGAGATTATCACGCAGCACCATCTCGGCGTGGAGGTGACGCGCCGCACCCCCGACATTGAGTGCTACGGCGCCTACGTGCTCGACCCCGACACGAAGAAAGTAGATACCATTCTCTCGCGCGTCACGGTGCTTGCCACTGGCGGAGTAGGGGCAGTGTATGCCAGCACCACCAACCCCAACATAGCCACGGGCGACGGCATAGCCATGGCATATCGCGCCAAGGCTACCGTGCAGGACATGGAGTTTGTGCAGTTCCACCCTACGGCGCTCTACAACCCCGGCGAGACTCACCCCGCCTACCTCATCACCGAGGCTATGCGTGGCTACGGAGGTATACTGCGCCTGCCCAACGGCGAGAAATTCATGCAGAAGTACGACAAACGCCTCTCCCTGGCGCCGCGCGACATAGTGGCGCGTGCCATTGACCGCGAAATGAAGATACACGGCATCGACCACGTCTGTCTCGACGTGCGCCACAAGGATGCTGAGGAGACGAAGAAGCATTTCCCCAACATATATAAGAAATGTATGAGCATAGGCATCGACATCACCAAGGATATGATTCCCGTGGTGCCTTGCCAGCACTATTTCTGCGGAGGCATCAAGGTGGACCTCAACGGCTGCTCGAGCATCCATCGCCTCTACGCCATTGGCGAGTGCTCCTGCACGGGGCTCCATGGCGGCAATCGTCTTGCCAGCAACTCGCTCATCGAGGCTGTGGTGTATGCCGACAAGGCTGCTGCCCACTCTCTGGAGCACATTTCCGGCTACGAGTTCAACCTCTCCGTGCCTGAGTGGAACGACGAGGGCACCATGACCAACGAGGAAAAGGTGCTCATTGCGCAGGACGTGCGCGAGGTGGGGCAGATTATGTCCAACTACGTGGGCATCGTGCGCAGCGACCTTCGCCTGCACCGCGCATGGACACGTCTCGACCTGCTGTACGAAGAGACCGAGGAACTCTTCAAACGTGTGAAAGCCACTCCCGACATCTGCGAGCTGCGCAATATGATCAACGTGGGCTATCTCATCACGCGTCAGGCGCTGGAGCGCAAGGAGAGCCGCGGACTCCACTTCACGCTCGACTATCCTCGCCATGCCTACGACCAGGCATAAGGACCTCATACCTGCCGAAGATACATTCTCTCAAAACTTGGAACACACCCTACGACATAGCATCACTACCGGAGCCTTCACCCTGCCGCTGACGGTTGTCGCGGCAGCTCTGGCATGGGCTGCCCCCCAGTGGGACAGGGCAGAGCTTTGGATGGGCTTTATGGCAGCCCTTGCGCTGACGTATATGCTCATGGAGCTCAACAATCGTCAGCAGCTGCTGCGCATACGCTCGCGAATGGTCAGCTCTACGTTTCTGCTCACGCTGACGGCATGCCTCTGGCTGCATGGCATCTCTACTATTTTCCTGCCTGCCATAGCCCTGGTGGCGATGTATTTCCTGCTTTTCCATGCCTATCAGGAGCCTATGGCGTCGGGGCGCGTGTTCTATGCCTTCATGGTGCTTGCCATAGCGTTGCTGTGGCTGCCCCAGCTGGTGTTCCTCGTTCCTCTGTTGCTCTTCTCCCTGATAGTTCAGCTGCGCTCCTTTTCCTGGCGCACCTTCTTCGCGGCATTGCTCGGTGTGCTCGTGCCTTTGGCATATTTCGCGGCTTGGGCGCTGTGGCAGGGAGCTTTCCCCGACATGCTCATGCCGCTTTTCTCCCTGCAGCCCACTCTGCCCACCTTGCAGACTTTCACGCTGTGGCAAATGGTAAATGCCGGCTGGCTCTTGTTCCTCACTCTCTTGGCACTCATTCACTACTATCGCACGAATTTCAACGACAAAATTCGTGTGCGAATGTTTTTCTATATCATCATCGAGGTGGAGGTAATGCTTTGGGCAGGACTCGTGTTCTACCCTCAGAGCTTCGACGCTTTCTTCCTCTTGCTGCTTGTCAATACCGCTCCGCTCACGGCGCACTACTTCACCCTGGCGCGTGGGCGATGGCTCATGACGGCATGGTTTGTGTTCAATATCCTTTTACTTGTTTTCCTGGGGCTCTACAACTATGGACTGATACCTCAAATTCCCCGATGAAATGGAGACTTTTGTAGATTTTCTCGTCGCGCATGGCATGTGGGGAATGTTGCTCTCCTCGTTTCTGGCAGGCAGTGTGCTGCCCTTTTCGTCGGAGCTGGTGATGCTTGGGCTGCTGGCGGTAGGTACCGATGCCACCGAACTGCTCGTCTGCGCCACTCTGGGCAACACTCTCGGCGGAGTGTTCAACTATGGCATAGGGAGTCTCGGTAAGGTGGAGTGGATAGAGCGTATCACCAAGGTGTCGCCCGAGAAACTGGAGCGCGGACTGAAGTATGTCCGTAAGTACGGTTCCTGGGCAGGACTGCTGGCTTGGGTGCCCATACTGGGCAGCGTCATCACCGTTTCCATGGGCTTTCTGCGCTGCCGCTTCCTGTATTCTGCCTTCAACATGGCAGTAGGCAAATTTGTACGCTACGCACTGATTATCTCAGCCTATATTGCAGTATGAGGTGTTGTGCTTGTTTCATAAAAAAACCTTTCTCTATCGAAGTCAGATAGAAAATTCTGCGAGAGGTTCTTCGCTCCATTTTCGTCCTTGCTGTAAAGACATGCATTATTCCCGGAACGGGGTCTTTGGTAAAGAATCTTGACGAAAAAGTAAAAAGTTTTGACACGGGATTTTCTTCAAAATAGAGCGCAGATTTGAGGAATTTCTGCAAAGATTTTGACTCTCGGAAAATCCGATAAAGAAATTTTCGGATTACTCAAAGTAATTTCGGAATCCAACAAAGAAATTCTGAAATTCCTCAAAGAAATTTTCATGTTTTTGAGGCGAAAAATCGCAGAAAAATGGCTCGGATTTTCAGAAATCAAACGAAAATCCGAGCCTAAATTTTGTATCGCTTTGAAACTCAGAATTTTCCGCAAATTGCGAAAAACGGCCATTTTTCGGACCAAATTTTTCGGAGATGATTTTTATGCCCGTTTTTTGAGCTCAAAAACAGGGGGTCGCGGATAAAGGATTTTTACAAATGGGGATTTTATGCAGTAAGCAAATACACAAAAGTTCTGACTCCCCTTCTTTTCAAGGTCAGACTTGATGCATAGCGCGTTCTTCAGGCGCTTTTCCAGGTTTTCTGCTTTTTGTCTGATGTCCTGTCGTTCATCTTCAGGACAATCACACTAATGTCGGTAGCGTTCATAAGAAAAGGAGTATTTTACTTTCTTCGTGCAAAGTAAAATACTCCTTCTGTATGTAGAAAAGACGTTCAACGTCTAATCAATGG
>JAFYFI010000090.1 GCA_017543785.1 Alloprevotella sp.
ACATTATTATATAATAAGCGGCAAGAAAATGAGTTTTTATCTGCCTCGGATAACAATAAAAGGGCTAAATTCGCGTTATTGAAAAGACATGGTACACCTAAAAGACATAAGAATCCTGCTCTCCGTGGCTGCGCTGGCGCTGTTCTGTCGGTCGGCACAGGCTCAGCAGGACGTATCGTTCATTCACTACTGGGACCTCGAGCCGCAGTTCAACCCTGCCTCGGCAGGTCGCAGCGACCAACTGAGCATAAACGCCGCCTACCAGAGCCATGCCATGGGCTTTGAGGATGCAGGAGGCACCATGTACGTAGGTGCCGACATAGCCTTCCAGCTGGGCAAGACGCGTCACGGCGTGGGCGCGCTCTTCGAGAACGACAAGATCGGCCTCTTCTCTCATCAGCGCTTCTCGCTGCAATACTCCTACCACTTCAAGCTGTGGGGAGGGCGCCTGAGCATAGGTATAGAGGGCGACATGCTGCAGGAGAGCATCAAAGGCTCGAAGGCAGACATGCCTGAAGGAAACGACGAGGTATTTCCCTCGACAGACGTCAACGGCTCGAAGATAGACGCCTCGGCAGGTATCTACTACTCGCACAAACGCTGGTGGGCTGGCGTAGGCGTGAAGCACCTCACGGCTCCCACGGTGACCATAGGCGAGACAAACCAGTACAACGTGAAGCGACAGTACAATTTCACCGCCGGATACAATATCGGTTTCAGAAATCCGTTATTAAAGATAATACCATCGGTGATGCTGCGCTACGACGGCACCGACTTCCGCGCCGACGTGACGGCACGCGTCGTGTATGAGCGCGAGAGGAAGAAACTGTATGCCGGAGCCAACTACAGCCCCCAACATTCAGTGGCTTTCTTCGTTGGCGGCATGTTCCACGGCATAGACATCAGCTACTCCTACGAGGCAAACACCTCGGGCATGGGATTTGGCGCAGGACAGCACGAAGTCTGCGCTTCCTACCGCCTGCCCCTCGACCTGCAGAAGAAAGGAAAGAACCTGCACAAGAGCGTCAGGTATCTATAGCTCACAGAAATTCAGGAAACAAACATTTGGATAAATGATGAAACATAGTTTTTCAAAACCTTCACCACTAAGACGATTTCTTCTCTCAGCAAGCGCCATTGCCTTCATGACACTGGCACTTGAGGCATGTATGGGCAGCAGCCGAGCCATGCAGAACGGAGGAGAGGTGACAGGACAGAAAGGAAGCAACATCTCGGAACCTGCCCCCTATGGCATGATAGAGATAAAGCGCGGATACCTCAAGACGGGTATCGGCGAGAACGACTCTCTCTGGGGAACCGTCATTCCTGAGAAAGACATCTCGGTAGATGGTTTCTGGATGGATCAGACTGAGGTGACAAACTCCATGTACCGCCAGTTTGTGGAATGGGTGCGCGACAGCATCATCCGCGAGCGCCTTGCCGACCCCAGCTACGGAGGCGACGAGACGTTCAAGATAGAAACCGACAGATACGGCGAACCTATCACTCCACGACTCAACTGGAACAAACCCATACCCTGGAAAAAAGCCGACGACGACCAGCTGCGCGCCATCAACAGCGTCTATGTGACCCACCCCATAGACGGCACGGTGATGCTCGACGCCAAGCAGCTCAACTTCCGCTACGAAATCTATGACTACGAAAAGGCTGCACTGCGCAAATATCGCATCAACCCTGCCGAGCGCGACCTTAACACCGACCACGTCATAGACCCCGACGAAGTTGTAATGATTTCGAAGGACACTGCCTACATCGACGACAACGGACGCATAGTAAGCAAAACCATCGAAAGGCCTCTCTCAGGTCCGTGGGACTTCCTGAACACATACATCGTGAACGTCTATCCCGACACTACAGTCTGGGTGAACGACTTCCCGAATGCCAACAACGAGGTGTACATGCGACTCTACTTCTCCTCGCCCAACTACAACGACTATCCCGTAGTAGGTGTCACGTGGGAACAGGCAAAAGCCTTCTGCGCATGGCGCACCGAGATGCTCCTCAGAGGACTGGGTCCACAGGCACGCTACGTGCAGCGCTACCGCCTGCCGACAGAGATAGAATGGGAGTTTGCAGCGCGCGGAAAGGAGGGTAACCCCTATCCGTGGGAACAACCTGCCGACGAGGAGGGCGACGTGAAGAAAAACGCCAAAGGCTGCTTCTACGCCAACTTTAAGCCCGACCAGGGCAACTACGTAGAGGACGGCAACCTCATCACCAGCCGCGTGGGCATCTATGGCGCCAACAGCAACGGGCTCTACGACATGGCTGGCAACGTAGCAGAGTGGACAAGCACGGTATATACCGAATCAGGAGTGGCTGCCATGGCTGACCTCAACCCGCAGATATACTACAACGCTGCAAAGGAAGACCCCTACGTGCTTAAGCGCAAGAGCGTGCGCGGAGGCTCATGGAAAGACCCCCTCTCCTACATCCGCTCAGCCTGGCGCACTTGGGAATATCAGAATCAGCCGCGTGCCTTCGTGGGCTTCCGCTGCGTACGCTCCAAAGCCGCCAACACCGTGGGCAAAGCCGGAAAACAAATGAAAGCTGGCGGCAGCTCGGTAAGAAAACAAAAGAGGTAAAAAGACAAAAGAGATAAAAAACAACACCATAAGTTTAGCGGTTTGCTCAAAGGCTCCGCGCCACGAGGCAAAGGAAACCTGCGCATCAGCCTTAGGAGAAACCTGAGCACTACAAACTAAACAACCAGAATATCCCAAAAACAAAGAAAATGCCTAAGTTCAAAGCTTTATTAAACCTCATAGCCCGCCTGCAGCGCTGGATGGACAGCGTGCCGGGACAAACCTTCCTCAACTACGCCTATAGCTGGGGAGCATCAATAGTGATTCTTGGTGCACTCTTCAAACTCACTCACCTGCCAGGCGGTAACCTCATGCTTTTCATAGGTATGGGAACAGAGGTAGTGGTGTTCTTCCTCGCTGCGTTCGACCGCCCCTTCGACAAGAACGAAATCGACAAGGAGCTCTCCAAGCACTACGTCAGCGACGCTGAGCTGGAAGCACAGGAACAGGCTGCTGCCCTAGCCGCGCAGGGAACAGGCGTGTCGGTGGCTCCTGTCGTGATAGGTGCAGGTAGCCCACAAACCGACGCCGAAGCCGACACTGACGGCGGCGAGGCTGTTGCCCAGCAAGAGGGTGGCACCAGCGGCGGCGCACAAGGCGGAATGGTAATCATAGGCGGCACACAGGCTGGCGGTACGGGCGTGGCAGCAGCCGCACAACCCATTGTCATCGGTGGAGGAGCAGCGCCGCAGCCCACTCCTACGGAACAAATCACCGAAGGCATTGCCAACGTGGCACAAGCCGGGGTGGATGCCGTCAACGCCGGTGGACAGGAAGGCGAGGGTCAGACTCCGAAACTCACCATTCCCCACGATGCCGACGCCGAACAGCTGGCTGCCATCATACGTGCTGCCAACGACGAGCTCCTACACCGCGCCCAGGCTGTGCTCTCTCCCGAGATGGAGGAAGCCACAAAGATATACATCGAAAAGCTGCGCACGCTCACCGAGACCTTTGCCAAGGTGGACGAGCAGAGCGCCAAGCTCACACGCGACAGCGAGGAAATGGAAAACCTCAACCGCACTCTCACTGGCATCAACAAGGTTTACGAGCTGCATCTTAAGAGCATCAGCCTGCAAGTGGGAACCATCGATGAAATCAACAATCAGACCCATAAACTCTCCGAACAGATACAACACCTCAACCAAGTGTATGGCCGCATGATAGAAGCCCTCACGGTGAACATGCCCCGCAGCGCGGCTCCCGCTCAAGGCGCGGCTCCTACTGAAGGATAAAACTCCATCTGACAGGTAATTATGGCAAGTACTATAAAGAAAAGACCGGTTTCCCCGCGTCAGAAGATGATCAACCTCATGTACATCGTTCTTCTGGCTATGCTGGCGCTCAACGTTTCAAACGATGTGCTCAAGGGCTTTCGCCTCGTGGGCGACAGCCTGAAGCGCACCACGACGAATGCTGCCAAGGAAAACCGTGACATATACGACGACTTCGCAAAGATGATGAAGAAAAATCCTACCAAGGTGAAGCCCTGGTACGACAAGGCGACGCTTGTGCGCACGCAGTCGGACTCTCTCTTCAATCTTGCTGAAAGTCTGAAGCTGGCTATCGCTCACGAAGCCGACGGCCGCAACGGCGACCCCGCAAACCTCAAGAATCAGGAAGACCTCAACGCAGCAGGACAGGTGATGCTGGCACCGGTGACGGGCAAGGGCAAGAAGCTCTACGACATGATCAATGCCTATCGCGAGAACATTCTCAAATACGTCACCGACCCCCGACAGAAAGCCATCATAGCCTCCGACCTGAGCACCGAGGTACCCAAGAACGACAACGACCTGCTGGGAAAGAACTGGCAGGAGTATATGTTCGAGGACATGCCTGCCATCGCTGCCATCACCATGCTCTCCAAACTCCAGAGCGACGTGAGAAAGGCTGAGAACCAGGTGCTGCACACTCTCAGGGCTAACGTGGACCTGAAGGACATTCGCGTGAACGAACTCAACGCCTACGTGCTGCCCGAGGCCACTACGCTCTTCCCCGGCGAGGTGTTCAAGAGCCACATCTTCATGGCAGCCGTAGATACCACGCAACGCCCGGAGATATACGTCAACGGGCAGCGCATATCTGCCGACGGCAACTACAACTTCACCGTAGGCGGACCTGGCGAGCACACCATCTCGGGCTACATCCTCATGCCCAATGCCGCAGGCGAAATACTGCGCCGTGAGTTCTCGCAGAAGTACACCGTCATTCCTCGTCCCAACACCTCCACCGCAGCCACCGTAGCTGCCGACCTGATGAACGTGCTCTATGCCGGTTTCGACAACCCCGTCAGCGTGAGTGCTACGGGCGTGAGTGCCGACAAGTTCAGCCTGTCGATGACGGGAGGCACGCTGACGTCGAAAGGCGGCGGACACTACGTGGCACGTCCCTCTGCCGTGGGTCAGCCCGTCACCTTCACCGTGACAGGCACCGTTGACGGCAAGACGGTGCAGGTGGGCACCTTCACCTTCAAGGTGCGCAAGCTGCCCGACCCCACTGCCTATATCACCGTGGGCAACGACCGCTTCAAGGGTGGGCGCCTCTCCAAGCAGGCTGCCGTGGGCGCGCCGAGCATAGGCGCAGCCATCGACGACGGACTGCTCGACATCCCATTCTCGGTGAAGAGTTTCGAGACCGTGTTCTTCGACCGCATGGGTAATGCCCGTCCCGAGGGCTCTGCAGGAAGCCACTTCACCGAAAACCAGCGCAACCTGATGCGCGACCTGCGACGCGGACAGCGTTTCTACATCCGCGGTGTGGTTTGCGTTGGTCCCGACGGCATCACCCGCACTCTGCCGCAGGCTCTCGAGGTCATAGTGAACTAAACAGCTGAGAAACAATCATAGGAAGAAAACAGATACTGAAAGATATGAAACGAATACTGATTTTTGCAGTCATAAGTCTGGTAGCAATGGGCAGCATGGCACAGCCCGCCAAGCGCCGCGCCGAGGCAGAGCAGAAAGCCGCAGCAGCAAAGCAGACGAAGAACGCACCTACGGGAGTGTCCTACCGCGACTTCCCCACGGCGCAGGCCATGCCTCAGGATGTTTCGTGGCGACGCGACATCTATCGCTCGCTGGACCTCACCAAGGACGCCAATGCCACGCTCTACTACCCCACCATGCCGCAGGACGGCAGGATGAACCTCTTCTCCTACATCTTCAAGCTACTGCTGCGCAAGCAGATCACCGCCTACGACACCAAACTCGATGCCAACGAGGATTTCTCGGCAGGCAACGAGGTGAGCGCAAAGGAACTCATGGACCGCTATAAGATGTTCTACGAGGTGAAGGACGGACGTATGCGCGTGAACGATGCCGACATACCCAGCGACGAGGTGAAGATGTACTACGTCAAGGAAAGCGTGTACTACAACCAGCACACTGCCACCTTCCACTCACGCGTCACGGCGCTCTGCCCCGTACTGGTGCGCGGCGACACGGAGTTTGGAGGCACCGACGCCCGCTACCCCATGTTCTGGGTTAAGTTTGACGACATAGCTCCCCAGCTGGGCAAGCTGATGCTCATGGGCAGCAACTACAACAATGCAGCCATGATGTCTGCCGACGACTTCTTCACGCTGCACCGCTACGAGGGCGACATCTACCGCACCGTGAACCTGCAGGACCGTTTGCTCTCCAACTACTGCCAGACCGACAGCGACATGGTGCGCGAGCAAAACAAGATAGAAAAGGAACTCACCGACTTCCAGGAGCACGTGTGGGGCCGCGACACCGTGGCTGCGAAGAAACAGGAGCTCGCTGAAGAAGCCGACGACGAGGAGACCGACAGCATCGAGGCTGAGGAGCAGCCCGTAGTGAAGAAGAAATCCACGCGAAGCTCCAAGAACTCGCGCCGCTCAGCACTGAAGAGCAAGAGCTCCAAGCAGACCAAGGCTAAAGCCACACGCCAGCGCCGCTCCAGCAGCAGCCGTTTCAGCGTGCGCAGGGAGCGCCACTGAGCAGCGGCAGACTGCCACACTCATACATACTACATACAGAAAGGCACAAGCCCCGAGAGTCATCCTACTTTCGGGGCTTGTGCTTTTTCAGTGGCTCAGAGCACTCCTTCCATGAGACCTCGCAGCACGCTCGGCAGACTACGAGAGAGCCTTGAGCCCTATGATGGACCCTATGAGCGTGACGAGGAAAAACATCCGCCAGAAGGTGGCAGGCTCGCGAAAGACAATCACCCCCAGCAACACCGCGCCCACGGCGCCGATGCCTGTCCACACGGGATATGCCACGCTAAGCTCTATCGTCTGCGTAGCCTTTGCCAGCAAGGCAGCACTCAGCACATACAGAACGCCAAAGCCTGCCATCCAAGTCCACCACTCGCCGCCTGCAACGCCCTTTGCCCTGCCCAGGCAGTAAGTGAAACCCACCTCGCACAGTCCGGCGGCAATCAAGATTATCCAGTTCATCTCTTCATATATTTGCCGTGCCTATTGAGGGCTGCAAGACTATCTCGGCGACTCCTTCCAAGGCTGTAGCTCTTATCTTACGAAAAATGCCATAACTCCATACGGCACCATAAGCCTTATGCTTACGAGGGCAAAGGTAGCACTTTTTTCCGGCAAGCCATGACGAAAAAGTCCGAGCCTTGGAAATCGAATTACCGAGCCATGAAAACAGGATTACCGAGCCATGAAAACAGAATTTCCAAGGCTCGGAAAAAAATTTGGGCACTATAGCTGCCACGCGCTAAGGCGAGTGTGGGAAAGTTTTAGTAACTTCGCACCTGAAAAACTCTTACAACGCAAAAAGATGAAGTACAAGAGAAAATTCACCGACGAAGAGATACAGGACCTCATAGTATGGATGGAGCGCAACCTGGAGAACCTGCCCCAGTCGCTGCAGTTCAACAAAGCCACGTTCATTCCCGACCTGAAGGATACGGTAGTGAAATACATAGACCTCGTGCATCAGCACAAGGACGACCCAGCCTTCAACGGGCAGATATTCCAGCTCTTCGTCATGCGCGACTTGCTCATAAAGCAAGGTCTGAAAGAATAACATACCTTACCCACACCAACGATGAACATATCCACATTCAGAAAGTCCAACCGCGCCCTCGTGGTCTTCAGCGGCGGACAGGACTCCACCACCTGCCTTTTCTGGGCAAAGAGATATTTTGATGAAGTTCATGCCATCTGCTTCCGATATGGGCAGAAGCATGCCAACGAGGTTGACATAGCCAGGGAAATAGCCCACGAAGCCGGAGTGGCGTTCCACCCCTTCGACGCACCCATCATAGGCAACCTGGCGCGCAACTCGCTCACCGACACTTCTATGAAGATGGACGAAGAACAGCCCGAAGGCAGCTTTCCAAACACCTTCGTGCCGGGAAGAAACCTCTTCTTCCTGAGCATGGCAGCCGTCTTTGCACGCGAGCTGGGCATATACGACATCATCACGGGCGTCTCCGAGACCGACTTTTCGGGATATCCCGACTGCCGCGACTCATTCATCAAGAGCCTCAACGTCTCGCTCAACCTGGCTATGGACGAACAGTTCCACATACACACGCCGCTCATGTGGCTCAACAAATGCGACACGTGGGCGCTTGCCGACGAGCTCGGCGTGCTCGACCTCGTGAGGCGCAAGACTCTGACCTGCTACAACGGCATCCCCGGCGACGGCTGCGGAGAGTGTCCCTCCTGCAAGCTCCGACGCAAAGGGCTTGAGGAATACCTCGCAAAGAAAGGAAAAAACTGAACAACATAAAAAAATCCGAAGAAATGAAACGCGAAGAAGAAGGACTTAGTGCGCTGGGGCGCAAGACGGAATACAGGGACGACTATGCCCCCGAGGTGTTGGAAACGTTTGAGAACCGCCACCCCGACAACGACTACTGGGTGCGCTTCAACTGCCCGGAGTTCACCTCCCTCTGCCCCATCACCGGGCAGCCCGACTTTGCAGAGATACGCATCAGCTACATCCCCGGTCGCCGCATGGTGGAGAGCAAGAGCCTCAAGCTCTACCTCTTCAGCTTCCGCAACCACGGCGACTTCCACGAAGACTGCGTAAACACCATCATGAAAGACCTCATCAAGCTCATGGACCCTAAGTACATAGAAGTGACGGGGCTCTTCACTCCGCGCGGAGGCATAAGCATATATCCCTATGCCAACTATGGCCGCCCGGGAACTAAGTACGAGGAACTGGCAGACCAGCGCATGCGCACTCACGAATAAAGGCACTGCCAGAGCCTCCACACCAAAAGAAATCCCCCTTGCCATTCTCAGCAAGGGGGATTTCCTTATGTATTGTATCTTAATGCTCAGAGAGACTATTGTTCTTCTTGTGTCTCTATCCAGTTTTCGCAGTTCCAACCGCGACGGCGCGACTCGTAAACAACATCGTTTTCGCCGCTCTTCTCTTCAAAGCCATCTGAGTCGCCGCTCACGGTCATCAGCGGTTCTGCCTCGAGAATCAAAACTGCGGTGCTGGGATGTACATACTTTTTTGTTTCAAGATGTTTCATCATGCTTGTTTTTTGTCGCGCCCAGCCTTGAGCCAGTCATTTGACTCCCAGATGTTGCGGCGGCGCTGTTCGTAGATTACGTCGTCCTCACCAGGTTTGTCCTCAAAGCCTGTTGAGTCGCCGCTAGTTTCCAGCAGACCTGTTGGACGCAGGTCTACTGAAAAGGTTGCGGGTTGTGTATATTTATTGTTTTTCACCATCAAAGTCGATTATTTTAGGATTACCTTGTTTCCTCCGATGATGAATGTGCCTTTCTGAGCATTCTTCACGCGACGGCCCTGCAGGTCGTAGGCTGGAGCATCTTCAATGTTCATTACTGTCTGGTTGATACCAGTAGCATCGCCGATATTCAAGCCGAAGGAGCGAGCATCGCTGCCACCCGTCACGTAGAAAGCAGTGCGGAAGGGGTTGATGACACCGTTGTTCGACTTGACGAAGCGACCGCCGGTGTAGCCGTACCAAGTCTTGCTTGCATCGCTTGTGGTTTCCTGTCTCTGGTAGCTACCCACCTGAGTGACGCGGCCTGCCGTCACCGTCATGTTCTCTTCCGCTTGGCTTGCGGCAGCCACAGTGGCAGCTGTTGTGCCTGTGAAGAGGCTTGCTCCGTTGAGCTTCACGAGGTAAGGCTTGTTGGCTACAACGTTGCCCGTAACCTCTGTAAACTCAAAGGCGTCGGCTGAGCAGCCTGTCAGCTCATATACTGTGCCGTCAATGTCGGATGTGCTCACGCCTACAGGAGTAACGAATGTGCTCCAGTTGCCGGCGGTGAAGCCGCGGTTGTAGCTCACCTTGACAGCATTGAAAGCAGTGGGGATATTCACGGAAACCTTGTCGTTCAGAGCAAACTCAGTGGTAGAGTTGCCCACAACGACGTTGGTGCCAGCCAGGAAGTTAGCACTTGCCGGAACGTAGTAGATGGTATTGTTGTCGGCAGGAGCACCTGTCTTGAGGTCCTCGGCGGTTACGTCGTTGGCAAACTCAGCGCCCGTCATGTCGATGTAGGACATAGGAACATTGTCGGGAGCATTGTTTATCTCGAGGAACTCAACCGAAGCCTTCGACACATAACCTGTAATGGTCTGCTCCGTATAGCTCATGTTGCCTTCTTCGCTGTACTCTGCAGGAGCGCTTTCGTCTATCTGGAAAGGCATGAAGTCAACTGTGATAGCCGAGAACATAGACACGGCTGAGATGGTGCTCTCAGTGGTGATGATGTTGATGAGACCTTCGGCGGCAGCTTTGTTCACGTCGAGGATAGTCATGTCAACAGCCACGGGAAGGTGGCCCAGCTGCAGGGCTACAGCCTCGGGGTCGTCGGAAACGATGCGCACGTTGCGTGTGCCGGTTACCTTGCCCGTAGCAGGGTCGTAGCTTAGAGCGGGAACATAGATGTCGCCCACGTTCATGCCAGCCAAAGCAAACTGGAAGTTCTTCAGAATGACGTTCAGCGTGCCGTCCTGGTTTTCAGAGAAGGAAATGTTGGTATTTTCCAGAGGAGCCTTCATACCATCTTCGCCGAAGGAGAGCGTCACGAGCAGAGCACCGGGATAGGTAGTGCCTACGGAAGGAGTGGCTTTCTCATCGGTGAAGTGTACCACATAGTCGGTCTCGTCGTTCACTGCGTTGAGCACTTTCACGGTGATGGTCTTGGTCTTTTCGTTGTAGAAGCCGTATTCCGTTACGGGCTCGTCGAAGGCAGCGCAAGTGGGGTCTGCCACGAGGGTGCTGTTCTCGCCAGCGGTAGCCTCAACGGCGATACCG
>JAFYFI010000091.1 GCA_017543785.1 Alloprevotella sp.
GAAGTGACTCATGCCAAATACGACAAGAAGAGCGGACGCTGGCAGTGGGGAAAGCCTCACGACATCTCTGCCTCGTTCTACTGCGACCTCTTTGGCAATCGCGTCAACGGCATGTTCATGGGTAGCGGCCGCATCTGCCAGTCGCAGAAAGTCAAGCGAGGCAAGTACTATCGCCTCTATGCCGCTATGTGCACCCACAAAGGCAACTGGGTGGTCTATTCCGACGACTTTGGCAACTCATGGCAGGTTCTGGGTAGTGCCACGGAGAGTTGTGCCCCTCAGGGCGACGAGCCTAAGTGCGAAGAACTGCCCGACGGGAGTGTGGTGCTCTCCAGCCGCAAGCACGGCGGACGCTACTTCAACATCTTCAAATTCACAAATCTGAAGAAAGCCGAGGGCAGTTGGACCGGCGTTGTCGATTCCAAGGACATGCCCGGCGGCATCAGCAACAAGAGCAATGCCTGCAACGGCGAAATCCTCATAGTCAACGTAAAGACATCCTCTGGCAAGGACGCAAGGCTGGCTCTGCAGAGTCTGCCGGGCGGCGAGGGTCGTAGCAAGGTTACCATCTACTACAAAGACATCACCGACCCAGCCACCTACACCGAAGCCAAAGCCTTCGCCTCCAACTGGCAGGGCAGCTACCGCGTCACCGAGAAGCTCTCTGCCTACAGCACCATGACGCTGCAGAAGGACGGTCGCATAGGTTTCCTCTACGAAGAAGAACCCGGCGGCTACCAGATAGTATATGTCCCCCTGACCATATCAGCCATCACCGGCGGAAAATATCACTGAAAGAGCTGAAAATCAAGGCTCTCTAGAATTTCTAGAATCTCTAGAGTCTCTAGAAAATCTAGAAAAATCTAGAAAATCTAGAAAAAAAGCCCTCTCTCTAAAGCCCAGCCTTCTTGAAGCCCCTGAACCGCGAAATATCCCGCATAGCCCTGCCCAGCATAGCCCAAAACGTCACGGTGCCGTTGCTGGGACTGGCAGATGCAGCCATCTCAGGCCACCTGGGTGGTGCTGAATACATCGGCGCGGTGGCTGTCGGGGGTATGATTTTCAATATGCTCTACTGGCTCTGCGCCTTCTTGCGCATGAGCACTGGCGGACTCACTGCCCAAGCCGTAGGCAGGTCTGCCAACCCCACACCTCTCTTGATGCGTGCCCTGCGCATAGGCTTAGCCCTTGCGCTGTTGCTCGTGGCTCTGCAGGTACCGCTGGGCAAACTGGCTTTTGCCATTATGGACGCTCCGCCGCAGGTGGAGCCACTGGCGAGGACATACTTCAACATTCTCATCTGGGGCGCGCCTGCCGTGCTGATGACCTACGGACTGAGCGGATGGTTCCTGGGGCGTCAGGATGCACGTACGCCGATGGTTGTGGCTATAGCTCAGAACATAGTCAACATTCTCTTGTCGCTCATCTTCGTCATGGTGTTTGACATGAAAGTCGAGGGCGTGGCTCTGGGCACTCTCATAGCCCAATGGTGGGGAGTGGCTATGTTTTTGTTTGCACCTTGCGCCGCGACATCTGCCGAAGGCGAGAGCTCGAAGAAACCCACCTATTCATATATCGCAGCAAGCATAGGCGCGTGGCGCTCCAAGTCAGCCTCTTCTGCCATAGCTCCAGCTGAGAATCTCCCCTCGGGAAAGGCTTCTATCGAGATATCCCTGTTCCTGCGCACCCTTTGCATGGTCATCGTGCAGGTGTATTTCACCCGCGCCGGCGCCGCCCAGGGCGATGTCGTCCTGGCAGCCAACTCCCTGCTAATGCAGTTCTACCTCCTGTTTTCCTATTTTGTTGACGGCTTGGCTTATGCTGGCGAGGCTGTCGGAGGCAAGCGCTATGGTGCTGCCGACCGCGATGGCTTCAATGCCCTGACGCGCCGGCTGTTTCTCTGGGGCATAGTACTCACGGCTATATTCACCTTATTATATTATCTCTGCGGAACCACATTCCTCTCGCTTCTCACCGACAATGCCGATGTGGCACAGGCAGCCCGTAGGTATCTGCCCTATGCCTGCGTGTTGCCTCTTTGCGGCATGGCTACTTTTCTCTACGACGGACTCTGCGTGGGAACAACGTCCACCCGCCTTCTGCTCGCATCGGTAGTGGCAGGCATGGTGGCTTTCTTCCTCATCATCTTCCTGCATACTCCCTCAGCCGACGCCAACGACTGGCTCTGGCTCGCCATGCTTGCCTTCCTCGTGGCACGAGGTCTGACGCAAGCCATTTTCTACCGCACCATGCTACCCGCACAACCCGACGCCGCAGCCAACATCCCGCCGAAGAAAAGGAAACCCTTGCTGCTGCGCATTCTGAAATGGTCAGTAGGCATACTGCTGTTCGTCATCCTTTTGCTAGGCTCAGGCACGTACCTGCTCAACACCTCGCGCGTGCAGCAATGGCTGCTGGGCAAAGCCACCAAGACTCTATCCGAGAAGCTCCATACGCAGGTGTCTGCCGACAGCGTCAGCCTGAACCTCTTCAACATGAGCCTGTCGCTCTACGGCCTCGACATCAAAGACCAGCAGGGCGGCGACCTCTTCAGCATGAAGCGCCTCAGCGGCGATGTGAGCCTGGAGAGCATCTGGGAGCAAACCGTCGTGGTGAACAGTCTGGAGACCGACGGACTGCAAGCGCGACTCGTGAAGCACAGCGACTCTACCACCAACTACGACTTCCTGAAAGAGGCTCTTCAGAAGAAGCCCGAGGACAAGGACAAGGACGAGGGCGAGAAGCTGAACATTGAGTTGCACGAGCTCAACATGTCCGACACCCGTCTGACCTACCTCACCGACTCTCTCACGGCGACAGCCCAGCTCCGCGGCTTCAGCCTCGACGAAAGTTTCGGCACCTATGCCCTGGGCATCGACAGTCTGAAAGTGACCACCGACAA
>JAFYFI010000092.1 GCA_017543785.1 Alloprevotella sp.
CCGCTCAGGTCGTACCACTTGCCGCCTTCGTCGTTCTGGCGAACGAGTTCTACTGACGTTGCGCCGCCGAAGTTCAGGATGAAGCTGGGAGCGGAGCTGCTTGTCTGATACAGATATGCACGGTTGCCCTTGAGGGTGTTCACGCTGCTCTTGAGGTGGTAGAAGCCCACGTGGCCATCCTTGGCGCTCAGGACGTAAGTCTTGTCGCGGTCTTCCACAACCTTGTCGCGCAGGGTGCCGAGGAGCTTATTTGTAACGCCTATGCTGCCATGCTGTGTAGCAGGAACGGCAAGTGTCACGTTGCCTCCGTCGCCTCCGCGCTTCAGTATCACTGGTGTCAGCGCCGGGATGTTGCCTATCTCAACAGCTTCTGCCATACCGTCGCCGAGGTCGCTGATGGTGTAAGCCTGTACGCCTTCGGGAAGACTTGTGCTGAATGGCAGGTAGAGAGTGCTAAATGCCTCAGTGGCGTCGTTGCTGGCTTTGTTGAGTGTTACAGGCCATTCTTCCAGAGGCTCTATGTACCAGAAGGAAGCTGGGTTGTTAGCCTTGTTGTAGCGGTCTGCGCTGATTACATCATCATCGGCACAGCTTATAGCAGAGGATGCTGTAGAAGCAGGGTTCTGACTGATGATAGCCGACCATCCATCCTTGCCAGGCTGTACTACGAAAGTCTCTGCCTGCGACGTGGTCTCGGCTACTGCGATGGAGCCAGAAGCAGGTGCAGACTCTGCCCAAACTTCGTTGTTGGGGCTATAGAGATTCCACTGACCTGTGCCAACTCTCTTGAAGGTGAACACTTCGCTTATAGTAGCGTCGGTGCCTGCAACAGGAACGAGGTTTGTGCGGTCGGTACCCAGCATCGTGGCGCCCTGAGTGGAGCGGATGATGTAGGGACGATCCTCTATAATCTTGTTCTGCTTGAGCAGACCGTTGCGGTAGTCGGAGAGGATTTCCTCGGCTCCGCTCTGGGTCTTCTCGTCCATGTAGTCGTAGCGGTCGCCAATCATGCCGACTGCCTTACCTACCTTGGCACCTACACGTACTTCCAGTCCGCTGTCCAGATAACCGGTGCGGTCGGTGAAAGTAGCATCAAGCAGGTATTTACCCTTTGTAATCTTTTCGAGTGAGAAGGAAGAGAATATCAGGTCGTAGCATTCGGTCTGAGCATTGCCGTTCAAGCCTGTGCCATGCTTACCGTTTCCTTCGTACAAGAGTCCGATGTAATTGTTGTTGAGCAGGATGAGGTCTGAGTAGGCAGAGAAGTTGTTGCTTACCTGAATACCCTTAGACCATCCATTTGCAAGAGCTTCGGCATTGACATAGTCGTTAGCATCCTGCACTTCCTTGAAGAAGAATGCCATATTCTTACGACCATAGTTGTTTGTAGCATCCTGAGTACCTACAGTGTGGGTAGGCATAGCTATGAGGGCTACATATACTTGCTTGTTGTCGCTCTGGCGAACAGCAGGCACGAGGAGCAGTCTGTTGTTGGTGGCATTGTTCATCCCTGTGATGCCGCTCACTGCCATACTCCAATAACCTGCACCTGAAGGTGTGTCGGTGAAAGTGTAGATGTTGAAGTTCTTGTGTCCGCGTGTGAGTGTTTCCGCGTTGCTGTTAGCTGTGCGGCCATTGTCATCGCGCACGCTGAGAACGATGCTTCCGTCGGGCATTTCCTCTACACGACCTTCTTCATAAACTGAGCCTGTGGGTAGAGTGGTGCCACCAAGCAAATTCCAGGTCTGACCGAAGTCATCACTGTACATCACGCCTGTGCCATTGCCCTGATCGCTGGTGCGGATGGGGTAGGCTGCATAGAGGCGGTAGTAGTCGCCAACCTTTGTGTAGCGGCTCTGCAGGAAACTTCCTGATGTGATGAAGATTGCAGTTGCCTTGCCACCATATAGACCATATATGTCATTGGTCACGTTGGTACCGCTGTCCCAGGTGTGTCCGTTATCGGTACTGCGGAAGCAACCAACCTTAATGGGGTTAGCAGCTGTAGAAGCTCCCATGCCTACGCTTCCAGAAGCGCAATATACGAGTACGTTACCGCTCTCGCGGTCGGCTACAACTGCAGCATCACCAGTAGCATAGTTCCAAGCGCTGGTAGATGATGAGTTAGTGCTGAGAACTTTGCTTGCCGTCCATGTCTTACCTTCATCGGAACTATGGCGATAAACAAGTTCTATCTTGCTTATCGTTGAGCCATTTGTTCCACCTACGTCGTCGAGGTTGAAGCGGTGGTCGCCTACTGCGAGCAGGCTGCCCTCGCCAGTGCGAACAATAGCAGGAATACGGTAGCTTGGTGCTGTGCCGTCATTTTTCGGAGTGGTTGGAGAAGCCCACAGCGTTACGTTCACTGCATCCTCGTCTGCAGGAGGAGCATAGTAGCTATAGGTCAGGGTGATGGTCTTGTTTGCTGTATCTACAGTAGCGTCGCTGTTGTAGTTTTCGTAGTCGGTACCAGTGATTTCGGATGCACGTACCACTTGGTCCTTTGCAACAAAGAAGTAACCCTTGTCATATACGCTAGAGAGTCCGCTTGCCACACCGCCGTAAGTTGCCTTAGCCTTGTCGGCGATAGCTGCGCTCCCATCGGGTGCATTGACGATGTTTACGCTATAGATGTCATAGTTGGCATCAATGTTACGCAATGGGTAGAGGTTCCACTCGGTGTTCTCGCTGGCATTGACAATGGTGGAGCCATTAGTGGTCCAGGGAATCTGGAATGATGGCTCGACAGCAGTTGTACGCTCTATATAAACATTAAAGCTTGTAGCCACGATCATATTGTTGTTCGTGGTACTGGTAGAACGGCCGTTCTTCAGTGTGAAGCTTGCCGTTGTGCCTGAAAGTCCACTTGTGGTAACAGTATATGTGGTAGTGTTGTTACTTCTTGCAGATGTAACAGCAGAACCTCCGGCAGACGGAGTTACGGTTATCTGCGTGTATGTGGAGCTATTGACGTTCTTGAACTTGAGCTGGTAGCCTGTAATCTTAAATCCCTCTGGAACGGCAAGTGTATATGTCTTTGTTGCACTATTATTTCCAGAGAACAGATACAGTCCGGCTGACATAGGACGCATATTGTTTTCTGCAGCAGCCTCAGTAGCTCCTGCCGTCAGTGTCAGTGAAGGAGTTGTTCCGTTAGAGCGCCACTGATAGCCATAGGAGTTGGCTCCTATAGCAAGAGCTGCACCAGATTGCTTGTTGTAAACATCACCTGTCGTAGGCAGGATGTTTATAGTGGAGTCGAATGCTCCGCTACCAGCCGTATAGGCAAAGCCCGACATAGCTGTTGGAGTCAGGGTGGCTGCAGCTTTGTCAAGATAGTGACCATTAGCCGACTGGAACTTGTATCCGTCTGCATCTATATATATATATGAAGATGCGTCATTGGCTCCTACTGCTGCGGAAGAGCGCATCAGTGGGTAAGAATATCCTCCGCTAGTGGTCTCAGTAGTGTTCTGGGCAAAGAGCACTCCAGCTGTGTTGCTCACCTGATACCAGCCCGAAACTGTAGGCAGGGCGGTGAGCTTGTCGGCGCGGCTTACGGGAATGCTGGTTTCTTCAATTTTGAAACGACAGCCTGCATCGGTAGTGTTCGTGCCGCTACCCCAGTCGATGATGCCATAACTAGGTATGGTGCGGGTTCCGCCGGCATACGACACGGATGTGGCACCATTGGTCATGTTCCACTGATGTTCGCCGCAGACAAGGATTACCTGTCCAAGAGTACTTGAAGGCAGAATGCTCCATCCCTCGGACGGGCGAGTCTCGGTCATGCCAAACACAGGAGTAGTGGTGCTTATGACAGACGTGGTGACGTACAAACCTGAGGCAAAGTTTACGATGTCAAACGTGCCGTCGCCGCGGTCCACAAACTTCCAGTAGCTATTCTCGTCGGGATTATTGTTACCCCAGAGGTAGTAGGAACTGGATGTTTGAGAAGTGGAGTTGGATGCATAGCGCGGTCCACGGTCGGGAGTGTACATCTTATACCAGTGCTCGTCGCCTTCGGTCGATGCAAGAGGCTGTGTGATGCCGCCCGATGTGTAGTTGCTCTTGAATTCATCGAAAGCATCGCTCAACGCAGCAAGCTGGTCGGCACGCTCTTCCTGGCTGACACCCTCTTCATCGAGAGTAACCTCTATAGTCTGGATGAGTGCTTCGATATCATCGGTTGCAGAAATGGGGTAGTAGCCCACCTCATCACGGCAAACGCTGCCAGTAAACGTACGTATTTCGTTGATGAGAGAGCGTATGGCATCAGCACCTTCGTCAAGACTGCGGGCAGGAGAGTATATCAGACCGTCGAGAGCATTCTTGCCTTGCGTGTCGGTAATAGCAAAGGTGAACATCCACTTGTTCAGACGCACTGTGCTGCTTGAAATAGCAATATATGGCAATTTCATGAACACCTTGTTCCATCCTTCTTTCAGGTGGATAGGCATGGGTGGACGGGCAGCGGCATTCTCATTGAGAAGGTCATTCTCAAGAGTGATAGTCTTGCCAGCATTGTCCCATGTGGGAGGCAATATTTCCTCGTCGTTCAACCAAATCCTAGAACCCTTGTAGTCCCATGTGCCGTTGGCAGGAGCCAAATCCTTTTCCGAGCGGCTATAATTCTGGAACTCTATGAGGGCACCAGCATCCTGCTCTACGGGTGAATAGACATAAGTCCATGCGTATGCAGTCTGGTTAGTCTGTGGGTCGGCATAGTATGAAGGTACTATTGTTCCCCAAACGTGGCGCAGATAGATAGAGCCACCAGTGGCAGAACCCACGTTGTAGGTAGTGTTGTTGTAGGTATAGCTGTCCTGCGGACCAAGAGCCTCGGGAGGGAAGGTAGCCGTCTTATCACCGTCGTTGGGGAAAGGATCTGTAATCTTCCAGTGAATGTTAGTCTGCTTCACGTATGGGATTGGCTCTTCGCTCAGAGAGTTTGCCTTGTGGAACAAGAAGCGATTCTCCCAGTCCTCAAATTCACGGAACTCCTTACCGCTGCTAGGCAGAATCGTACCACCTTGCTCGATGTAAGCCTCGCCACCGCCAATCCATGCGCGCTCGGCACTGGCAAGTACGTTGGCATAGAAATTGTTCTGAGCAATGATATCCTCCTGGGTAGGCGTCTTGCGGTCATTCCAATATGCCGAAACAGTGCCAGCAACATTGGCATTACCCTTCTCTACGCGATCGATGGTGCTCTTGTAGATAGCCACCACGTCAGCAAAGAGGTCGAAGTGGTTTGTGTAGTTGTAGCGGCTGTCGATGAATGGAACGCCTGCAACGTCGGCAGCGCGTGAACTCCAACCACTGAGCAACTCAACGCCCATAGAAGCCGTTGGAATAGAGCCGCTGCCATAGGGGTCCCAGCAGGCAGCCTTCTTGCCGTTGTTCTTAACAGCGTTCACCATGGCTGTGGTGAAAGCCGAGGTTGTAGAACTTTCGTCAAAACCAAGGTGCAGGTAAGGAGCCTCGGGGAAGGTGGCAGCCAACTCACCAATGATATTCACCAGTTCAGCCTGACCTGTAGTGGAAATCATGGTATGTCCCATGGCCGTAGTAAATGCTGTGCTGTGGCCAGGCATGTCGATTTCGGGAATGACGATGACACCACGCTCTTTGGCGTAAGCCTCAATCTCAGTGCACTGTGCCTGAGTGTAGTACTTACCCGGGAAACGCGTCATGCTTGATGATGAGTTTAGGGCAGGGTAGAGCTTCGACTCAAAGCGGAAACCCTGGTTGTCGGTAAGGTGCCAGTGGAACGTGTTCACCTTAAAGCGGCTCAGAAGGTCAATCTCCTTCTTCAGTTCATCAACGGTGATGAACGAACGACCCACGTCGTGCATATAGCCGCGAAGCTTGAAGGCAGGCCAGTCGGTGATGTTGCAAGCCTCCAGTTCAGGCGTACCCTGGTAGCCTTCAGCGAGCTGCGTCAGCGTCTGGGCTGCGCGTATCACGCCAGTCTTGGTGATAGCCCTAATGTTGATGGCAGAGGGAGTAACCTCAAGCTGGTAAGCCTCGTTGTCATAGCCAGCCAGCGTGTAGTCTTCAGCGCCATCGATAGATGCTACCTTAGTGACTGTTACTATTGGCGCACTGGCGGAAGTCGTGACTCCCGCACCACTAGTCTCGAAGAATCGTGTCAGTGCAGAGCATGTCAGCGATGCATCGCTATACACAACCTGAACCGCCTGCGATAGAGCGAAACTTCCACTACCCACCGTAATCTGACGGGGCTTGAGCAGGAGGTGCTCAATCTTTGCATCCGCTGCTGAAGCACACAAAAGTGCTGCAACAAGAATACCGATAAAGCGTAAGAAATTTTTCATATTAAACAGTATTTGATGTATATATTTTCGCATTATAGGCAAAAATAAAAGAAAAAACCGATACATTAAAAATATAAAAGCCTAAAATTTGCGTAATTATAGAATAATGTAAAAATTATCTAATATAAATTTCTATTCATTTCGCGTATAAAAAAGGTCGAAACGTTATCTTTTATTCCATAACTTGTATGATAGAATTTTAACTTATATTTAGATAGTTTTAAGTTCACTAAAAATCCGCGTTACCACCATTCTTTTGATTACGTTATTGCCTTTTATTATATTCTGAAATTGTAAAATTATTTCCTAAAGATATATAGTTTGTCTATGTTTATTCCCTTTTGGGTTTGTCGTGCATTTATTTGTTTCAATGTTTTGCTGTTCGGATGTCGTTGGCTAAATTCGCCGCATATATGTAAAAAGAGAGAAAAAAGCTATTGTATGAACACGTTGTATTTGTGTATTATTATTTTCTTGTTTATCCTTGCCGTTTGTGACTTGTCTGTTGGCGTGGCTGGCAGTGCGGTTCCGTTTATGAGTCCTGGCATGGGATCTAAGGCAGCAAAGTTCAGGATATTGCTCATAGTGGCTGCTGTGGGTGTGTTTGTCGGTGCAGCAACGAGCGACGGCATGATGGATGTAGCGCGCCATGGAATAATGCAGCCTGAGCATTTTTCTTTTGACGATGTCATCTGCATTTGCCTTGCGGTTACAGCAACTGATATTATTCTGATGGATTTCTTTAACACCATAGGACTGCCTACCTCTACGACGGTTTCTATGGTGTTTGGTTTGCTAGGTGCTTCTTCGTCATTGGCGTTGTGGCACATAGTGAACGAAGGGGCTTCGTATGCTGAGCTAATAAATACTAATAAGGCTATGCAGATAGGCATGGGTATATTCCTGAGCGTTGCTATAGCCTTTTTCTTCGGTACAATTGTGATGTGGCTTGCGCGAGTGCTCTTTACGTTCGACTTTGAACGCCGCGGGCGTTGGATACGACCTATCTTTGGCGGGATAAGCGTAACCTGCATCATGTTCTTCCTGCTCATCAGTGGACTGCGCGGCTTGCCTTTTATGGACGCTTTGGGTTTCACTCCTGAATGGATAGACACTCATTACAGCGTGATAGTGATGACGTTCCTGGGAACCTTTACGGCAATGATGTTCGTCCTTGATATGCTAAAGGTTAACGTCTTCAAGGTGATAGTTCTGTTCGGCACATTCTCGCTGGCGATGGCTTTTGCCGGTAATGACTTGGTGAACTTTATTGGCGTGCCGCTATCAGGACTGGAGTCGTACATTGACTTTGCTGCCAACGGCAATGGGGCTGGTCCCGACGAATATGTTATGAGCGTTCTTGCCACCGAGAGTGTGAATCCCACCTTCAATGCCTTGAAGCCTTTCTTCTTGGTAGGCAGCGGAGTTGTGATGGTAGTGGCTTTGAGTATGTCGAAGAAAGCACGTAAGGTGGTAGAGAACAGCAACAGCCTGGCATCGCAGACCGAGGGCGAAGAAGTGTTCAGCTCCTCAAAGATAGCAAGAACCCTCGTCAGGATGGTGCTAAATGTGAATAGTGCTATTAGCCGATATATTCCTGAGCCTGTTACAAAGTGGCTTGACGGACGTTTCAACAGTGAAGAGAGCAATATGCCCGAAGGGGCATCGTTCGACTTGGTTCGTGCCAGTGTAAACCTGGTGCTTGCAGGTCTGCTCATTGTGATAGGTACCTCTATGCAGCTTCCTCTTTCCACTACGTATGTTGCATTTATGGTGGGTATGGGTTCCAGTCTTGCCGACCGCGCATGGGGAAGAGAAACTGCCGTTTATAGGATAACGGGTGTCATAACTGTCGTCGGAGGATGGTTTATAACAGCTGGAGCAGCTTTTCTGCTGAGTTTCTTGCTTGCTATGCTGAACAACAAAGTTGGCGTGGTGGGTATGATACTCGTCATAGGCTTAGTCGTGTTCTCGTTATATCGCAACAACATCAAGTTCAAACAAAAGCAGAGCGAGGAAAACGTGGACCTTCTTTTCCGTCGCTTAGTGCGCTGCAGGGATAAGAAAGAAACCTGGGACTTGCTCCTTCAACACGTTGTAGAGACTCAGGTAAAGATGCTGGACACCGTGCGCGATACTTTCCGTAACATTACTAGTGGTGTGATGTATGATAACGTAAGACAGCTCCGTCAGGCTACACGTGACATAGAGGAGTCGAGGGACTACTGGAAGCGCTACCGAAGGAAAGAAATAGTGGGTATGAGAAAGATTGACTATCTGCAGGCAGTAGAGAAAAATACATGGTTCCATCTGGGTAGCAACAATATGACTCAAATTGTCTATGGGCTTAAGCGTATGGCAGAACCAGCTCTTGAGCATGTGGATAATAACTTCAAACCTCTGCCCAAGCGCGACGTGAAGGAATTTGTGCCCATTTGCAATGAGGTGGACCATTTCTTGCAGAGAACCTCAGAAATGATACGCTCTGGCAACTTTAAAGGCTCCGATGAAATTCTCGTTGACGGCAATGCCCTGAAAGCGCGTCTGTCGCAACTCAGACATTCGCAGCAGGAGGAACTGCGAGGTGACGACAGTAATATCCGTGCAGCTCTGCTCTATCTGAATATGCTGCAGGAAACTCAGGAGCTAATTTCTAACACTCGCCACCTGCTTAGGGCCTCTAAGAGATTCCAGAAGTAGGTCTTTAGACTTTCGTCTCAACCACTCAAAGCATACTACCATAAAAACCTGTAATCCACAAGACTATGCAACTCGCTATCTTAGGCTCTGGTAATGTAGCCACTCATCTGGGGAGAGCTTTCCTGATGGCTGGACACGAAATAAAAGCTGTGTGGAGCAGGCATGGAGAAAATGCCCATAGGCTTTCGCGTATGTTGAATGCACAATCAGTAGAAAGTCTTGCCGACATGCCTCCTGCTGAAATATACATCATAAGCGTTAGCGATGATGCAATTGCTGAAGTCTCTCAACAACTAAGGTATATCCCAGACGATGCCATAGTGGTCCACACAGCTGGCAGCGTTGCCATGGATGTCTTACAGCGAGAGAGGGAAGGCTATGGAGTGATGTATCCTATGCAGACATTCCTGAAGAATAAAGGTATAGATATGCGTGTCGTTCCATTCTTTGTGGAGGGAAGCAATAACGAAACGACCGAGAAAATAGCATCGTTGGCAAGAAGTGTGAGTAAGAGGGTAAGGGTGCTGAACAGCAAGGAACGGGCGAGGCTGCACTTGGCTGCAGTCTTCGCATGTAACTTCGTCAACCATTGTTTCACTATTGCTGACAAAGAATTGCAAAAATGTGGAGAGGACATATCCATACTCCTCCCCTTGATAGAAGAGACAATAAGTAAAATACATCTTATATCTCCTGAAGAAGCTCAAACCGGACCAGCCATCAGAGGAGATGAAAATGTGATGAGGAAACAACTGGAGCTCATTGACGACGAACAAATCAGAGAAGTTTATCGGGCTATGAGTAATAGCATTAGGCAGAGTACACATTTATAAGGTGATACTTATGTCTTTTGGTTCTTAGATCCTCTCAAAATCTACATCCACACACACAAATACTAATCTCAAAACGTAAAAACCACAACCCCAAAATGATAGACTTTGACTTAAAGAACATTGAGGCTATGGCATTTGATGTTGATGGCGTGTTGAGCGACAACGTCGTAGTGCTCTATGGCAATGACGGGCAACCCAACCGCACAGCAAACATTAAGGACGGGTATGCTCTGCACTTGGCATCGACGTTGAATTTTCCCATCGCAATCATCACAGGCGGTAAGTGCCCTGCCGTGAAGGCCAGGTACGAAGCTCTCGGAGTGAAGCATGTTTATATGGGTGTGTCGCATAAACTCGATGTCTTCAAGCAGTGGTGTGCCGAGATAAATGTAAATCCACAAAACGTGCTCTACATGGGTGATGACATTCCCGACTATGAAGTGATGCGGTCTTGCGGCTGTCCTGTGTGTCCTGCTGATGCAGCCGAGGAGATTAAGAGCCTCGCCATTTATGTGAGTCCCAAGCCTGGTGGATATGGATGTGTTAGAGACGTGATGGAACAAGTGTTGAAGGCTCAAGGAAAATGGATGAGTGATGCAGATGCCTTTGGATGGTAATGAGGTTTTTTATGTTTTTTTTGCATTTATGTTGGCTTCGCCCCAAGAACCAACAAACCTCCAATTCCACAAATCTATAATCCCCTAAAACTGATAACCAAAAAATCAAAAAAATAATACCATGTTAGAAAACCTAGAAAAGTATCAGATTGTACTTGCAAGCAGTTCGCCAAGGCGCAAAGAATTGTTGCAGCGCCTCGGCTTACCCTTTAAGGTGAGGACTCTACTAGGCATTGATGAGACCTATCCTTCAGACTTGCCTGCGGAAAAGATTGCCGAATATGTTTCCCAAAAGAAAGCAGAGGGATATAAGAAAACTCTGCTTGACAACGAACTTATAATAACAGCCGACACCATTGTCTGCATGGGTGACCAGGTTTACGGTAAGCCCCACGATGTCGAAGAAGCAAAAACTATGCTTCATGAGTTGTCTGGGCATAGGCATAAGGTGTTTTCAGGAGTAACGGTCTTCACCAAAGACAAGATGGTTTCATTCACGGTGGAGAGTCGTGTTACTTTTGCTGTACTCGACCAAGAAGAGATAGATTATTATGTGGAAAACTACTTGCCTTTGGATAAAGCTGGCGCCTATGGCATACAGGACTGGATAGGCGTGGTGGCAATAGAGTCTATCGAAGGCAGCTACTTCAATGTGGTGGGCCTGCCTATGCAACGCCTTTACAACATTCTTAAAAAATTCTAGTAAAATTATGAAAAGTATTTACTTCTTCAAAACGTCTGTACTTCTCACCCTACTTACTTTTGTGTTTGGTCTTGCGTCATGTTCTCAAAACTCTGACGACGAAGACTATCAGTCAGTTCCTCCTAGATTTGAGAATGTGGAAGTGAGTAACGCAGACAATCCCGGCGGAGAATTGAAGGCAGGCGAAAACATAAAGATTACTGCCATACAGAAGGAAACTGGCAGACTGCTTATTGGGAGCACTTATACATGGTCGGTCTCGCCAGAGTTGGACGTTGAGTATGAGCCAGTAAAAAACGTAAACTATGGTGTTGAGAGTTCCAATCCTACAAATATCTTTAAGTTCGCCAATCCTGGCACATACCGTATCACACTGAAAGCTAAATATACGACCTCAGGAAGTAAAGGTATGACTGAGGGATGGAGCGAGAACCATCCTGATCAGAAGTTCAACATCAGTTATGAGGTGTATGGTGCAGCTTTCTTCTATTACCTCGTGACGATAGACAAATATGTTACTATAAAATAGAACACACACATAATCATTATGAACAAGATAATACGTAAAGAACAATTTTCCGAAAATGTGTTTCGGATTGTTGTTGAGGCTCCACAGATAGCAAAGGCCCGTAGAGCAGGTCATTTCGTAATAGTAAGAGTAGAGGAGGGCGGTGAGCGCATCCCTCTCACTATAGCTGAATCGGACATAGCAAAGGGCACGATTTCGTTGGTAGTGCAAAAGGTGGGAGTAAGTTCCTCTAAACTTGCCAATCTTGCTGAGGGCGACTATGTCGCCGATGTGGTTGGTCCCTTAGGAAAGGCCACGCACATAGAAAAGTTCGGCACGGTAGTCTGTGCAGGCGGCGGTGTGGGAATAGCCCCGATGTTGCCCATAGTACAGGCTCTCAAGGCGGCAGGCAATCGCGTCATAGCTGTTCTGGCAGGACGAAGCAAAGAACTCATCATCCTGGAAAAGGAGATGAGAGAGTCGGCTGATGAAGTTATGATTATGACAGACGATGGCAGCTATGGAACTAAGGGCTTGGTCACTGCAGGCATCGAGGAGATAATCCAACGAGAGAAAGTAGATAAATGCTTCGCCATAGGTCCAGCCATAATGATGAAGTTTGTATGCTTACTTACAAAGAAATACAACCTGCCAACCGATGTCTCACTCAACACCATAATGGTTGACGGCACGGGTATGTGCGGAGCCTGCCGTGTCACCGTGGGTGGAGAAACAAAATTCGTCTGCGTCGATGGTCCTGAATTTGACGGACATGAGGTTGATTTCGATGAAATGATGCAGCGACTTCAGGCGTTTAAGCCCGAAGAAATCGCTGCCTACGAGAACTATCAGAAAAATCCCTCGCCTATATATATAAATAGGTGTGCGGATGAGAGTGAGTTGAACGTTAAAGCTGCTGAAGGAAAAAGTGGCGAGTCTGACGTCTCACATCAGTCCGAGTCTGCCGACCGTGATGCAGAATGGAGAAAAGAGCTACGCTCTGCCATGAAGCCGAAAGAACGCATGGCAATACCGCGGTGTGCCATGCACGAACTCGAAGCCTCCTACAGGGCAGGTAGCCTGCGCGAGGAGGTCAACCAAGGACTGTCTGTAGAGCAAGCAATGACTGAGGCAAAGCGCTGTCTGGATTGCGGAAACCCTGGATGCGTAACTGGATGCCCCGTCGGCATAGACATTCCACGTTTCATAAAACACATTGAGGCAGGCGATATTAATGCAGCAGCAAACACCATAAAGGAAACCAGCTCTTTGCCCGCTGTCTGCGGCAGAGTCTGTCCACAGGAAAAACAGTGCGAGAGCAAGTGTATCCACCTGAAAACTGGAGGCAAGGCTGTAGCCATTGGCTATCTGGAACGCTTTGCTGCCGACTGGCAAAGGGAAAATGGCAAAATTGCACCCATAAAACCAGCAGTCAAGAAAAACAAGCGAATAGCAGTTGTCGGTTCAGGCCCTGCAGGACTGTCGTTCGCTGGAGAGATAACGAAGAGAGGTTATGACGTAACGGTTTTTGAAGCTCTTCATGAGATAGGCGGTGTACTAAAGTATGGCATACCAGAATACCGACTCCCCAACAGCATTGTGGATTCTGAGATTCAGATGCTGGAACAGAGCGGCGTGAGGTTTGTCAAAGACTGCATTATCGGAAAGACCATTACCATAGAGAGCCTTCATGACGACGGATTTGAAGAAGTCTTTGTTGCCAGCGGAGCGGGACTTCCAAACTTTATGGGCATTCCTGGTGAAAACTACATTAATATCCTTTCTTCCAACGAATATCTCACACGTGTCAACCTGATGGATGCCTCCAATGAAGCCACAGACACGCCCGTACCTATGGGCAAGAATGTCATCGTTGTAGGAGGTGGAAACACTGCTATGGACTCAGTGCGTACAGCCCTACGACTCGGAGCTGAGACGGCAACCATAGTATATCGCCGCAGTGAAGAGGAAATGCCTGCTCGTGTGGAAGAAGTGCACCATGCAAAAGAAGAAGGCGTTAAGTTCCTTACTCTCCACAATCCCGTGCGGTATGAGGCTGATGAGAAAGGGCGCGTTTGCAACGTTGTGTTGCAGCAGATGGAACTTGGTGAACCCGATGCCAGTGGTCGTCGTCGCCCTGTTCCCATAGAAGGTGCACTCGTTACCATGCCTGTGGACCTCGTAATTGTGGCTGTGGGAGTTTCGCCTAACCCCATTGTGCCGCGCTCTGTAGAAGGCCTGGAACTTGGTCGCAAGAACACCATTGCCGTGAACGAGGATATGCAGTCTAACATTCCCTACATATATGCTGGAGGCGATATCGTTCGCGGTGGAGCAACAGTCATCCTTGCTATGGGAGACGGAAAGAAAGCCGCAGAAATGATGGACCAAAAGCTGGGATAAATTATTTCGTAAGAAAAAGTGCCTGAAACACTCTTGCTTGTGTTTCAGGCACTTTTTTATGATTATTATTGTATTAGAATCTGCGGATTTTCCTGAAGAATCTGATGCTGGATATTTGTATGCGGCGGCTTTGGCGTCGAAGGTTTTTGTTTCCGGCTTGCCACTTTTCCAGAATGTCTTCCGAGATGAGTTGCATCAGGCTCCTGTTGCGCCCCTTGGCTTTAGGGTTGACGATTACGTTAAAGCTATGGGGTATCAGTTCAACATAGAAATCCTTCTCTGCTGTCAGTGGGTCGCCGTCGCAGTGGATAGGACCCGGTTCAGAGCGTTTTATGTGAATCTTTCTGGATTTAAAAGTCTTGATATGGCTGTTCTTCGGCAGTGTCTTGTTGAACATCTGCACAGCAATCTGAGGCGCGAGAACAGGGTTGAAAGGCTTCATGATAATTATGTCGAGCAGCCCATCCTTCATAGAAGCATGAGGAGCGATGTAGGCATTATTGCCATACTGTGAAGCATTGGCACAGGCTATCAGGAAAGCCTTCTCGCTGACATGGTTCTCTTCGTCTTCTATAGTGTAGATTTTTGGCTTATATCTAAAGCCTTCGCGCAGCACGTTTTCAACATAAGTCTTCAGCCCTCGCTTGCCGCTACTGGCAAACTTCTCACTTATGAAAGCATCAAACCCCGCTCCGCAAGTACAGAAAAATGGATGCCCGTCTATCTTGCCGTAGTCAAGGCAGTGCACGGTGTTTTGGTTTATCACCTCAACGGCACCTTTAGTGTTCATCGGTATCTGCAGATGCCGCGCCAAGCCGTTGCCTGAACCGCAAGGAACTATGGCGATAGCCGTAGGAGTGTGAACCACTGAGCGCGCCACTTCGTTCACGGTGCCGTCGCCGCCTACAGCTACAACGATGTCAAACCCTTCTTCTACAGCTTGGCGTGTCAGTATAGATGCATGACCAGCATATTCCGTCTCTTTTATGCTCACGTCGAAGATGTATGGATTGATATATTTCTCAATATCTCTCCTGACATTAGTCTTCTTACCTTTGCCAGAGATGGGATTTATGATAAAAAGTATTTTCTTCTTCATTTTACAACTGCAAAATTTACGGACATTAGAAAAATGGCGCGTATTTGATTTGCAAATTTAACAAAAAGAAACATCACATATGCATAGACAGCCATTTTTTGCTCAAAAATGAATTTTTTGTGCTTAATTTGCATTTATTAATAATAAAATCTCTATCTTTGCCAAGTTTTATATATACATAGTTTTAAAATCAAGAAGAAAAGAATGTTTTCTAAAGCCAGTAGGGCAGAGCAAAAGCTTACTTTAGCTAAGCCTTGGCTGAAACATCAGATGTTAATTGAAGTTTAAATATATGAGCGTTTTACACGAAAGGTTAGCCAAATATACCCTTCCTCAGGAGTTTATGGCGAAGGGTATGTACCCATATTTTCGCGAAATAGATGGTAAGCAAGGAACCGAAGTTGATATGGGAGGACATCAAGTGCTGATGTTTGGCTCTAATGCATATACAGGACTCACGGGCGACGAACGTGTCATAGAAGCAGGCGTAAAAGCTATGCGTCAGTATGGCAGTGGATGTGCCGGTTCACGTTTCCTCAACGGAACTCTTGATATCCATGTTCAGCTGGAAAAGGAACTTGCTGAATTCGTGGGCAAGGACGAGGCCTTGTGCTTTGCTACCGGATTTACAGTGAATTCGGGTGTCATACCCCAGTTGGTAACCCGTTCTGACTATATTATTTGCGACGACCGCGACCATGCATCTATAGTTGACGGACGTCGTTTGTCTTTTGGTACATATTTCAAGTATAAGCATAACGATATGGAGGATCTGGAGCGCCAGCTTCAGAAGTGCCGCCCAGATGCAGTTAAGCTCATCGTCGTAGATGGAGTGTTCTCCATGGAAGGCGACTTGGCACCGCTCCCTAAAATCGTTGAACTAAAGAAGAAGTATGGTGCAACACTGATGGTCGATGAAGCGCATGGCATTGGAGTCTTCGGACGACAGGGCAGAGGAGTGTGCGACCACTTCGGCGTTTCTGATGATGTTGACCTCATAATGGGAACCTTCAGCAAGTCTCTCGCAAGCATCGGCGGATTTATTGCAGCCGACAAGACTATCATCAACTGGCTTCGCCACACTGCACGTACATACATCTTCAGTGCCAGTTCCACGCCTGCCGCAACAGCTGCTGCTCGTGAGGCATTGCATATACTTCAGCAAGAGCCTGAGAGAATCGAGGCACTCTGGAATGTAACAAATTATGCCTTGAAGCGTTTCAAGGAAGAAGGATTTGAAATAGGCGACACCGAGTCACCAATAATCCCGCTATATGTGCGTGATGTAGAGAAAACGTTCCACGTTACGGCTTTGGCATTCAAGGAAGGCGTGTTTATAAACCCCGTCATCCCACCTGCATGTGAGGCACATGACACACTGGTTCGCTTCGCGCTGATGGCAACACACACAAAAGAGCAAGTTGACCGCGGCGTCGCAGCACTGAAGAAAGTGTTCAAAGAACTGGACATTCTATAGCAGAATAAAATTACCCGAAAACATAGTCCATCCTTTCATGCTGAGAGGATGGACTTTTTGTAGTCATATCAGATATGCTATATCGGAGGGCTTTTAGTACAACTCACTAGGGGGTAAGATTCTAAATTCAAACTTCTGAGCAACAACAGAATTTCTTAAAAAACTCTACAGTTGTAATATAACATAGAAAAGTGTTTTTTTCTCCAGACAAGAGGTGTTTTACACTTAGTTCAATGCAGATGTGAGGTACATTCAACTTATGTGGTGTTATAGTATATTTTAGTGAGCCAGTTAAAATTATATTCATCATTTGGTGATTTATAAGAGAAAAGTTGTAAATTTGCAATGTTTTCTCACTACAATCCTGCGCTTAAATGGGGCAGGCTGAAAATAGAGAGAGAGCAACTACATATTGTAAATGCGTTTGCTAACGCTTGTTTTTGACCGTTGGAACTTAGGAACTTCGGACGTGTATGTCAGAGACAATGCAGAGGTAGATGCTACGGGTGTGGTATATGCTACAATCCGTTAGTGTGCAGAGGCTTTGTAGCCTCACGCACACTTTATGGATGTAATATATATACCAATTGCGCGGGTATCAAATTCTGCTCTGTTCATATACACAGGTTTCCTAAGACCTCAACGGTGAACAGGCAGAGGTTAGATACCCCGCTTTTCTTTTGTAGTTACCGTTTTTTATTATATTAACCGCTGGTATCTGGGTGTCTAGCTGGCATAACTTTTCAAAAACAATGAAAAAGTTATTTATGTGTTTGATTCTGTGCGTTATGTCAGTTGCTACATATGCACAGAAAGAGGTAATGGTAAAGGCGGGAACGCTGGTGCCATTGCAAATTGTTAATCCGACGAAAGCTGCCGATGTTAAAGTTGGGCAAAAGGTTGCTTTTCGAGTATCTCGCGACATTAATGTCGATGGCGTAACAGCAATTCCTTTTGGAACTACAGTGAATGGAACTGTTTATGAAGCCAAGAAATCATCCTGGTGGGGAACTAAAGGTCGTTTGGGGGTCAGGATCAACGAGTTGATCACTCCAAAGGGAGAAATAGTACCTTTGATGAATGGCGATGTCTATGTAACAGGTAAAAATCGCACTGCTTTATCTGTTGCCTTGTTTGCATTAGTGGTATGGCCTGCATGCTTTATTTGTGGTTCAAAAGCCGAGATACCAGCTGGATATGAGGTGCAAGCTAATGTAGCATCAGATACACTAATAAAGGTGTATTAATAATGAGGTTGCGTCAAAAAACGCATTTTTAGTATAATCAGTGACGAGGAAGTTTTCCACATGAAATCTTCCTCGTCTTTTTGTGATTCCGTTGTGATTCGACCCCAAGAGCTACTGCGTTTTGGTTGGGGATACTACACGTTGTGCTTTTGTGATACAGTTAGGATTCTTTCTATTTGTATATAACAAAAAAAGAGGAGTCGAAACTCCTCATCTTTGTGATTCCGTTGTGATTCGACCCCAAGAGCTACTGCGTTTTGGTTGGGGAAACTACATGTTGTGCTTTTGTGATATAACAAAAAAGAGGAGTCGAAACTCCTCATCTTTGTGATTCCGTTGGGATTCGAACCCAAGACCCACAGCTTAGAAGGCTGTTGCTCTATCCAGCTGAGCTACGGAACCGATAGTGTCTATTTTAAAACTTTTATTTTGCTTGTATCTCTTTTGTCTCTGCTATTAGTGCGTCAATATCAGGTTTCTCCTCTCCTAGATATTCAAAGACGAAGTTGTTCCCTTTTGCAGATGGATATTGACTGCGCATGTCAATGTCTGAACGATTTTGCAGGTAGTGGATGATGCGATTGTAGCAATCCTGTCCGCTGTTGCCTTTAAGACAAACCTCTATGGAGGTGTCTTTGTATTGGAACTTCATGGTTCCAGGTATAGGCAAAACGCGCTTAAAGCCTAATTTGCAACGATACCAACCAATGTTTTCTTCCATCAACTGTATGAGTTTCTGCTCTTTCAGGTCGGCATCTGCATCAGTTATCTCAGTCTGTTCCGTTTGGTTATTCTTATTGTTTGACTTGAACTCTTCCATAGTTTCCGCGCTTGTCTTTATCAGTATAAAGTATATGCGCGGTTTTATCTTGTATCTTCTAGGGAATCGGACGTCGCTACTTACGTATTCGCGAATGTCTTCTTCCATATCTGGCGTTACCTTAAAGTCTTGCAGACCTTGCAGGAAAGCGAGCAAGTCTTCCACATTGTGGACGAGCGTCTCGTTATCAAAAAATCTCGCGTAGATATTCATCTATGGGGGTTTTAGGGTTTTAGGTTTTTAGTTTTAAGGTTTTGTATATTCTCCCTATTGGCGTAGGTTAACCTAAAAACTTAAAAACCTACTAAGTTGAAAAACCTGATTTTACAAAAAATCTATTACAACCACATCGAGTAAAGCCCCTGGCGAGACCGATTGTGATCATAATAGACCTACTCTAAATTTCGTTTGAGCGGAAAACGGGACTCGGACCCGCGACCCCAACCTTGGCAAGGTTGTGCTCTACCAACTGAGCTATTTCCGCAAGATACTGAAAGTGAAGAGGAGGAGACTCGAACTCCCACGTCGTAATTGACACTACCCCCTCAAAGTAGCGCGTCTACCAATTCCGCCACCTCTCCGACAGTCAATACATTAGATGTCCTTTCAAAAATTTGATTGTTCCTTCCTAAAGATGTATCTCGTAGTGCCCAGAACAGGACTCGAACCTGCACGTCATTGCTGACACTAGTACCTGAAACTAGCGCGTCTACCATTCCGCCACCTGGGCTTCAGGGATTCATCTTTAGTCTTGTGAGCGGAAAACGGGACTCGGACCCGCGACCCCAACCTTGGCAAGGTTGTGCTCTACCAACTGAGCTATTTCCGCATAAACTCCGTCGTTCCGGAGGCACTTTCGCTCAAATGCGGTGCAAAGATACTGCTTTTTCTAAACACTGCAAGTTTTTTTGCTTTTTTTTCGATTTATTTTTAGGTTTTGAGAACGTGAGAAAGAAAACCTAAGAATTAATAAGCTGATTTAGAGGATTGAAGGGGCGAAACTTTTTATTTCTTCAAGTCGAAGAAGTATGATAACAACGCAGAGATAGTTCCGTGGTTTGAGCGCCCAAATACATCTTTCTTTCCGTTTTTGTATATGTCGGCGAGTCCGTAGTAGTAGCGACCCTCAAGTGAGAAACGACCTACTTTGGTGGCGAGTTCCATTCCCAAGCCTGCTGTAATGCCATAGTCAAACTTGCGGTCGGCATTCATGTTGTACTGAACATACATTCCATTTGGGCGACTAGGGTTTCCGCTGCTGTCGAGCGTCCATACGGAACTGCGCCGCGAATTCTCTGAAACAAGAAAACCTATTTGCGGTCCTGCCACGAGAAATCCCGTGAGCCCATTCTCATTGCCTAGTGCTAGTCTTGCCAGCATAGGTATTTGAATATAGTTTTGGTTGCGCTCGTATGTGTCGGGCAGGGGATTGCTGCTTGCGTCGAGTACGTTTTCGCGCCAGCCCAGGGAAGAGTAGTTCACCTCGACCTGTAGGGCACAAATCAGCTTAAAATATATTTCGCTGGTGAAACGGGCAGCTACGCCAAGGCTGGGACCGAGGTGCATCTTTTGCTTAATCGTTGGGTCGAAGGAAATGCGGTTTAATGCTAAGCCCCCGTGTCCGCCGATGGCAATGCCGCTACGTTGTTCGCCTACCTGAGCATTTAATATGTTTATCTGCGCAGGCACTAATAATAAAAGGAGTATGATGAAAAGTGCTTTTTTCATTATTTTATTTCTTTGGAGCAGAAATCTTGTCAATGGTCTGGTCGGGCTTGTAGTGAATGAAGAACATACTGCTGTTTACAAGTCCGCCCTCGTCTTCGGTGCGCTCAAAGCGCAATTCGCTTTGCAGCATTTTCGCTCCTGACGATTGTGTGGAAAAATCATTTCCCCACTTATTTATTCCTGTGAGAAGATGCTGCGCTGCATCGTAGCCTAACAGTCCCATGCGTGGGCTTATGTTCTGAGTTTTGGCATGGAACCATGCAGCATAGTCTGCTTCAAACTGGCTTGTCGCAGCGTCATATTTATTATAGAAGTTGCTTGTAAAGAGATATGTGTTGCAAGCATTCATCTGTGGAATCAGCTTTTCTTGTTCGAACCACGAAGGATAACCTACTAGGCTAACAGACTGACCAGGATTTGCCGCTTTGATGCTGGCAACGGCTTTCAGCGCTGCCGCCTGAGATGAAGCTTTTGAGTCATCGGGAACTATAACGACTCCTGCATCTCCCTTGCAGGCTGCAAGCATTTGCGTAGTGGAGGCTTCAGCACGAAATTCTGTCACAGGATATCCCAAAGCCAGAAGTCGATTTTTGAGGAAACTGAAAAAAACGTATTCGTCTCCATTCGTAAAGCGCATTAGGGCGACTGTAGTTTTCTTGAAAGTGCAGACGAAGAGGTCGGACATGTGTATCTGTTCAAACTTGCTTGGAGTGTTGAGCAGATAGACGTATGGGTTTGTGTTCACCTGTTCTGCGCGTGAGTAGAAAGGCACTACCATGCGTGTCTTGTTGCTACGTGCAAAGTCTGCCAGTTGTTTGAGGTGGTTAGGATAGACTGGTCCTATAAAGGCTTGCACGTTGTTGCGTCTCATGTCTTCTATAATCTGCGACAGAGAAGTTTCCGAGTTTCCCTCTTCGTAGGCAAATATGCGACATGGCTTGTTAGCCTTGGAAAATTTCTCGGCTCCCATGAGGAAACCACGATAGAACTCCAGGCTTCGTGCACCTTCAATGCCTGTAGCCGAGAATGGTAGTATAACGGCTATGGAAGGAGTAGTTGCAACAGTGGCAGGGTTGCTCTTGGTCGTTTTCTGACTTACAGTATTATTATAAGATGTCTTAGAAGGGATTTTCAGTACATCCCCTGCCTTCAGTGTTTCAGGAGTGATATTAGGATTTGCAGCCAAGAGCTGTTCCACAGTCAGATTGTTGGTGCGGGCAATGCGATAAAGGGTTTCACCTTGTTCCACAACATGAGTGTCTTTTTGTCCGCTAGCTGTCGATATGGCTGAAATAACCAGTATCGAAAAGCATATAAAATGCCTTAAATAGCCTTTTATCATATAAAATCTTTCGTTAATAACTGCGCAAATGTAATAATTTTGTCGAAAAGTTTGCGTTCATTAAAAAGAATTCTCTACTTTTGAACTCAAAAATGAGGAGTTTTCTCCCAATAGCTTCTGAAAAAGCCCTTTTCTATCTCTATTAAGTGGAGATAATTTGTTTGTCGTAACTATAAAAAAACACTTATACAACTATGAAAAAGACATATGAAGCCTCAGAGCTTATCATCAACAACGATGGCAGTATTTTCCATCTTCATCTGAAGCCCGAACACTTAGCCGACAATGTGATTTTGGTTGGCGACCCTGGGCGCGTTCCTACAGTAGCATCTTTCTTCGACTCCGTAGAGGATGACGTTTCAAACCGAGAGTTCCGTTGCATGACGGGTAGCTATAACGGCAAGCGCATAACCGTTGTTTCTACTGGCATTGGTTGCGACAATATCGACATTGTTCTGAACGAACTTGATGCGTGCGCAAATATAGATTTCACCACACGTCAGGAATACGACAAGCTGCGCAGCCTGAACATCGTACGCATCGGCACATGCGGCGGACTGCAGCCCGATACTCCCGAGGGTACGTTCATAGCCAGTGTGAAGAGTGTGGGCTTCGACGGACTTCTCAATTTCTACGCAGGACGCAACGATGTCTGTGATTTGGAGTTCGAGGAAGCATTCATGAAGCACATGGCATGGACTGGGAACACATGCATAGCCCATCCATACGTTATTGATGCTAATGCAGAACTCATAGACCGTGTTGCAGGCAATGATATGGTTCGCGGCGTGACTATTGCCTGTGGAGGATTCTTCGGTCCACAGGGGCGTGAGCTTCGCATCCCTCTTGCCGACCCCAAACAGAATGAGAAAATCATGGCTTTCGAGCACAACGGACTGCGCATTACCAACTTCGAAATGGAGGGTAGTGCCGTTGCAGGACTTTCGCGCCTGTTAGGGCATAAAGCTATGACATGCTGCATGGTCATTGCAAACCGCCGCGCCCATAGAGCCAACACAGAATACAAGAGCAATATCAAGGATCTCATCAAACTAGTGCTCGACAGAATTTAGTTTTTTTTGAACATAAGGAACCAATAAGGTTTCATATATCGAACCACAGTCCCCCGGCTTACAGTCTCTTTGTTAGCCGGGGACTTTTTTACAATGCGAGGTTTTGAATCTCGATGCAAAGAGCCTCAAATTTCCTTAAGTTTTGTTTCTATATTCTAAATGATTTACATATTTTTGCACAGTTTTTAACCAAATGTGCTATTAGTTAACTATAAATCATAATATGTCCTTTGTGGCATATCAATCTAAAACTATGAATCAATATCAAGATTTTGTCGGTCTCTTTGAAGAGGCTATCAAGCAAAACTGGGATCGTGATGCACTGACCGATTATGAAGGAATAACATTGCAGTATCACGACGTAGCAAGGAAGATAGAGAAGCTACATATTCTCTTCGAACATGCAGGCCTCAAGCAGGGAGACAAAGTTGCCCTTTGCGGCAGAAACTGCGCAGCGTGGGCTGCATCATTCCTTGCCATATTGGGCTATGGCGCCGTAGCAGTGCCCATCCTTCATGAGTTCAAGGCGCCTCAGGTGCACGATATCGTAAACCATTCCGATGCACGCCTTTTGTTGGTAGGCGACCAGATATGGCCATCGCTGAATGCCGACGAGATGCCTAACCTCGAGGGCGTGATACTTTTGCAGGACTATAGTCTGCTTGTTTCGCGCAGTGAGAAGCTTACCGATGCACGCGAGAACCTGAACCGCTTCTTCGGTGACAAATATCCTAAATACTTCCGCAAAGAGCATGTGCACTACCGTCCAGCGTCTGACCCTGACGAGTTGGCTGTGCTCAACTATACAAGCGGAACAACAAGCAACTCAAAGGGTGTGCTCATTCCCTATCGTGCTCTGTGGTCCAATATGTTCTTCGCCGAGGGTGTACTAGGTAAAGAGCTTTCACCAGGCAAGAGTGTCATAAGTATCCTGCCCCTTGCCCACATGTATGGCATGGCTTACGAATTCCTTTTTGAGTTCTTGAAAGGAATGCACATATACTTCCTTACCCGCATTCCTTCGCCGAATATTATATTTAAGGCATTTGGCGACATCAAACCTCACCTTATCATTTCCGTTCCTCTTATTATCGAAAAGATTATAAAGAAGGCTGTCCTTCCTAAGCTGCAGACACCAGCCATGAAGGTCTTGCTCCGTCTTCCGGTAATCAGTGACCAAATACGTGAGCGCATACGTACTCAGTTGGTTGAGGCTTTTGGCGGACGCTTCTATGAAATCATTATTGGTGGAGCAGCTTTCAATAGCGAAATCGAAGAACTCCTGCATCGCATAGGCTTCAACTATACTGTAGGCTATGGTGCTACGGAATGCGCACCTATCATTACCTATGCCGACTGGAAAGAGTTGCCCATGGGCAGCTGCGGAAAGATTGTGCCCAACATGGAGATGCGCATCGACAGTCCCGACCCAGAGAACGTAGTAGGAGAAATCCTCGTGCGCGGAGCCAACGTGATGCTTGGATACTATAAGAACCCCGAGGCAACGGCTGTTACCCTTGATGCCGATGGTTGGTATCACACTGGAGACTTAGGTATAGTTGACGCCGAAGGTAACCTCTTCATCCGTGGTAGGAGCAAGAACATGCTGCTCGGCGCAAGCGGTCAGAACATATATCCCGAGGAGATTGAGGACAAACTCAATACCTTCCCCTATGTTGCCGAGAGCGTCGTAATACAGAAGGGCGACCGCCTGTATGGACTTGTTTATCCTGATTATGACGAGGCTAAGAAGGATGGTCTTGACGAGGCTATGCTGCTGGCACAGATGGAGCAGAACAGAAAGGACCTCAATGCCATAGTCAACAACTATGAGCAACTTTCGGGTATCCGTCTGCGTCAAGAAGAATTTGAGAAAACGCCTAAGCGTAGCATCAAGCGCTTCCTCTATGCCGACGCACCCATAGACTGAGCATAAGAAGAAAACAACCAACGTATAGTAAAGACGGGGAGATGTCTCAATTCAGACATCTCCCCGTCTTTATGCTTTCTACGAGAACGTTTCGTTATTTTTTGTTTTGCCAGGCTTTGAGGGTGTGAATCTTGCTCTGGAAGTCTCCGCAATTTTTCAATGGGAAAACGAGAGTGGAGAAGAAAGTCATCGGGTAGTATCCACGAGTGTCATAGACAGTAGGTAGAAAAGCCTGCTTCGTGGAGTCGGCATTTATCTTCAGCCTGTTTTTGGGGAATATGGGATGAACTTTCTGTGGCTTTAAGTCGTCCGTAAGTTTTCCGTCGATGTAGAGACGTGTAGTCTGGTTGTTGCCCTCAATTTTCAGCGTGTGCTCTCCTTTGGTAGGGAATGCGCGGCTGAAACTGTATCTGTATCCATCACGCTCAAATCCCAGCTTGCCGTCCCAAGGTGTGGAAAGATAGAATGTCGAGGCGTCCGAGCTAAGCAGCACGGTCCCGGGCTTTTCTTCTTTGCACGACGCCTGGAGTGTCACTGTATAGTCATATCCAATCTGTTCGCAACCATTTATGCTGAGTAGAGCATTAGGTTTCAGGTCATTGATGATGAGCGTGTCGCGCAGTGTGCCCAGTTCATTGATGCCGGGAGCCTCGCTGAGGTCCATTCTCTTCTTGTCAAAGTCAGAGTAGGGGAGAGCTGTGTCCCTGCCGCGCCAAAGTTTTGACGACAGAGTCTGCATGGCAGGGAATAGTCGGTGGTGAATGTCGGAGACCGAAATGCCATTGCCTACATGGTCGTTCCAAACAGCGAACATGCCTCCTAATATCTGCTTGTCGTCGGGGGCAAATTTTCCGCTTTGGAATGTTGAGGGCGTCCAGTTGTTATAAAGGTGTTCGCAGTTGAGATAGTCATAGTAATAGCCCGCTCCCGGAACTATGTAAACCTCGCCGTCGTTCATTATTATAAGTTTGTATCCGAGGTTTTTCATTTCTTGTGGATTTGAATAATCCGTTGACCATACATTCATGACAACGTCGTCCGACATTACCGGAGTCTCACCTTTTGCATGCGTCAGCGCGCCCCATAGAGAGGGAGTCTTGCCGTAGCGTTTCACCAGGCGGAGATAGCGGTCGGTGAAGGCTCTGAACTTCTCTACTATGCGCTGGTCGCGGTTGGAGTATTCGTCAGTTCCGATATTTACATATTTCCCTGAAAAGACGGGCTCTGCGCCTTCGAGGTATTCGGTGAAAAGGGCATCAACGAATTTATAGGTCTCGGGGTTGTCAAGGTCCAGGTGGTCCATGCCGTATTCCTTGCTGCCTATTTCGGGCTTATACTGTGTAAATGCCAGACAGTGGGCAGGAACGTCTATCTCGGGAATGATGTCAACAAAGACAGAGGCTGCATCTTTCTGAAACTGAGAGAACTCGCGTTTTGTGTAGCTCCCATCCTTGGCTGTGAGCCCAGGGAATGTTGTGCTTTCAAGGCGAAAGGCTGCCTGGGTTTTCATCCAGTCGTTCTCGAAATACTGGCGGAAGCCATTGTCGTTAAGGTGAACCTGCAGCGTGTTCATCTTGTAATATGCCATTACCTTTACGAGCTTTTGGAGATAGTTCATCGGTATGAATTTTCGTCCGCAGTCCAGCATGAAACCTCTGACAGGGTAGCTTGGCTCGTCCTCAATGCTTCCGCAGGGAAGGGCTTGCGTCTGTTTCTGCTCAGAGAGTTGCAGCAGTGTCCTCGTTGCCCAATATGCCCCCTTCTGATAGGTGGCTTTTACTCTTACGATGTTAGAAATGTCTATGGTGTAGGCTTCTTCTGGAAGGTTCTTTTGCAGTTCGAATACGAAGTCACCAGCCTTGGGTCTTCCAGTCTTTATCTGGAGAGTCTTGCCAAACATCTTTTTATAGTCCTCAGCAAAAAGCCCTGCAACGTTGCGTAGGCTCTTGTGCTTAACTACGATGTTTCCACTTGCTACAAATTCCCCGTTTGCTCCTTGCCATTTCTTTAGCTCAGGCACTACGAAAGGCTTAGCGTTTTGTGCCGTGCCGACAATGGGCAAGAAAAGGCATAGTAATAGGATAATCTTTTTCATGGATATAGTTTTTTTAGTCTTTGTACTTTATATCGACGAGAAACAAGGCGTTGGCAGGTACCGAGTCGGCTGCCGACTGCCTGTCTTTCTTTTCTATTATTTCTTCCAGTTGCTGTAGGGTGAGTTTTCCTCTGCCAACGTCGATGAGGGTGCCTACGATGGCACGCACCATGTTTCGCAAGAAGCGGTCTGCAGTGATTTCAAATCGCCATAAGCCTGGCTCAACCTCTTCCCAATGGGCTTTCGTCACATGGCAGATGTTTGTCTTCGTGTCAGTGTGTACTTTGCTGAAACTGGTAAAGTCGGACACTGTCAGCAATTTCTCGGCTGCTGTGTTCATAAGCTGAAAGTCGAGCTCAAACGAGAAGCGAGCAGCATAGTGCCGGCGGAAAGGGCTCTTTTCCTGATAAACGAAGTAATGGTATGTGCGCTCTGTTGCATCGAAACGTGCATGTGCGTTTGCTGAAACAGCTTCAATCCTTTGCACTGAAATGTCTGCCGGCAGTATTCTGTTGAGCCTGTAGCAGAGGTCTGTGAGCCCTTCCTTATTTATTATAGAGGAACTGTCGAAATGAGCTACCATCATACGTGCGTGGACACCAGTGTCTGTTCTGCCTGCACCAGTCGTGAGGATATCTTCCTTTAGCAAGGTAGATAGGGCTGAGTTGAGAACTTCTTGCACACTAATGGCATTTGGCTGCACTTGCCAGCCGTGGTATGCCGTTCCGTCGTATGAGAGATATATGAAGTAGCGCACAGGTTTATGTTTTTTAGGTTGTAGGGTAGTGGTTTCTTAAAAGAAATAGCCGTACCTCCGTAGAGGAGGCACGGCTTTCGAATTGAATTGAAAATTTGCTCTTTTTTGATTTTGTTTTATGCTTCCTCAGCAGGTGTTTCCTCAGCAGGAGCAGCTTCCTCAGCGGGAGCCTCTTCTTCTGCGGGTGCAGGAGTTTCCTCAGCTACGGGAGCCTCGCTGGCGGGCGCTTCCTGTACAGGAGCTTCGCCACCTTCAGCTACAACGGTGAAGGGAACTTCTACGGAAACCTCTTTGTGAAGCTTTACTACTGCAACATACTCGCCGACAGCCTTTACATCCTTAACGATGATAGACTTACGGTCGATTTCGAGACCCTGCTGCGCCAAAGCCTCTGAGATGTGCAGACTGTTTACTGAACCATAGACAGAGCCAGTGGAGCTAACCTTTGTAGAGATGACAATAGGTTTAACAGCCTTGACGCGCTCTGCGAGTGCCTCAGCCTCAGCCTTAATCTTAGCGAGCTTGTGGGCACGCTGTTTCAGTTCCTCTTCCAGCATCTTCAATGCCGACTTGCTGGCAATGACAGCCTTGCCGGTAGGAATAAGATAGTTGCGTCCGTAACCATCCTTGACGGTTACCACATCGTCCTTGTATCCAAGTCCGAGAACGTTTTCTTTAAGTATAAGTTTCATGTCTTGTTCCTCCTTTAGGTTTATTTCATCAAGTCGGTTACGAAGGGCAGCAGAGCAAGGTGGCGTGCACGCTTTACAGCCTGAGCCACGCGGCGCTGATACTTCTGTGAAGTTCCTGTAATGCGGCGGGGAAGAATCTTACCCTGCTCATTGAGGAAACGCTTGAGGAATTCGGGATCTTTGTAGTCAATGTACTTGATGCCGCTCTTGCGGAAACGGCCATACTTCTTTCTCTTCGTGTCGATAGAGGGAGCCGTCAAATAACGGATTTCACTTTGTGCTTGTGCCATGTCTTAGTCCTCCTTAGTTTGTTTTTTGTTACGACGCTTTTCTGCATAGGCAGCAGCATACTTCTCGTTCTTCACTGTGATGAAGCGAAGCACGCGCTCGTCGCGACGGTAAGCAACTTCCAGTTTCTCGATGACCTGAGGCTCAGCCTTGAACTCCAGGAATGCGTAGAAACCAGTGGATTTCTTCTGAATGGGGTAAGCCATCTTTTTCAGGCCCCAATTCTCTTCATTGATAATCTCAGCCCCTTTCTCGGTGAGAATACCTTTGAACTTTTCGACTGTCTCCTTCATCTGAGGTTCAGACAAAACGGGAGTAAGGATGAAGACAGTCTCGTACTGATTAATCATACGTGATTGTGTTAATTGGTTTGATTGAAAATTTTTATTGTTTGCTTAAAAAGCGCGGCAAAATTACACAAAACTTCCCGACTGGCAAAGATTAATTCATGGTTTTTTCGATGCCCGACAGTAATAATTGTCTGAATGGGTCAAGATGTGCGGCTCTTTCGGCTTTATTTTAAGTTAATTTGTGCAACGGGCGTTGCTGGAAAGAAGTTCCTCTATGAGGCACTTTTCCCTTTCGTCGCAATATCACCAAGCGGCGAGCTTTCAGCTCTTGCATGGTGCTATACATAAAACAGGGTCTCCGACCCTTTTCTTCTCTGACTTCGAGCCTTTAAGAGTATAGTAGTTGGGTCGGAGATCCTATTCTATGCATAACACCATGCAAGCAAGTCGAAGGCTTGCGCCGCTTGGTGGCTTTACTACACATAGAAAAGTGCCTCGAAGAGG
>JAFYFI010000093.1 GCA_017543785.1 Alloprevotella sp.
GCGGAAAATAGCGGAAAAGTGGCTCGGATTTTGAAAAATCAAACGAAAATCCGAGCCTAATTTTTGTATCAATTTGAAAGTCAACCATTTCCGTAAATTGCAAAAAACGGGCATTTTTCGGACCAAAATTTTCGGAGATGATTTTTATGCCCGTTTTTCGAGCTCAAAAACAGGGGGCCTGGGATAAAGGATTTTGACAAGCGTGAGTAGGAAGACGACGTTTCCTCATGCCCCTGAAGATACAAAAAATGGCAGGTGGGAGGACTGATGCCTCCACCTGCCATCTGCATTGTCGGATATCTATGTGTCAGTGTCTGTCAGTGGGCTTCGAGCCAGTTGTCGCCGTTGCCGCAGTCTGCCACGAGGGGCACACGCATCTTGTATGCCTGCTCCATCTCCTGTATGACCATGGCGCGCAGGCGGTCGAGCTCGTCGACGGGACAGCTGAAGTTGAGTTCGTCGTGGACCTGAAGAATCATCCTTGCCCTGAAACCTTCGGTGCGCAAGCGTTTGTCGATGGCTATCATAGCCAATTTGATGACGTCGGCAGCAGTGCCCTGGATGGGTGCATTGACGGCATTGCGCTCAGCATAGCCACGCACCACGGCGTTGCGACTGTTGATGTCGGGCAGGTAGCGACGACGCCCGAAAGCTGTCTCTATATAGCCCTTGTCGCGAGCTGCGTCGATGCTGTCGTTGATGAACTTCCTGACGCTGGGATATGTCTCAAAATAGGAGTTTATCAGGTCCTTTGCCTCTCCTCGCGCCACTCCCATACGTTCTGCCAGCCCGAAAGCACTTATGCCGTAGATGATGCCAAAGTTGGCAGTCTTTGCCTTGCGACGCTCGTCGCGGCTTACGTCGGCAATGTCCTTGTGGAAAATCCTTGCGGCAGTGGCGGCGTGAATGTCGTGCCCGCTGTTGAACGCCTCGCACAGGGCTTCGTCGCCACTCAGATGTGCCATGATGCGGAGCTCTATCTGGCTGTAGTCGGCAGAGAAGAAGGTGCAGCCCTCCTCGGGGATGAAGGCTTTGCGGATTTCGCGTCCATCCTCGCCGCGCACGGGGATGTTCTGCAGGTTGGGGTTGCTGGAACTGAGGCGACCCGTGGCGGTTACTGCCTGGTTGAAACTGGTGTGGATGTGCCCCGTGGCAGGATTGATGAGCCGCGGCAGTGCCTCGACGTAGGTGGAGAGGAGTTTCTTCAGGGCGCGATGGGCGAGTATCTTACCCACGATGGGGTGCTTGGGAGCAAGTGTCTGCAGCACCTCCTCGCCTGTGGAGTACTGCCCTTTCTTGGTCTTCTTGGCTTTCTCGGAAAGTTTGAGCTCGTCGAAAAGCACCTCGCCAACCTGACGCGGCGAACTGATGAGAAACTCGTGGCCAGCCAGCTCATATATCTCGGTCTCTATGCCCTGGAGACGTTGCTGGAACTGTCTCTCAATGTCGTGCAACGCATCTGTATCGATGCGCACGCCATTGCGCTCCATGCGCATCAGCACAGGCATCAGCGGCATCTCTATCCTGCGGAATACCTCCTCTACCCCAGCCTCGCGCATGGCTTTCTGCAAAGGTTCCACAAGACGCAGTGTGATGTCGGCGTCCTCGCAGGCGTATCGATATACTTCCTCCGGACGCAGGTCGCGCATGGTTTTTTGCCCCTTGCCCTTCTGCCCCAAGATGTCCTCGATGTGGATAGTGCGATAGTTGAGGTATATCTCTGCCAGGTAGTCCATGTTGTGGCGCAGCTCGGGCTGAACGACATAATGGGCAAGCATCGTGTCGAACATCTCGCCGCGAACCTCGACGCCATAGTTCGCCAAAACCGTAAGGTCGTATTTCAGATTCTGACCTATCTTCAAAATTTGCTCCGACTCGAACAACGGACGGAAAATTTCCACTATCCGCTGAGCCGCATCCCTCTGAGCAGGAACAGCAACGTACCAAGCCTCGAAAGGCTCAAAAGCGAAGCTCATACCCACCAATTCGGCATTTATGCCCTCCAAAGACGTTGTTTCGGTGTCAAAACAAATTTTTTCGCGTGTCAAAAATATTTTGCATATCCGACGCATTTCGTTCTCATTATCAACAAGATGGTATCGCACAACCCCCTCATTTAAGCTCAAAAAATGGGCATTTTTTTGAACTTCTTGGTCGTCGGACGGATTTGACGCAAATAAATCGAGCATAAAAGGCTCCTTTTTTTGCACTTTTGGGGCGTTGCCAAATCTTCGTTCTATGAAAGTGCGAAATTCCAGGTCTTCAAAAATTTTCTTCAAGGCATCGACATCGACCTCCTTGGTCTTGAGTTCGTCGAGGTCAAAAGTGACGGGAACGTCGGTGCGAATCGTCGTCAGAAATTTGGAGAAACGAATTTCCTCTACGTTGTCCTCAATTTTTTTCTTTTGCGCACCCTTCAACTCTTCGGTATGCTCCAGGAGATTTTCTATGCTCCCAAACTGCTGCATCAGTGCGGCGGCAGTCTTCGGACCAATGCCTGGGCAGCCCGGAATGTTGTCTGCCGCGTCGCCCATGAGAGCCAGATAGTCGATAACGCTTTCGGTGGTGGGCAGACCATATTTTTCGCACACATCCTCAGGACCGAGAATTTCCCAAGGCGAGCCGCCCTTGCCGGGACGCTGCTGCAGGACGTTGCCGGTGACCAGCTGCGCATAGTCCTTGTCGGGCGTCACCATGCGGACCTCCAGCCCTGCCTTCTCCCCCATCTTGGCAACGGTGCCTATGACGTCGTCGGCCTCAAAACCAGCCACTTCCAGGATAGGAATGTTGTAGGCGCGGATGATGTCCTTAATGATAGGCACTGAGGCTTTTATGTCCTCAGGGGTAGCTTCGCGCTGAGCTTTGTACTCGGCATAAGCCTCGTGGCGGAAGGTCTTGCCGGCAGGGTCGAAGGCTACGGCGATATAGTCGGGGTTTTCTTTACGGAGAATTTCTTCCAGCGTGTTGACGAAACCATAGATAGCAGACGTGTTCTGCCCCTTGGAGTTGATGCGCGGAGCACGTATCAAGGCATAATATGCACGATAAATAAGCGCGTAGGCATCGAGTAAATAGAGCTTCTTCATGTTGTAAATGGTAGTTTTGCGGTAAAATTAAGAAAAAATAGCCGTTCATAGCTTAAAAATAAGTAACTTTGTGCGCCCAAAAGCATATTAAATGGACAAACTCAGCCTTATTCGACAACCCATTGAGGAAGAAATGAACAGATATAAAAGCCTGTTCAACGAAGCCTTTTCCCACCAGAACGACCTGCTGGGAGAGATGCTCGAATATGTGCGTGGCAAGCATGGAAAAATGATGCGCCCAATGCTGGTAATACTGTCAGCAAAGGAGTTTGGACCTGTCAACGACAACGTGCTCCACTCGGCTGTTACGCTTGAACTGCTGCACACTGCCAGCCTGAGCCACGACGACGTGATAGACGAAAGCAACGAACGCCGCGGCGCAGCGAGCGTAAACGCACTCTTCGGCAACAAGGCGTCAATACTCACCGGCGACTACCTGCTGTCGCGCTCACTGCACGAAGCAGCGCTGACGGGAAATGTGGAAATAGTAGACGTAGTGGCCAAACTCGGCGGAACACTCGCCGAGGGCGAAATAAGACAACTGGACAATCTGCAACAGGCTACTGCCAGCGAGGAGAGCTATTTTGAGATTATCCAGCACAAGACGGCTGCCCTCTTCGAGGCTTGCGGCAGGCTGGGGGCTCTGGCTGCCGAGGCACCTGCCGAAAAGGTGGAAATTTGTGCAAAATTGGGCGAATTAATCGGCATTTGTTTCCAAATACGGGACGACATATTCGACTACTACGACAGCTCCATAATAGGAAAACCGACTGGCTCGGACATGCGCGAAGGCAAACTTACACTGCCCGTCATCTTTGCCCTGAAAAACAACAGCAACGCGGAAATTGACGCACTGGCAAAGAAGGTGCTGGAATGTAAGGCTGACGAGGAGTCGATAAACAGGCTGGTGGAATTTACCAAGACTGCCGGCGGCATTGCCTACGCCAACAGCGTCATGGACAAATATGCAGAAAAAGCCTATAAGCTGCTTGAAAAATTCAGCAACGAAGATGTGCGCAAGGCTCTGCAGCACTACGTAGATTTTACCATACAGCGCGACAGATAGTAACCTGTTTGGAAACCTGAATAAACAAAAAAATCCGCGATAAAATCGCGGATTTTTTGTTGTAAGCGTATCTATCAGAATTTTCCGACATCCTCGCCTGTTACTTCCTTGATGAGACGGGGAGCCAGGCTGCTTGTCCCTATGCGGAAAAGGCCTTCGTTCAGCCATTCTTCACCAAGAAGCTCACGCACAATGGTATAGTACTTCAGCGCATCGGCTGGAGTGCTTACACCACCTGCTGCCTTGAAACCAACTTTCCTACCAGTGAGGTCGTAGTACTCCTTGATAGCCTGACACATGACGTAGGCTGCCTCGGGAGTGGCAGCAGGCTCTATCTTGCCTGTGCTTGTCTTCAGGAAGTCGGCACCGGCATAGAGCGAGAGTACGCTGGCACGCTTGATAGCCTCAGCAGTTTGGAGGGCTCCTGTCTCAAGAATTACTTTAAGAGGAGCTTCGCCGCTCGCTGCCTTAATTTCGGCGATTTCATCGGCACAGTCTTCATAATCTCCGCTTTGGAAAGCGCCGACACTCAGAACCATGTCGCACTCGGTGGCTCCGTCGTGAACAGCCAAAGCCGTCTCTACGGTTTTCACCTCAAGGAATGTCTGACTGCTGGGGAAACCGCCAACTACACAGGCTACCTCGGTGCCTTCTACCTCAAGGCTCTGAGCTACGAGCTTGGCAAAGCGCGGATATACACAGATAGTAGCGAAGGGAGGCAGTTCGGGGTGCTCTTCGGCAAACTTGTTGTACTTCTCTACCATGCTCAGAACGCTCTCATTGGAGTCAACGCAGGTGAGGGTAGTGAGTTCTACGGTAGAAAGGAGGTATCTCATGACCTCGGGAGTGTTGTACTGAGGGCTTTTCTCTTCAATAAGCTTTGCTACAGCCATTGCCACGTCTTCGTCGTGAAGGTGCAGATTGTGCTTTGCAAAAGCCTGCTCGTACTTACTTTCTGCATGATGCTCTGAATGGTTGTGGTGATCGTGACCACAGTTGCAATGTTCACTCATAATCGTATGTTTTTAAGGTTTATATGTTTAGTTCTTTTTTATACCTCGTTTTTACTGATGAATCCGCCGTTTTTTGTCTTTTCCGCCAATTCTCCAGCCAAGTATGAACTGCGTGCAGTCTGCCTTGGCAAAGTGCGCCTTGACGTTATAGCCGATGTAGAGCCTGTCGTCGGTAAACGGAAAACTGTAGCGTATGCCTATGGTCTCATAGTATGGCTTTTCATCGACATCGGCAGTATAGCCCATCTTGCGGTGCAGATACCATCCAATTCCTATCTGCAAGGAGAGATGTCGGAAATAGACTTCATGGCGCAGCGAAAGTCCAACTACGTGCCTGCTATGCGTGTATTGCGTCAAGCCGCGGTAAAGGTCGCGCTGGCGTATGGCAGAAGCATACGGGGCATAGGTGTAGTCTATTCCTATGCCCGAGGCGTAGCGTCGGCAATAGCGGTACATAGGTGCTACCTGGCACGTGAAGGCTCCATAAATGGGGTAGTGGCTCGTGCGATACTTGGGGTCATCGGGAGATAGCGACCAGTAGTTAATTACCCAGTCGTCCTGCAGACTGCGCGCCGCCAACCCTGCACTGACATCGACATAGAAACCTTTTCTAAAGTCGGAATCGTCAAAGGCTGAGACACCGAACTCGTCCTGAGGCTTGTCTAAATAATAGTTTGCACGTAGTGTCACTCCAGCTGAATTCAACCCTTTGTTGGGTCTGTCGAGGGCTCCGTTGCTGAAATGCTTCCAGTCGATGCCAAGGGAAATCTCGGCTTGCGGAGTGATGCGATAGGCTGCATAAAGCCCCATGTCGATATATATGTTTATCGGACTGCCAAGCAGCTCATTATCAGAGTTGTCATACCGATTATAGGGACGCGTCGTAAAGCCAAGACCATTCTCCAGGATATATCCGAAACGCCAGCGCTGACTACGGATAATATCGCGCCTGAAACCGCCATAGACGGCAAATAGAGTTCCGGGGGTGGAATTGTAGGGCATACGTGGCTCAGCGCGGTAGAGCTTTATGTGGCGGGTGTTGCCTACAAGAAAGCCTATTTCAAGCTCTGGCAAGCCGAAGTCTTTGTCGTAGCCGTTGGCACGTAGTCCGTTCCTGCGAAATATCACGGAAGCGGTATAATACTGAAGCCCGTAGTTGTGAGTAATGGCTTTGCACTGCGGTCCCAGTGGCACAAGACCGCTAAAGTTGGCTTCGGCACTGAAACCGATGTTGAAGCGCTTGGGTAAGGTTGTTTGCTGCGGTTGTTCTATATATCCTATACTGTCTATATTGGCTGCATCGGGCAAATTGCCGGGCATGACGAGAGAATCTTCCTCCGCCACCGCAACTCCTGCCGCTTCGCTCTGGGCAGCCGCAAGGGTGGGGGAGAGTGCCATAGGCAGCAAGAATGCCAGGGTAAAGAAAATTCTTATGTTTTTGCCCGATTTCATCGCATCTTTATCCTTATTTTTCAGATAGCTTTGAATTGTTCTTATGTCGTTCTATGTCGCGTTTGGTCTTTTTCTCAAAACTCTGCTCTAAAGCCTCGGTAAGGTCTATGCCCGTCTGGTTTGCCAGACAAATGAGAACCCAGAGGACATCAGCCATCTCCTCGCTGAGATTTGCCTGTTCTCCTTTCTTGAAACTTTGGTCGCCGTAAAGACGGGCTATGACGCGAGCGAGTTCTCCAACTTCTTCCGTGAGGCATGCCATGTTGGTGAGTTCAGAGAAGTAGCGCACGCCGAAGGTCTTTATCCACGTGTCAACACGCTGCTGGGCTTCGCGTATGCTGAGTTCCTTGTTTGCTGCCATACTTATATGTATCTTTATTTCTTCCGATGAAATCGGGATTTTTTATTCTTATAGCCTGACACAGGAGGAGATGGTCTTCTATTCTTTATTCTTCGTATCTATGCAAATAGTTACTGGTCCGTCGTTTATGAGGGAAATTTGCATATCTGCCCCGAATTCGCCCGTGCCGACAGGCTTACCGCTGAGTGCTTCAAGTTGATGTATAAAATAGTTATATAAAGGTATCGCATGCTCATGCTTAGCAGCACGTATGTAGGAGGGACGGTTTCCTTTCTTGTAGCTTGCCCAGAGTGTAAACTGACTGACAACAAGCAGACTACCTCCTTTATCTTCTATGTTTACATTCATCACTCCTGCATCGTCACTGAAGATGCGAAGGTTTAGAATTTTATTTGCCAGCCAGTCGGCATCCTCCTGAGTGTCGGCATCTTCTATCCCAAGAAGCACCAAAAGCCCATGTGCAATCTGACTCTTGACATTTCCGGAAATACTGACGCTGGCTTGGCTTACTCTCTGAACTACTGCTCGCATGATGTTTATTAATCTGCTTGATTAAGAAAAGATTAGGACTGAAGATTAGCCGTCCAAGGCTATGTCACTGAAATGTTGTGGAGGTTCTCGAAGATAGTGGCGCCACGCTTCTTGCCCAATACTTCTTGCAACTCGCTGAGAGAGGCTTCTTTTATCCGCTTTGGACTACCGAACTTATTGATTAGCAGTTCTTTAGACTTATTTCCTAAACCTTTTACGAGGTCAAGTTCTGAACGTGTCTGGCGCTTGCTTCTTTTGTCGCGGTGGAAGGTTATGGCAAACCTGTGGACCTCGTCCTGCATCCGTGTCAATAGTCGAAACAGCTGTGAGTCGGGGCTCATACCTATGCTCTTAGGAGGAAATCCAAAGAGCAACTCACGCGTGCGGTGATGATCGTCCTTGGCAAGACCGGCAATGGGTATTTGCAGCCCCAACTCGTCCTCTACAGCGGCTCTTATCACTTCCATCTGACCCTTACCGCCGTCGGCTATGATAAGGTCGGGTAGGGGAGAGCCCTCTTCCTTAAGACGGCTGTAGCGACGCAGGACGACCTCGTGCATAGATGCATAATCGTCGGCGCCCTGGACAGTCTTTATATTATATTTGCGGTAATCTTTCTTTGATGGTTTCAACTTTTCAAACACTACGCAGGCAGCTACTGCGTCTTCTCCCTGGATATTGGAATTATCGAATAGTTCTATGCGCATAGGGAGCTTATCAAGACCGAGCTGGCGCTGTATTTCCTGCATAAGCCTGACACTTTTTTGCTCAGGATTAAGCTTGTCAGCCTGCTTCATTCGGTCAAAACGATACTGCTTTACGTTCAGACGTGAGAGATCAAGCAACTTCTTCTTATCGCCTTTTTGAGGGATTGTAATTGTTGCATAATCTTCAGGCAGGTCAACCTCGAAGGGTAAAACGATTTCTTTGGAAAAACTAGAATATCGGTTGCGCATTTCCACAATACCCATAGCCAAGAGTTCTGCGTCGGTTTCATCGAGCTTTTTGCGGTATTCAAAGGTGAAAGCCTGGGTTATGCAACCATTAGATATATGAAGATAGTTTATAAAAGCATTCTTGTCTTCGGATTCGATATTGAAAACATCGATATTATGCAATGTATTCGATACCACTTCAGATTTTACACGGTAGTTTTCTATTGCCAGATACTGCCTTTTAAGCACTTCCGCCTCTTCGAAGCGTAATTGCTGCGACAACTCTGCCATTTCATCGCGCAATTTTTTAGTAAGCCCCGAAGTATTTCCTTTCAAAATCTCACGACAGGCATCTATCTGCCTACAATAGTCTTCTCTACTTTGCTTTCCCACACATGGCGCAGCGCAATTATGTATGTGATACTCCAGACATACTTCGTATTTTCCGTCTTTTACGCCTTCTTCAGTAAGAAGTTTATGGCACGGGCGCGGATGATAGAGAGTATGGCACAAATCGAGTAATGCGTACATTGTAGGTACATGGCTGTAGGGCCCAAAATAGTCTGCACCGCGCATTTTGCGGTTTCTTGTCTTGAATATCCTTGGAAGATATTCGCGCGTGACGGCAATCGATGGATACGTCTTGTCGTCTTTCAACAGGACATTATAGTGAGGCTTATATTTCTTTATTAAATTATTTTCCAGCAACAAAGCATCCTCTTCCGTATTAACTACAACGTAGCGGATATCTCGGATTTTTGGTACCAGAAATTGTGTCTTATACGTTTGTTTAGGGTTCTGAAAATAGGAACGCACTCTGTTGCGCAGGTTTTTTGCCTTACCTACGTATATAACGACGCCTTTCTCGTCCAGATACTGATAGCACCCGGGCTTCAAGGGAAGGTTATCGACCACTCCTTTAAGATAGCTGTCTATTCTTTCGCGTTCCTCTTTTGTCATTCTTTCTCAGGAATTGTCATGAGCGTCGTGAAATCGAAGCCTTCAAGTGCTTTTCTGCCGTTGAGTCCTTCGTTGTTGATTTCTATAAGGAAATTAACGTATATCTTAGACGGATTAAACTGCTGACACAACTTACAAACCGCGAGCATACTTCCACCCGTAGCGAGAATGTCATCTTGAATGAGAACAACATCTCCCTGTTCGATAGCATCAGCATGTATTTCAATCGTATCCTCTCCATATTCTTTTTTATAGGAGATACTTTTTGTTTCAGCTGGAAGCTTACCGGGTTTTCTTGCCATAACAAAACCTGCTCCCAACTCGTCGGCAAGAATAGCTCCCATAACAAAGCCTCTCGACTCTATTCCAACAACTTTTGTTATACCCTTATCCTTATATATACGTACAAGCTCGTTTTTCATTTCCTGGATACACTCAGGATTTTTGAAAAGAGTGGAAACGTCTTGAAACATGATTCCCGGAATAGGGTAGTCAGGAATACATCTTAAGTTATCCAAGAGGAGTTTTTTATTCATTTTATTAAATTTAAGTAGTCAAAATAATTGAAATTGTTTCACGTGGAACAATTATAATCCTTTAAGTGGACTTCTATGTTACCTGCCAGAAAGAATGAGCAGTACATTTATATCTGAAGGAGAAACACCGGGGATTCTGCTAGCCTGTGCCAGCGTTTCGGGATCTATCTTTTTTAGTTTCTGTCGCGCCTCAGTAGAGATTTGGTGGATGTCGTCGTAGTTGAAATGTCCTCGGATTTTTATATGCTCAAGCCGCTGCATCTTTTCAGCCTGCTGACGCTCGCGAAGGATATATCCGCTGTACTTTATTTCCACTTCGACAGCTTCTACTATTTCCTCTTTATCATCACCGAGGTTTTCTATAATGGAACGTAGCTGCGGCAGACAAGATGAAAGACCTGCCATATCTACTCCTGGACGCGCAATCACATCCTTGAGCTTTGTTCCTTGAGACATAGACTGACTGCCCACAGACTCCAGGTAAGCATTTAGCGAAGCAGGTTTTACACTCTTCTCTGCGCAGAAAGAGAGTAGCTGTTGTATCTTCTCACTTTTCTTCGAAAATCTTTCAGAACGCTCCGGGGTTGCGAGACCATATTTCTCAGCTATAGGCGTGAGACGCTGGTCCGCATTATCCTGTCGCAAAAGGATACGAAACTCTGCTCTTGACGTAAACATGCGATAAGGCTCGTCAACGCCTTTTGTAACAAGGTCGTCAATCAGAACTCCTATGTAAGAATTATCTCTTTGCAGTGTAACTAACTCATTATCAACACATTTAAGCGCAGCATTAAGACCTGCAACTATTCCCTGCCCAGCTGCCTCTTCGTATCCTGTAGTTCCATTTACCTGCCCTGCAAGGAAGAGTCCTTCAAGCAGTTTCGACTCAAGGGAATGATAGAGTTGGGTGGGGTCAAAGAAATCGTATTCTATTGCATATCCGGGGCGATAGATGACAATATCGCGGAAGCACGGTATTTCCTTTAAGGCACGTATCTGCACGTCTATAGGCAGACTTGAAGAGAAGCCGTTCAGATAGAGCTCGTTGGTATCTGTACCTTCGGGCTCGAGGAAGAGCGGATGCGAAGTGCGTTCGGGAAACACAACAAGTTTAGTCTCTATGCTGGGACAATAGCGCGGCCCTATGCTTTGTATCTGCCCGTTATAGAGAGGACTGTCCTTCAGTCCCGAGCGGAGAACTTCGTGGACAGCTTCGTTTGTAGAACAAGTCCAGCACTGCAGTTGTGGCAGTCGTCGTTCAGGAGAGATGAAAGAAAACCTGTGGAAATCCGTTTCTCCGGGTTCGATGCCCATATCTTCAAAATGCACTGAGCGGGCATCTATCCTGACTGGCGTCCCAGTCTTCATGCGTTGCACTTTCAGTCCTATGTCCTGCAGCGATGCCGAGAGCAATTTTGACGGCGGTTCGGCACAGCGTCCACCCTCAACCATGTGTCTGCCGATGTGCATAAGTCCGTTGAGGAAAGTTCCTGCGGTGACTACAACAGCCTTGGCAGACATCGTGACGCCCCAAACTGTCTTAATGCCGCATACGTGTCCGTTTTCCACCAACAGCTCTGCAGCCTCGTCCTGCCATATCTTCAGGTTTGGTGTCTGCTCGAGGTGGCGGCGCATCTCCACAATGTAGCGCGCCCTGTCGCACTGCGCTCTCGGGCTCCACATAGCCGGACCTTTAGAGCGGTTAAGCATGCGAAACTGTATCGCCGCGCTGTCGGTCACTAGCCCCATCAGTCCGCCCAGTGCATCCACCTCGCGGGCTATCTGTCCCTTGGCAATGCCACCGATGGCTGGGTTGCACGACATCTGCGCAATCTTGTTCATATCCATCGTTATGAGACAAGTTTGCGCACCTACCATGGCAGCCGCGTGAGCAGCTTCACAGCCGGCATGACCAGCGCCGATGACTATTACGTCAAAGGAAAAATCGAAATTCTTCATCCGTTGGTTTTGATAGGACCAACTGCAAAAATACACAAAGTTTTTGAGCTATTCGGAAAACGAGTACACCTATTTATATATAGTGCCAAGATTTTACGCCAATCATCTTATGAGGCGGTAGATGCTCCCTGGCAGAGCTCGCAGCAAACCCTTCATCTCCAGCGAAAGCAACAAGGCATTCAGTTTGCTGAAAGACAAACCACTCAGTCGCGAAATCTGGCTTATGCTGATACTTTCCGTATTCTTCATTATGTCGATTATGCCCTGCTCGTCAGGCGTCAGGGTGGGGAAGAGCTCCTGCTGCACAGCCTCGCCGTTCAGCCCCTCTTTGGTGGCCCACTGCATGGCGAGCACCATATCCTCGGCGCTCGTGATGAGGGCAGCCCTGTTGTCGCGTATCAGGTTGTTGCATCCTTCTGAATAAATATCCGTCACGCGTCCAGGGTATGCAAACACGTCGCGGTTGTAGTCCTGCGCAATTTCTGCCGTGATGAGAGCGCCGCCTTTCTTGGCACTCTCCACCACTATTGTGGCATCTGCCATTCCAGCCACGATGCGGTTGCGCTGCACGAAATTTCCTTTGTCAGCAGACGTTCCGAACACATACTCGGTCAGAAGTCCGCCGTTGGAAACCATCTGCGCAGCGGTCTGCCTGTGCGAGGAAGGATAAAGTGTGTCCAGCCCGTGAGCCAAGACGCCAACCGTTGGCACTCCTGCCGCCAACGACTGACGGTGGGCATTGATATCCACTCCGTAAGCCAAGCCGCTCACCACGAGCAAGTCGGGCACCATCCTCGCCAGGTCCTGACAGAGATGCTGGCAGATGTCTATGCCCTGAGCCGTAATCTTGCGTGTGCCCACAATGCTCACTACGTGGCGGGCGTTGAGGTCTGCCGTGCCGCGATAGAAGAGAGCCAGCGGAGCGTCCACACATTCGCGCAGTCGCGAGGGATAAGCCTCGTCGCCCATGCAGAGCAGCTGTATGCCATTCTTCTCGCACATCTCCACTTCCTGCTCTGCGCGGGCTATAGCCTCTGGCATGGCGCTGCGCACCTGCTGCAGCTTAGGTTCCTCGGGCGCCTCGTCCTCAAAGATAGTGGTTGCAGAGCCATAGTGGCGGTAGCATTTCAGAGCCTGGGCAGCACTCAGTCCGCGCAGGAATGTCAGGGCAAGAGTATAAATTCGTTCCATATATATAATAATGGAGTAGGGTAGCGGAAAGTTTTATTCTTTTGGCAGCAAGGCATGCAGAGCTTCGTAGTCGCCAAGGCGTCCGTTCACCAGACATACCACGGTGGTGGTGGCTTTTACACATATTTTTTCGTCCTTCAGGCGCACTATGTCCTGGTCGAAGATGTATTTCAGCCCCTCTTTCCTGACGTTGAGTCCGCACAGAAACTCGTCGCCCGGGTGCAGCGGAGCCTTGAACTGCATCTCCAGCCTTGCCACGACGGTGTCTATGCCGCGCTCATGCAAGTCCTCCATTCCCTCCAGGCGCGAGCGCAGGAACTCATTGCGCGTATGCTCCGTATAGTGCTGATATATAGCATTGTTCACTATGCCTTGCAGGTCGCATTCATAGTCGCGCACCTTCATGCGTAGTTCAAAAAAATAGTCCATGTCTTTCTTTTCTATATCTATGTAGAATGTTTCTTTTCCTGTAACGTCTTCTTTGTTGGCGTCATCCCTTGGGCCTTCTCAGATACTCAGCTCCGAAGCGGCATCTCAGACAGTCGCGCCTGTCGCAGTATGCCGTCTTGAGCTGCAGGAGGGCTTGCGAATCGGCGGCGTTTTCAGCTTTTATGCCTACCTCTTTCCATGCCCTTGTGATGAAGTTGCTCTCAGGGCGCAGGTCTTCCAGCAGTCTGAAGGCTCTGTCGCAGAGTTTTTCCTCCATGCGGTCGCGTCCATAGGCAAAGAGCAGAGGCGCCACGGTGTTTATGAGAATCAGGTCGATAGTCCCTGTGCGGAGAGTCTTCTCGCTTTGTTTCGAAGCAGCGGCAAAGGTATAGTGAGTCTGCCAGTATTCCGACGGGGCGATGGCGAACATCTGCCTGAGCCTGTTGGTGTCTTCCTGACTGAGGAGCATTGAAAAGTCAGCCTTTCCCTCATGGTAGAAACGCGCCAGCTGAGCCAGTCTCACATGTGGAAAGTTCTGCGGTCGCATGCGCAGGAACTTCCAGCGCTTACGAGGCATAGGCTGCAGGGAGAACTTATTTTTCAGGAAGGCATACTCTCTCTGCAGCAGTCTCAGGTAGTCGTCGGTAGCGTCGGGCTTTGCCTTGTCTTCCAGCAGCCCTGCCTGTCCGAAAAAGAAAGCCTCCACCTGTAGCAGGTTGTCGCGGTGTTTGCCTATCGACGATGGCTCTATGCTCATCGCCCATGTCTCGAAAGCCTCAGCATTTACTCCGAAGCCGAAAGTCCTTGCCAGCACTATGAAGAAAGTCCTTTCCCAGTCGCCTCCAGTCTGGTGCAGATAGCCATGTATGCGCTCTATCTTTTGCTGCAGTCGTTCCGTCGTCAGCGAGCTGAGCCAGGCATGCTTGGCTATGTCGGGCAGTTCGGGAATCACCCTGTAGCAGGGCGGATAGTGCTCCTCTTGCTGCAGTTCCTGATAGTTTTGCCTTATGCTGTAGGGCACTTCCACCACCACCTGCGGCACCTTGCGTCCGCCCTTGGTGCAGACCTCCATGTCGGCACACCCCACTACGTGCAGTATGCAGTTGTCGTAAGCCTCGTCCTTGTCGTGTCCGTGGCGATACCAGTCCGACGAGCGGTCGTGTATCTCCACGCTGCCAGCCCAAAGCATGCCGCCTATCTTTATGCGGGCATTCAGAAAGTCGGGGCCTGAGTTGTGGTTGTGCAGCCCTGCATCCAGCAGTTCCACCTCTTCGCCGGTAGTAGTGAAGAGGGGTTTTGGCACGAGTCGGTATTTCCAGGTGAAATGCAGCAATATCTCCATTGTGGTTCGCATAAATTTAATCTGACAAAGGTAAGGTTTTTTTCTTGTTGTGAAAAGGTTGCCTACTTTTTTTGTCGTTTTTTCTCTCTTCCTGTTCTTTTTTTCCGCCTGCGGCAGGGGCTTTTTTTGCCAGTTTCTTATATTTCACGTATCTTCGCGCCCAAAATTTATTTTTACCGCATTGAAAACTTTTGAAGAACTTGGTTTGCAGCCCGAGCTGCTGCGTGCCATCAGCGAAATGGGCTTTGAGCAACCCATGCCCATACAGGAAGAAGTCATCCCCTACCTGCTCGAGAAGGGCAACGACGTCATAGCCCTGGCGCAGACGGGCACCGGCAAGACTGCCGCCTACGGACTGCCGCTCTTGCAGAACCTGCGCCTTGACGACCGCACCACTCAGGCTGTGGTGCTGAGCCCCACGAGGGAACTCTGCCTGCAGATTGCCGACGACATGAAGGACTTTGGGCGCTACATGGAAGGTCTGCACATACAGGCTGTGTATGGCGGCGCCAGCATAGAGAGTCAGATCAGGGCTCTCAAGAAGGGAGTGCAGGTCATCATAGCCACCCCCGGACGCCTCATCGACCTCATGCAGCGCGGAGTGGCAAATCTCGACGCTGTGGAGAACATCGTCCTCGACGAAGCCGACGAAATGCTCAACATGGGCTTTTCGGAAAGCATCGACCAGATTCTTGCCGGTGTGCCTGCCGAGCGCAACACGCTGCTCTTCTCTGCCACTATGAGCAAGGAGATAGAGCGCATAGCACAGGGCTATCTGCACGACTACAAGGAGATTGTCGTAGGGTCGCGCAACGAGGGCGCAGAGCACGTCAACCACATTGCCTACCTCGTGCAGGCTAAGGACAAATACCGCGCCCTGAAGCGCATCGTCGACTACTATCCCAAGATATACGCCATCGTTTTCTGCCGCACCAGGATAGAGACGCAAGAAGTGGCAGACAGACTCATCCAGGACGGCTACAACGCCGAGCCGCTCCACGGCGACCTCTCGCAGGTGCAGCGCGACGTTACCATGCAGAAGTTTCACCAGCACCAAACCCAGCTCCTCATAGCCACCGACGTGGCTGCCCGAGGGCTCGACGTCGATGACCTCACACACGTAGTGAACTACGGACTCCCCGACGACGTAGAGAACTACACCCACCGCAGCGGACGAACAGGGCGCGCCGGAAAACGCGGCACGAGCATCAGCATCATCCACGTCCGTGAGAAGTCAAAGGTCCGCGCCATAGAGCGCACCATAGGAAAGAAGTTTGAGATGGGGCAGCTACCCGAGCCTAAAGAGATATGCACCAAGCAGCTCTACAACGCCATCGACCGCCTGGAGCACATCGAGGTGGACGAAGCCCAGATAGCCCCCTTCATGCCCGAGGTGATTCGCAAACTCGACTGGCTCACCAAGGAAGACCTGGTGAAACGCATCGTGGGGAGCGCCTTCGGACGCTTCATCGACTACTATGCTAAGGAAGAGCCCATCGTGCAGCCCAGCGAAAAGTCCGGCAGCCGAGGCAAGAGCGGCTCCCAGGGCACAGCGCCAAAGGCTGAACGTCAGCAGCGCGGCGCACGCCAGGCAGAGGAGGGATATGCGCGCCTCTTCATCAACCTGGGCAAGAGAGACAACTTCTATGCACGCGAAATCATCAACCTCGTCAACAGATACGTCAAGGGCAACATCCCCGTGGGGCGCATAGACCTCACCACCAACTGCTCATTCTTCGAAGTGCCCGAAGACGCAGCAGAGTATGTGCTGAAGAAGATGTCGAAGGCCAAGGTCGGCGACAGGCAGGTGCGTGTAGATTGGGCAGACCGCACCGAGGGCAACGCTAAAAATCACGGAAACAAATCCTTTAAGGACAAGAAGTCGAAGAAGTCGGAGCCCAGGGGAAAGGGCAGGGCAGGAACCGGGAAAAAGAAAGAAGACTTCGTCCCCGCAAAGCGCTCGAAGAAAAAGGACGACTGGCGCGAATTTTTCAAATAACCTCCCCCTACGCTCCCCCCGCGCCGAAAGAGGATTCAGCACTGAGTATCAGCGAAAATACCCTTTCTTGGGTATTGCCCCACAGCAAAAGTCGCCATACCTTTGCACCGTAATTCCTTAGAGATTTAAATTGTTATGTTCCTAAAAGGTCTGACCTCCGCACGGGTCAGACCTTTTTTTCGTTTCCCGCAAAGCCAGTGTGGAAATACTTCGGCAAGAATGCAAGACATTCAACATAAAGAAAGGCAAAGGCCATATGCAAGATTTTCCCTATGACGTATTTTAATTCATACTTCATAAAGCATTTTTCCTTCTGAAAGGATACATTCTTTCATGAATTTCTGATATCTTTGCACTAAAGTATGACTTCTTTTAAGACCTCTATCATTCAATTGAAGTAGATATGCCAAGAAAAAAGTAAAGTTTCTACTCAATAATTCTTATAAGAGTTAAGACAAACATCTATGACAAAAGCAAAACCTTTTATCAAGTGGGTTGGTGGAAAAAATCAACTCATTGAACAACTGGAAGCACAACTTCCAGCTGACTTTGGTAATTGGGATAATGTTACTTACATCGAACCATTCGTAGGCGGTGGAGCAATGCTCTTCTATATGCTTCAACGTTGCTGAAATTAAAATAACAATATGCTATGGTAAAGAAAGTAACGAATATACAAGTTAAAGATACTTTTATCCGTACTATGCAACAAAATGGTTTTGATTATGTTTGTATCACGGATATTGCTCGCCAGAAGAATGCAGAAGAGCCCAAGGACGTGGTAAAGAATTGGTTGCGTCTTAAGAATACCATCGAGTATATGGGACTTTGGGAAAAGCTTAACAACCCGCAATTTAAAGGGGTCGGATTCGACTCCCTTTACCAAGAGGCAGGAAGTAATGCATTCACCCTTAGTCCGACGAAATGGATAGAGCAGACAAATGCCATAGGTATCATATGCGTTGCAGGTCGCAATGGCGGAACCTATGCCCAAAGGGATATCGCGTTCAAGTTTGCCAATTGGGTGTCGGTGGAGTTTGAGTTGTATCTCGTCAAGGAGTTCCAACGCCTCAAGGAAGACGAACAGAAGCAATTGGGTTGGTCAGTCAAGCGTGAGCTTTCAAAACTCAACTATCGCATTCATACGGATGCCATCAAACAGAACATTGTTCCCGAAGAGATTGATGCATACCACAAGTCGCTTATCTATGCAGAGGAGGCTGATGTGCTAAATGTGGCTATGTTTGGTATTACAGCCAAAGAGTGGCGTGATGCTAATCCGGACAAGAAAGGAAACATCCGTGACTACGCCACTATTAACGAACTCATTTGTCTCTCCAATATGGAGAATCTGAATGCTGTGTTTATCAATGATGGTTTGCCTCAGACGGAAAGACTTGTAAAACTCAATCAGATAGCAATTCAGCAGATGAAGGTGCTTGAAGAATCAGAAAATCGCAAATTCCTAAAATAAGACATGAATCTGAGATTTGACACATCCTTAACAGAAGGTTATAAAAGCGCAAGCCAAATAGCACGCATCTTAACTGAAGATTGGTTGGCACGCAACATGTATTGCCCCATTTGTGGCAATGTGTCAATTCGAAGAGCAGAACCTAATGCGCCTGTAAAGGATTATATTTGTGAAAATTGCAAAGCTCAGTATGAATTGAAAAGTAAAAAGACTGAAGACGAAAGTTTCCAATCTACAGTTGCAGATGGTGTCTATAGAACGATGATAAGCCGCATCACTTCACTTGACAATCCAAGTTTCTTCTTTATGCATTATAACCGCTATGAAGTAAACAATTTGGTGATTGTCCCTAAATGTTTTTTCACTCCATCTGTTATTGAGAAACGTAAGGCGTTGGCTGATACTGCAAGACGTGCTGGTTGGGAAGGATGTAATATTTTGATGAGAGAGATACCAACTACAGCGAAAATACCGATTATTAGGAATGGATTTGTTTTACCAATACATGATGTCGTTTCACAATATCATCGAATATTCAATCTACAAACAAAATCGATTGAAAGCCGAGGTTGGTTGATGGACACGTTGCACATTGTTGAACGACTCGATGAAACATTTAACTTGAACCAAATGTATGCGTTCGTTGAAGAACTCAAACAGAAACATCCTGCCAACAACCATATTCAAGATAAGATTAGACAACAGTTACAGTTCCTGCGCGATAAAGGCATAATTGAGTTCAAAGGACACGGAATATACAAAAGAATTTAAAGATGAATCAGATATGACAGAATACATTTTCTATACAACAGAAGGCTTTGCACTAGCTCCGGATGGTGAAGATATTGAGAATTGCCAGCTACTTGGACGTGCATACGGAGAAGATAAACACAATGCCCTTCAGAATCTCTTGAAAGAGAATCCATGGATAGAGCAAAGAGGTTTCAATCCTTATAAGGTTATAGGAAAAAAACTTGCATAAGATTCAAGCACATCAGTAATAAAAAATATAAATAGACTTAAAGTCGCAATATATGATTCATATTAGAAAGCAAACCCACTGACCTTTAGTTTATCTGCTAAAAGTCAGTGGGTTTTTGTTGCCTTTTATTTTACCTTTTATATGGTAGGCTGGGGTGATATATATATTAATATCTATGCCGTTCTTATTTCCCGGTCAATGCTTTTACCAGGGCGTTGAGTTGCTCTTGTGTCATGCCGTGGGAGAGCAGGTAGCTGGAAAAGGCTTTGGCATAGTCGGTGGCGGGCAGCTGCGCCTCGTCCTGAACATTGGCATAATGCATGAGGCACATGTGCAGGCGCAGTGTCACCAGGGCATGGCACACCGCGGGGTCTTTTTCGGGGGTAATGCGGTAGTAGTTCTCGTAGGTTTTCAGATAGTCAGCCACGAGTTCTTCATAAGTGGCGCCGCAAAGTCCGGCAAGCAAGGCGCAGACATATCCTGTGCGGTCCTTTCCCTCAAGACAATGCACCACATAAGGTCCCGGATGCGAGGGTAGCTCCTTCAGCGCCGTTATGAGTCGGTTGTTGAAGTCGGCAGCGGTGGGGTCGGCTTTCAGCGGGCAGAGTATCACGTTGCCACTTTCCCACAGAGTCCTGCTATATGCCGGCATGTCGTAGCCTTGCATCATCTCCTCGGTGTCGGCAAGGTTGAGCACGGTCTGCACCTGGGCGCTCTCGAGGTATTCCGAAACGTAGCTGCAACGGTTTATGGCATTGTCGAAGGGAGACGAACAGCGGTGGAGCCTGCCCTCGGCAATGTTGCCGGCACGCACTGCGCGAGCATTGGCAAAAGCCTCATCGGAGGGATAGTCCTTGCGCTCGAAGGTGTATTTCATGCTCAGCGCCTTCTGCACGTCTAGGCTGCCGCCTTTCTCCTTCATGCGGACCACGACGGGCTGCCCCTCCAGCCCCCGCAGCTCTTCGGGCAGACCTACGTTGTTGGCAGTGAAGCACACGCTGGGGTAGGTGGGATATGCCACACAGAGAAATTCTCCGTTGCGGGTGTAGAAACCGTCGTAGTAGGGCATGACGAGTTCCTTGCCGGCGACGCTGATGCTGACGACGTCGCCAAGGGCAAATCCTGCAGCTGCCATATCTGCCTGGGTGAAATTGAACATGGCTGCCCCAAACTCGTTGTACGACACGATTTTTCCTCCCAGAGCAGGCTCGCCTACTTCAACGCCATCGTCGGAGCAGGAGGACAAGAAGGTCGGCACACTCGCCAGAAGCACAAGGAGAACGGTGATTCTGAGGAGATGATGGAACGGAGAGGGAATGACTGATTTCGACTGCTTAGTGCTCATTGCTTGTAAGATTTTTATGTTCATGGACTCTAAAAAGATGACTCGTCCTTTCGTAGTGTTCTGCAAATGTAGACATATATCCTTTAATATCCAAAAAAAACTCCCAACCTCTGCGCTTCAACTGCCACGCCTTAGCAAGGCTCTTACGGTTTGGGTAAAGAATCTTGACGAAAAAGTAAA
>JAFYFI010000094.1 GCA_017543785.1 Alloprevotella sp.
AGCATAGAGACGAGTGTCCGAAACACCTTTGCGGGCTATGCGCTCCGAAGCCTGCGAGGAGCGCACTCCCGTCTGGGCTGTGCGCAGGGCGGTCTCTGCCTGTTTGAGGCGTGTCTCTGCCTCTATCCATTTTATCTCGGGCAGAGAGCCGCTGTCGTGGAGTTTCTTCATACGGTCGTAGGCATCCTTCGCCTGGTCGTAGGTGCTCTGCATCTGGGCTACCATGTCCTGCGCCTGACTCGTGGAAGCCTGGGCGGCATCGAGCATGTTGCCCGACGTTGAGGGGTCGAGCTCTGCCAGAAGTTGTCCGCGCCCCACGGGCTGACCCTCTTCCACATAAACTCTGCGTACCACACCCATAGAGGTGAAACTCACTGCCGTTGCCTGGCGCTCCTCAACGATACCTACATAGCTGCGTGCACCGCCACCGCCAGCCTCTCCAGCCACCTCGGTCCTCACGCGAACTGGGGCTTTCTGCTCCTTAGCCTTGTCGCCGCATGCCACAAGAAATAGCATCGCGGTCAGGGATAACAGTATTTTACTCTTCATAAATTCTTGAATATATGGGTGCAAAATTAAAAAATATAAATTACTCAAAACTCTATACCTCTAAAAAGTTTTTGACAAATATCTCCATTACAATGTCCTGTTAAAAGCAAGTGGTTTAGTTTGCAACTCGGGTTTCGAACATTGTGACCGCGGTTTCAAACCATCTTTTCAATATATGTCACTCTACCTTTAAGATAAAAACGGCACAATGCGTCTCTGCCACATAGCTCATAATAAGACTCCTCTGCTGCATTGGTTAATGAGGCGGAGGAGTCTGTCCAGTGATGTTGCATATCACCGTGGCGGCGATGAGCAAACCTGCTGCTGAAGGCACGAAAGCAACAGATGCCGGGACACTGCGCTTAGTTTCGGACGAAGTCTCGGCAAAAGGCTTTCGGGGCAGTTCCGGGCTCCACACGCAAAGGAGCCTGGGAATTCGCAGCTCGCGAAGTTTGCGGCGCAAGACCCTTGCCAGAGGATCGGTCTGTGTCTTCGAGATGTCCGACACGCGGAACCCCATAGGGTCGAGCTTGTTTGCCGCTCCCATGCTGCTTATCAGCGGCACACCGAGGGCGTGGCAGCGACGTATAAGTTCGATTTTTGCCGTTACGGTGTCGATGCAGTCGATGACGTAGTCGAAAGGTTTCAAATCAAAGGCATCGGCATTCTCTGGGAGATAGAACATCTGGTGGGCTACGACGGAACATTCGGGATTGATGTCGAGCATGCGCTCGCGGCACACCTCCACCTTGGGACGCCCGATGGTGCTGTGCAGGGCTATGAGCTGACGATTGATGTTGGTCACGTCAACACAGTCGGCATCAATAATGTCGATAGCACCCACGCCGCTGCGAACCAATGCTTCGACAACATATCCGCCTACACCGCCAACACCAAAGACGGCTACACGACTACGCTGCAGCCTAGCCATGGCGTCATCGCCAAGGAGCATCTGTGTCCGCAAGAATTGTTCGTCCATGTCAGTTTCTTGATAAAGCTGAAGCGATTCCTAAAAATGCTCTATTAACCGTAAGTGTGCACACTGGCGCCCTGGGCTGAGGGGAGGAAGTTGATGCCCCACCAACACATTTGCAGCATCACGAAGCACAGCAGAAGCCACAGCAGCGAGAGCCGTCGGTTTGCTGTAGGTCCAAGGTGGATGTAAACCAAATATCCCATCCACGTCACAGCTGCCCAAGTCTCCTTGGGGTCCCATGTCCAGTAGTGTCCCCATGCCTCCTTTGCCCAGAGGGCTCCGAAGAGCATACCCATGGTGAGAAACACCCAGCCTACGGTGACGAGGGAGTTGAGTCCGTCGAAGGGCGAAGCCTGGCGCGCCCAGCGCGACTGACGGCGGCGCTGCATCAAGGCAACGAGTGCCATCAGTGTGGCTACGCCCAGCAGGGCATACGCCAGCATATAGACAATGACGTGGGGAGCAAACCATGGGCTCTGCAGCGCAGGCATGAGAGTCTTTTCGTGTATCTCTGGTTTGAAGATGTTTATGCAGGCAAAGACTGTAGCAAGGAGTGCCGAATAGGAAAGAATCCAACGATAGCCGTAGCGCAGGAAGACGATGAGTCCTGCCAGCGGCAAGAAGAGAGAATACCACAGACGCGTTTCGCCCATAGTGCGTAGCGGCGGCCGCTCAAGCATTACCCACATCATCATGATGTAGGTGAAAAAGACTGCCAGTCCCATACTGGTGAAGATAATTGCAGCGCGGCGCTTGCCCAGCAACGATAGCACTGCGCCAACAGCCCACAGCAACATAGCTGAAACGGCAAAATATATGTAGCTATTCCAAAGCATGGGATTTAATTGTTTTTGTTGTTGGTGAAGAACATGAGCAAGGCACCGAGAAGGAGCATATATATGCCCGAATAGACCGCTGGCAGCCATGGGTCGCGGATGAGTTCGAGGATGCTATAGCTGCTGGCGGCGCCAGCTTCGACATCGTAGCCAAATTGATATATTTTCCAGCCTTTCACCTTTACGGGGTTGTTGACGTCAACGGTGGCTGAGATTTGTTCGCCCTGCTTCGTATGTATGACAATGTCGGAAGCAAAGCGGCGCGGCATGCCTTCGTCGGAGGTCTCTAAGATGAAACGCTTCAGCTCGATAGCTACGGACATCTGCTTCACCTGTCGCCGCTCGTTGATGACGCGGTCGGTAGGTTTGTCGAGCAGGCAAACCATTTTCCAGCGCTGCATGTCGGCATTGCCGAGGGTTGCGGTGCTGAGGGCGATGAAGAGACCCAGGTGGCAGAGCAGCACGCTGAAGTTCCTCAGGCTCACTGTACGAAGAGAGAGTAGCGACTTGAAAGCCACGAGTCCTACGATAAAAGTCATCCAGAGATATACAAGCACAAAGGGCCAGAACGAGAGCATGCGCGAAAGTCCCAAAGCATCGGTAGAGACTTCGTTGGCAGGAACCTGACGTATGAGTCCCATCAGGGCAGTAAGCAGCGTGACATAGACCAGGCATGGCACCGCTGCCTGACGCTTCATGAGGAATGACGCTGCAGCGAAACGCTTGCGCAGGGCATAGGTCTGGGCTATGAGCAGGCAGAGCACAACGAGGGCTATAAAGTTGACAGGAGAGCTGAAGACTTCCCAATTCAGAGATCCGACAATGAGTTGCAGAGCCAACCCTATAAGGATGAGTACGGCTCCAGCAATAAAACCTGTCCTATATTTGAATTCTTCGCGTCTCATTTTTTCTATTCAATTGGCAGCGGGTCACTTTTTCTCTATCATATGCAGGTCGCGCTGTGGGAACGGTATTTCAATGCCATTCTTATTCAGCACGTTGTAGATAGCCTCCTTGGCGCGGCTCTTGTAGCCTACCTTTTCGGAAACGAGTACCCATGCCACTACGAGGAGGTCAACACTGCTCTCGCCGAAGTCGTTGAAGAGAACTTGCACTCCGCGAGCTGGGTCGATGAGCTCGCGCTCATACTTATCGGTGCGTTGCAGGTTCATGACTTCCTCGACGATAAGGCTGCGCACCTTTTCTACATTAGTGCCGTAAGCCACGCCAACGGGTATCTTGATGAGTTCGTAGCTATGGTTGCGCGTCAGGTTCTTGAAATTCTTGGCAAAAAGTGTAGAGTTGAGGAAAGCCATGACGCAGTCGTCGAGGGTGATGATCTGAGTGGATTGATAGGTGATGCTCTCCACCTTTCCCTGCACGCCGTCGCACTCGATGTAGTCGCCCACACGCAGACGTCCTGCCATGAGCTGTATGCCGTAGAAAAAGTTGTTGAGTATGTCCTTCATGGCAAAACCGATACCAGTGGCAAGACCTGCCGTGACGATAGAGATGCCAGACTTAGGTATCTTGAGCAGCACAATGGCAGAGATTATGTAGATGCCCCACACCACTATGGTAATGATATTGTAGCCCAGCGTAAGGTTTATCTCATTACGCCTTACCAGCCTGTCGCCAGTCTTGCGGAAGAAGGCTTCCAGGCGCATATGGCGATAGAGAGCCTTTGAGACGTAGCAGAGGTAGCGGAACACGAAGAAGAGCGCTGCCACGATGACCATCTTGAAGAGCGAGAGCTGTATGACTCCCTCGACGTCGAGGAAAGGAGTCATGAATATAGTGATACATGTTGCAGCCAAGTCGAAAACGTCGGCAGCCAGATAGATGCAGAGCAATACGGAGTAGGCAGCTGCTATGGGTACTAGAGCCATGTGGACAAGGTCGTAGAACCATGTCTTGGTGATGTAGTGACCATGGCTTATGCCTTTTTCCATCTCCTCCTCGCTGATGCCGCTGGCAAGGATATTCGTCTTCAGCTTACGTTCTTCGTAAATATCCAGCAGGTTGAAAGCAAGGGTAATGGTCTGTATTGCTGTCAACTGGAATATCCACCAGATGAAGATTTCTACCGCTAGAAGCGTGAAGCCTACCCAAGCGAAGATGCACGATGCTACCATGACGAAAAGCGATATCCACGTGTAGTAGCGATCGGAGCGAGGAATGTCGGAAGCGTTGCTGCGAGTGGTACGCCACTGCCAGATGGTGAACAGCAGCACAACAGGCGGGAAGATAATGTTCACCAGCGCATTGGGAATAAAGACTATGCGGAAGATAATGATGATGAGACCCATCAGGACGATAGGCGTATAGACTTTAAAGCCGTCCTTGACCTGATTGCCCTTGAGGCGAATGAGCAAGGATACAAAAATCGCCGTCAGCAGCCAAGCATACTCGACAAGGAGCCCAGTAGCCATGACGAAGAAGTTGTGGGTAAGGAAAATGCTCGCCACCATGATGCTGAGCGCAAAGAGCAACACTCCGCAAGCCATCATCAGCGGTATGCGCCGCTCTTGCATCTCTGGCTTTTGGAACCTCTTGACCTTACGCATCAAGAATGTTATGATGACGAAAGTAAGTATGATAGAAAGGATGAGGTAGGACACTACAAACATGACGTAGCCCCAGACAACTGGTCCGCGCCACTCGCTCCTCACACCGCGGTATTCGTTGGAAGAGCTATACTTGTCGTGAGCGTCCTTCTTGGCATATTTCCAGTAGAAGGGCAGGCGGGCAAGGAGAGTCGGATAGCTCACGCCAGCATTTTGGAAGATGTTTTGCTGAATGTCGCGATAGCGCAGCTGTGCATAGTCGTGCAGCGACTTTAGGTGTGCCTCCAGTCGCTGGTAGTTAACGGAGTCCTGTGCTATCTGGGCAGAGAAACGCATAATATTGTTGCGCAAGGCCTTGGCATAGAAGATACACTCGTTGCGGTCTTTCTGTGCCTCTGGCGACAGCAGAAATTTCTGCAGCGTGTCCTTGTTTATCTTCAGGTGGCGTTGGCGAGCCGTGTCTGCCTTGGCTATCCGCCCGCTGACGGCAGGGGGCAACACCTCGAGCGTGCGTATCAGCCCGTCGTAGCGATCGAGCTCTGTCTGCATCTTCTTTGAGATGCGGTCGTAGGGCATGCGATTTTTCTTAAAGTCATAGTACTGTTGCTGTGCTTCGTGGCAGGCGTAAGTCAGGTCAAACACATAGTCGTCTTTCTGCGAATATATCATCAGCGAGGCCTGACTGCTCCTCTGCATGGTGCGGAGCATCTGGTTGTGCTGAGCTTCGTTCATCTGTTTCCAGCGCACCATGCTCTGCTTCTGCTGCAGATAAGCCTGACGGAGTTCTACCCTCAGCACAGAAAGACTCTGGGCAATGTCACGCTCGTTGAGCACTGCACGAGAAGAAGTAAAGAAAAAAGTCAGTAATATGAATACGGAAAAAAGTCTCTTCATACCTTTATATTATTGAATATTTGGGTGCTAAGGTAAGAAGTTCGTACTAAAAACTGAAAAGTCTTCGGGTTTTTAACTAAATCTTGTACCTTCGCGCTGTAAAAAACCTGTAAAAATGGAAAAAATACCAAGTTTCACGATAGACCACCTGCGATTGTTGCCAGGAATTTACGTTTCGAGAAAAGACCTCGTAGGAGGCGAAACGGTTACTACTTTCGACATCAGGATGAAAGCTCCCAACCGCGAGCCTGCGCTGCACCCCGGGGCACTTCACACCATAGAACATCTGGCAGCAACCTATCTGAGAAACGACCCCGAGTGGAAAGACCGAATAGTGTATTGGGGACCTATGGGATGCCTTACGGGCAACTACCTCCTTATGCGTGGCGACCTGCAACCGGAGGATATCCTGCAGCTCATGGTGAAGACATTTGAATTTGTGGCAAACTACGAAGGCGAAGTGCCAGGAGCAGCGCCGCAGGACTGCGGAAACTATCTGCTGCACGACCTTCCCATGGCACGCCTCGAAGCTCGCCGCTATCTGGAAGACACTCTCTGCAAGGCTACAAGCAAGAATCTTCGCTATCCTGAGAAAGACTAAAATGGAATAATAATTGAATAAGAAAGAGAGAGACGGTACGAGAAACCGTCTCTCTCTTTCTTTTTACTCCTTTATTTTCTTTTTCTATTTCCTAGGACCTATGACGCGCTCAGTGAGCGGTTTGTCGGAAATGTCCCAAGATGTGTTCTTTCCTTTATACTGGAGTAGGCCATAACCGCTACCATTGGGGTACGTGTGGTAGATTTTACAACCGCTGAGGGTTACCTCACCCCTGTTGGCAAAGAGGTCGCCTTGGTTTTGAGCAAATCTGCAGTTCTCGAAACTGAGGAACAAACATGCCTCGTCGGTGTCTATCAGGTTAGCGTCTCTACAGCGATAGAAGTCGCAGTTGCGGAACGTGAACGACTGGCAGCCGCGCAGGCACATTATGCCATAGGAACAGTCGCGAATAATGCTGCGCTCCATGACGAGCCCATTGTTTTTGTTTCCCTCAATACCGTAGGTGCCGCAACCATAAAGGTCGCAGTCGGCTATGGTAATGTCTTCGCAGCCTTCCACATAGACCACACTACCCTCGCAATAGCCCTCCTCGGTATGTCCGAGAGTGAGGTTTTCTATCCTTATGCCTGAACATCCGTAGAAGTTGAGCACACATGCATAGCGCGGAGAGATGATGATGCTACTACTCTTTCCGCCCTTGATGGTGAGGTTGTGCATATTGACGATGTCGAGCTGGCGTCCGTCGTAGCGCTGACAACTTACGGCAAGTTCCTCTGCACCGGTGCGCTCGGGGTAGTACTCTCCGCGCCATGCTCTGCCAGGCTTTTCAAAGAACTCCTTAGTGTTGAGCAGATCTGTGAGGTAGAGCGTAGCACCGTCGGCAATCTGCACTGTGCGGTTGCTCCCCAGCGCTGCAACAAATTCGTCAGCGTTCCTCACGTTGATTATCTTGTTCAGTTCTGGATTTTGCTGCATCGCATCTTCCTCACATCCATCACCCTCTATGTCGCTTGCAGCCCTGCCTGAGCTGATGAAATAGTTTATCATTTGCAGGTTGGTCTGCTCAACGATGGTGCGCTTCTGCCGTGCACGCAAATCGTTTGCCATAGTTTGCAACATCTCTGGATGTATCCTTTCCAAATGGTGTTGGTTCAGCAGTCGGCTGGAGATGATGCTCAGCGGGTCTTCCTCTTCGGCACATGCCTGTTGGTCGGTGTTGTTAATGAGGTTGTCGGTGGTCATGACGACAGCCTGCCCTATGGTATTGTCATCGACATAGAAAGCCAGAAATTTGGTGTCGCCCTGGCGTATGTATTTCACCTTACAGCCCCATTTGCAGCCATAAGGTGCCTCGCCCTCTCCTTTCTGGAGAGTGTATTCGCCTTTTACTTTTTCCGATTTCTTCAGAGTCAGACTTATATGCTCATTGTCCAGGTTTCTGCCTTTCAACGTCACAAGCCCTGATTTCTGAACATTTGCTACCAAGATATGGTCTCCATCCCAGAAACCATCGTTTTGCACAATGACTTGTGCTTTTGCTCCTACCATTGCACTTAGGCAAACGATGAGAGATAATGCCAGTTTCTTCATAGTTCTTTTATTTTAGGTTTTTTGTGGGTTAGTATTTTTAAGTTTTTCTCCATCTTTTTAGAAAAAAATCTAAGCTCACTCCTTAGCTGCTGCTTTTTGGCGCAGATACTCCAGGAAGGGTTTCAGCACTCTCTCAGCTGGCTCAGCCTGTTTCACGCTGAGTTTTATCTCATTGCCCAGACCTGTGAGTATAGGGAATTCATAGCGTGCAGAGTCGGCAACAGCCTCAACTGCTGCGCCACCCTCCATGAGGATAATTGCCTCGCTGGTCATATCTTCAAGTTTGAGCAACCATGGGCGCATGTCGTTGTAGAAAAGTCGCTGGCTCTCGCAGGATGAATGTTCCATACCTTTAAGAAGTTTGCATGCCACATTTACTTTTCTGAGTTCCTTCAGCAGGATACCCGGAAAGTCGGGATGCTCGCGCTTGGAGTCTTCCGTCAGATAGAGCAGGGCATCTTCGTCATAGTAGCGCAGGAGCGGAGCCACCACCTTGAAGGCATCGGCATATTTTTTGCCCACCACTGCCGGCAGCGCTGCCTGCCAGGATAGTTCGTTGTTGAAAGCGGCATGGTTCCAGGCATAGTCGGCAGCGCTGAAGAGTGCTATCTTCGACACTTCGCCCTGCTGCATCGGGTTGAGTATAAGGGTGGGAGTGCCTTCTAGCGCAGGCTCCAGTCGTGCCATGTCGGCGATGTGTTTCTCATCGCGGAAGTTGGAATAGGTATCCATGGGGAAGAGTTTCGTAACGTCGTTGTCGTTGCAAGGGTAGTTCCACCACCAACTGGCTTTTCTTCCCATCCACCCCTCTACTATGCGGAGGTCTTCACTGTTTGGAACGCTCCACACGTTGCGTCCCGTGATGTATATGTTTACCTTCGAGGGAACATTGTTGAAACTCTTGAAGAAACGCTTTCCCTTCTCGGGCGACACCCACGAGAAAGCATACAGCTGCGGCACGTAGTGGAGGGGCTTCACTGTGTCGGCAGCAAGGGCAGATGCAACGTTCCATTTCCTGTCTATGCGTCCTTGCAACTCCGTCAGGCGGTCGGCTCCGAGCTTGAGCTCTGCATCTTCGTCGGGAACTCCCACGTCGTCCACAAAGACGCCAAACTGCCTCACGCCGAGGTTGTGCATCGACTCAAACTTTTTCATGATGTCGTCGAGCACAGTAGTATTCTCTGCATTTGTAAATGCCTGTCCCGGGTGTATGGCCCAGATGAAGTTCACCTTGTTCTCATGAGCCACAGATGTAATGTCGCGCAGCATATCCTGAGTGAGGTAGCCTATTTCTTTCTGTTCCTTAGTAATGGTCTCGGGATAGGGCTCGCTCCACTTCTGCGAATGATAGGGGTCGCTCTTAGCACCATACATGTAGCAGTTCATCTTGTAGCGAGCCATGAAGCGGAAGAGGTCCTTAGTCACTTCAGCGCTATAGGGCACACCGTAGTAGCCCTCTATGATGCCGCGGTCTTTCAGGTCGGCATAGTCAAAGATTTCTACGCAGGAGAGTTTCTTTCCCGACTGGTCCAATATCTGCTCCAGTGAAGCGAGCCCGCAAAATACGGCATCCGTATGCTCGCCCAGGATAAGTATCTGAGCTGTTCCTTGCTTATCGGTGCTGATGCTCAGAATGTGGCGGTCGAACTTGGGTTCTTGGAACACGTCGCGGCAAATTTTCTGTTTCTCGCAGGCTTTGTCTGCCACATCTTTTGTGCCGTTTATGCCAAGCAAAAGGTTTGCCTGCCCACTGACTTCTTTTTCCGAAAAAGCCGCATATATACCATGGTCTGTGAGCACCTGTCGGGCGCGGTTCAGGGTTGTCTGGTCTATACCACTGCCAGCAACGATGTTCACGCAACTTTGCAGCGTGGCTTGCCCTTTCTGCACAAATTGTTTTTGCGGCACGGGAAAGATGGTATAGTTCTTTTGTGCCACTGCGCACATCGCCAGTGCATATATAAATAATAAGGAACAGATTTTTTTCATTTTGGTCTTTGTGATTTTAGGTTTGCAGGGGTTGTATGATTGGGAAAAAGAAAAACTGAAAAGCCTACTTCTTCATTTCTCTATAGAGCCTCTCCGTCGGCATCGTAGTGCTGATACAGGAAATCGTTGTAAGGATACTTCTGCACGTGCAACTCACGCACACGGCGATACATAAGGTCTTTGAGTTCTTCGATGTTTATCCTCTCTCTTGCCGAGATAAAGATGCAATCCTCGCCAAGTCGCGCCATCCAAGTCTTCATGAGTTCAACGAGCGGTATATTCTCTTTCGTTGGCGGCGTGAGGTCGTCCTCCTCTTTCTCTGTCCAGTGGTAGGCATCGGTCTTATTGAAAATAATGATTGTAGGCGTTTCCGAACAGCCCAGGTCGGCGAGTGTCTTTTCCACCACCTTCAGCTGCTCCTCAAAGTCGGGATGAGAGATATCTACAACGTGGAGGAGCAGGTCTGCCTCGCGCACTTCGTCGAGGGTACTCTTGAAACTCTCTATGAGGTCGGTGGGCAACTTGCGTATAAATCCTACAGTGTCGGACAGCAGGAAAGGCAGGTTTTCTATTACTACCTTACGCACCGTGGTGTCGAGGGTGGCAAAGAGTTTGTTTTCGGCAAACACTTCCGTCTTAGCCAGCAGATTCAGCAAGGTTGACTTTCCCACGTTGGTATATCCCACCAGTGCAGCCCTTATCATGCGTCCGCGGTTTCCGCGCTGTGTTTTTTTCTGTTTGTCTATCTCTGCCAGTCTGCCTTTCAGCAGCGACATACGGTTCAGTATGATGCGGCGGTCCATCTCCAGCTGAGTTTCGCCAGGTCCGCGCAGTCCCACGCTACCCTTTCCGCCGCCTGAGCCCGAGCCGCCGCCTTGACGTTCCAGGTGAGTCCACATTCGCTGCAGGCGCGGCAACATATATTTATATTGTGCCAGCTCCACCTGAGTCTTAGCCTCTGCCGTCTGGGCACGCATGGCAAAGATGTCGAGAATGAGCTGTGTGCGGTCTATGACGCGCGTCTTCAGAGCATTCTCAATGTTGCGTATTTGCTTGGCGGTGAGTTCATCGTCAAAGATGACCACATCTGCACGAGCCTCGTCCTCGCCTTCAGGATGGAGGAAGGCACAAATCTCCTCAAGCTTACCCTTTCCGAGGTAGGTCACGCTGGAAGGTCCGTCCATCTTCTGCGTAAAGCGTCGTACAGTCTCTGCCCCGGCAGTCTCAGCAAGAAACTCCAGTTCGTCGAGATACTCCTCAGTCTTGCGTTCATCCTGCAGCCGCGTTATGAGTGCTACGAGCACGGCACGGTCGCGGCGATTTTGTATTTTTTCAGTTTCGTACATTTATATTATTGTTTTTGCAAATATAGTGCAAACCGAGAGCAAAGGAAAGCAAAACGCAGTTTTGTTTGCCTATGCCGAGGTGCAGCCTATATTGGGCTTTGCCAAATAAGTGCAAACCGAGAGCAAAGGAAAGCAAAACGCAGTTTTGTTTGCCTATGCCGAGAGCAGGGCGAAAGGAAAAGGTCAGTTTTCTTTTCGCCCTGCTCAGGTTAGGGAATTATTAGATTAGTTTCTAAGGGGTATAAGGTTTCAAGGTTATCAGCAGAAAAAACTCAAAGAGCTAAATTAGAAGTGCTATTGCCGCGAGTATTGCTGCAGCGGCGGCAATCAGGGCAATGTAGGGCCACTTTGAAGAGGGAGCCTTCTGCTGCGTTCCAGAGTCTGCTGGTGGCGGAGTAGGTGATGCTGAATGCTCATGATTTTCTAAATTCAATGCGTTGCTGCGCGCCTCAGCCTCGTCGTTGGGCTGGGCATCATCGCCAGACTCTCTTTGCACCGCTGCTACTCGAAGGAGCAGGGCTGTATGGTTGTCGCTGTTGTTTTTTGTCAAGTCTCTTATGCGCTCACACTTTTCTGCGTCGCTCTCTTCGGAGCAGAGGAGTTGCAGCAGTTCGGCGTCGTTCATATTTTCCAGCACGCCATCCGTGCACATGAAGAAACAGTCGTCAGGCAGGACGTCGGTAGTGTGGACTATCTCCATTCTTACCCTATTCTCCAGCCCGGGCTGCACGGCACGTGTAATGATGTTTTTGTGGGGATGGGTCTCCATCTCTTCCCGAGTTATTTCTCCGGAGAGGAAGAGTTCATAGACGAGTGAATGGTCGCGCGACTTATACAATATCCGTTCTCCGTCCTGTCGTCTAATGTGGTATATCCTGCTGTCGCCGATGTAAGCCATCGACACTCCTCCGCGGTGCAGGCAAATCAGGGTGAGCGTAGTCCCCATCTTGCTCTCGGCGCCTGTATCTTTTGTGTCGAGGACTTTGTAGGCATAGAGGAGTGCTGTACGCAGGAGTTCGTCCGAAACATATCCGTCGGCAGGATAGTTGTCGTGCAAGTATTCAGCAAGAGCCCGACTCA
>JAFYFI010000095.1 GCA_017543785.1 Alloprevotella sp.
TAGTTGACCGCAAGGAAGCTATCGTCTATGATATTCTTGAGTATGTCATGAAGGGACATCCCGTTTTGCTTAACCGTGCCCCGACGCTTCACCGCCTTGGCATACAAGCCTTCCAGCCTAAGCTCATCGAAGGAAAGGCCATTCAGCTTCATCCTCTCGCATGTACGGCATTCAACGCCGACTTCGATGGAGACCAGATGGCTGTTCACCTTCCTCTTTCCAACGAGGCTATTCTCGAGGCTCAGATACTGATGCTTCAGAGCCACAACATCCTCAATCCTGCCAACGGAGCTCCTATCACCGTTCCTTCACAGGATATGGTGCTCGGTCTGTATTACATCACGAAGATACGCACCGGAGCCAAGGGCGAGGGTCTTACCTTCTATGGTCCGGAAGAAGCAATTATTGCCTTCAATGAGCACAAAGTCGATGTCCACGCCCCTGTTAAGGTGATGGTTGACCAGTTTGACGAGAATGGCAATAAATTCAAGAAGTTGGTAGAAACTTCTGTAGGTCGTGTCATCGTAAACGAAATCATACCTTCAGAAGTAGGTTTCTTCAATGAAATCGTTTCCAAGAAATCTCTGCGCGACCTCATCACCCGCGTCATCAAGACTGTGGGTATGGCTCGTGCCTGCGAATTCCTCGATGGTATCAAGAACCTCGGCTATCGTATGAGTTATGAAGGTGGACTTTCGTTCAACCTTGATGATATCATCATTCCAGAAGAAAAAGTAGGCATCATAAAGCGCGGTAATGAAGAGGTTGATCAGATTACTGCAAACTACAATATGGGTTTCATCACCGACCGTGAGCGCTATAATCAGGTTGTCGATGCTTGGACACACGTCAATACCGACCTCAAGAAAATCCTGATGAAGGAAATGACCGAGGCAGACCAAGGTTTCAACGCCGTGTTCATGATGCTCGACTCAGGAGCCCGTGGTTCTGCCGACCAGATTGCCCAGCTTGCTGGTATGCGTGGTCTTATGCAGAAGCCTCAGAAAGCCGGTACCGAAGATGCTCCATACATTGAAAACCCGATTCTTTCTAACTTTAAGGAAGGAATGTCCGTGTTGGAGTACTTCATTTCCACCCACGGTGCTCGTAAGGGTCTGACAGATACTGCCCTTAAGACTGCCGACGCCGGATACCTCACTCGTCGTCTTGTTGACGTCAGCCACGACGTCATCATCACCGAGGAAGACTGCGGCACGCTACGTGGTCTGGAGTGTACTGCACTTAAGGACGGCGACAAGGTAATATCCTCACTTTCAGAGCGCATCCTTGGACGCGTTTCCGTTCACGATGTCATCAATCCTTCTACAGGCGAAATAATTGTAGCCTCTGGTGCTGAAATCACCGAGCCCATTGCTGCAGCCATCGAGGCAGCTGGCATTGAGCGCGTAGAGATACGTTCCGTGCTCACTTGCGAGAGCAAGCACGGTGTTTGCCAGAAGTGCTATGGTCGCAATCTTGCAACTTCTAAGATGGTTCAAAAGGGCGAAGCCGTCGGTGTCATTGCCGCACAGTCTATCGGTGAGCCTGGTACGCAGCTTACACTGCGAACCTTCCACGCCGGTGGTATTGCGTCGAATGCCGCTGCAAATGCCAGCATCGTGGCTAAGCAAGACTGTCGCGTAGAGTTCGACGAACTGCGCACGGTTGATGTAACCCGCGAAGATGGCAGTGCTGGTAAGATTGTTGTTGGACGTCTGGCTGAAGCCCGTTTCATCGACGAACATACAGGTATCGTTCTTTCAACGAAGAATGTTCCATATGGTGCACAGCTCTATGTAGGTCATAAGGAGAAGGTTGAGAAGGGCACTCTCATTGCCAAGTGGGATCCTTTCAATGCCGTTATCGTTACCGAGAATGCCGGTCGCATCCGTTTCCGCGATGTGATAGAAGGCATCACCTATGTTGTCCATGAAGACGAGGCTACCATGCTTCGCGAGCGCATTATTATCGAGCCTAAGGAGCGCAACCGCGTCCCGACAGCCGAAATCATTGACGAAAACGGCGAAGTCATCCGTAGCTACAACTTCCCCCTCAACGGTCATATTTCCGTTGAAGATGGTCAGAAGCTCAATGCTGGTGATATTCTTGTTAAGATACCGCGTAGCGTAGGCAAGGGCGGAGGCGATATCACTGGTGGTCTGCCACGTGTGACTGAACTCTTCGAAGCTCGCAACCCGAGCAATCCTGCCATCGTCAGCGAAATCGATGGCGAGATAACCATGGGTCCTGTTAAGCGTGGTAATCGAGAAATCGTTGTAACCTCCAAGCTTGGCGAAATCAAGAAGTATCTCGTTCCGCCTAGCAAGCAGATTCTCGTTCAGGAGAACGACTATGTTCGCGCTGGCGACAAGCTTTGCGATGGTGAAGTAACACCTGCAGACATCCTTGCTATCAAGGGTCCGACCGCTGTCCAGGAGTACATCGTCAACGAGGTGCAGGACGTTTACCGCCTCCAGGGTGTGGCTATCAACGACAAGCACTTTGAAGTCATCGTGCGCCAGATGATGCGTAAGGTACAAATCAACGACCCGGGCGATACTCGTTTCCTCGAGCAGCAAATTGTTGATAAGCTCGACTTTGCTGAGGAAAACGATAAGATTTGGGGCAAGAAGGTTGTTACCGACGCCGGCGACAGCGAGACCATGAAGCCGGGTATGATTGTAACTGCGCGCAAGCTGCGTGATGAAAACTCTATGCTTAAGCGCCGCGACATGAAACTCGTTGAAACCCGCGATGCTCTGCCTGCAACGTCCACTCAGATACTTCAGGGTATCACCCGTGCAGCCTTGCAGACCAAGAGTTTCATGTCTGCCGCTTCTTTCCAGGAAACGACAAAGGTGCTCAACGAGGCAGCCATCTCTGGCAAGACCGACTATCTGCTTGGCATGAAGGAGAACGTTATCTGCGGTCACCTCATCCCCGCCGGTACAGGTCTGCGTGAATTCAACAATCTTATAGTTGCCGATCGCGAGGAATACGAACTTGCCAAGGCTCAGCAGGAACGCGAATACGAAGAGGAATTCGCTGAATCATAATTTCTTAGCGAAATTCTTTTACAAAATTGTCAAGTGCGGCAGTCAATTTGTTGGCTGCCGCACTTTTTTTCGTATTTTTAACAAATTTTATTTTATAATTTATACCCCCCCCTCACATTTTATTTCTACCTTTGCGCCCAATAAATAAGGCAAGGCTGATTTTTTTTGAAGGTAAGTAATTGTGCTACAGTTATTTCTCTCTCCAAAATCAGAATCTTTTACAAGCGATAAACAATTTAAATAATAACTATGCGAAACAAAAGTTACTTGATTTTGCTAACCCTTATTTTACAAATAGGGGGGGGTAAATGCTTAAAAGCAAGTCCGGTAGATCTACCCGACTTGAGCACGCCCGAAGCGCCCAAGTATTATGTTATTATGAACGCGTCCAAGAGTTTGGACTCCGACAATAATAACGAATACCGCTATCTGCGCTATCAGGGCTGGAACCGCAACCGTCCCAAATTAGAGCGTGTGGGCGTAAACATGGACGACGCCTCGCTCTGGTATTTTGTCAGTGCTAATGGAAGCAAAAGTGTAAGCGAGGGCTGTTATATAGCCTCTGTGGGCGCAGAGAAGGAGACCCACGCTTATTCTTCCAACACTTTCGAAGGCCCTTATTTGAGCAATGTTCGCCAGTACAACAGCAACCTGGCCTTCTTTTCCCAACAAACAAACGATGCCGTCTGGTACATTCAGCGTAATCCCTACGACGCTGTAGGATGCGCCATATCCACTGGTGCCAATCTTACGGGCAACAGCTGGTATTATGACAACATAGCCCTCATCGGCGAGGACAATGTTTTTGTCAAGACTGGTACGCTTGAAAACCAAGACTATTATAAGTACGTATTCCTCAGCTACGAAGACCTTTTGGAGATAGCCGAGGCAAACGATGTTGCCGACATGGCTACATACCGTTCCGCCGACCAGACCAAGGGTGCCAGCTTCAAGGCGCTCATTCAGGCCATCGATGCCGCCAAGGCTTCCGCCACAGGTCCTGCAAGCTACGCCACAGGTGCCGACAAATACTATTATGTCAAGAACCGCCGTTTCGGCTACTACCTCAACACCGACGGCGACGGCACCACCCTGCAGAGTGTCACGGCTCCCACCGTTCATTCCCTCTGGTCGCTCCAGAACGTTGGCGGCACATACTTGCTCGTCAGCCAGGGTCGCAACGGCAGCTCTGTCCGCGTGAACATTTCCGACAACACAGCCACTTGGAACCTTACTGCCCCCAATGCCTACAACGCAGCGCTCATCAAGGCCAGCGACGGCGACAAGCGCTATGTGGCTTTCCAGCCCGCTACGGCTACAAACGGATATTTCTCAATGAACACTACCGTCAACGACCATGCCATCTATGCTCGCTCGTCACAAGGTTTTGCTTCCGACTGGGAGCTTATTCCCGTTGAGAATCTCTCCGATGCCGACAATGCTGTTTTCGAGGACGAAATCTCTGAGGACAAGTTCTATCGTCTCCGCAATGTCACGAGGAGCATCGCCACCTACAACGAAGACGTGTTCGATGGTGGCGGCTGGCTCGAGGACGTTGACAAGACCCACTTCCAGTATCGCAAGACCGAGACTACGGCAAACAGCTTCGACGCCGATGAGGCAGAGCTTATCTTTAATGCCAAGGACGCCGATTTCTATGTAGCCACGCCCGACAAGAGCCACGCCAACGCTCTCTGGCAGTTTGAGCTCATAGGCCATGGCGCCTCCGGCGGCGAGAATGCCACAGGTCTTATTTCTCCAGAACACAATATCTACTATCTGCGCAATGTCAACACAGGCAAGTATATAGGTACAAGCTCTACCACTGCCGGTGGCGTTGACTTCCCGCAGACAGCCGACCGCAACGGCGCAGCCGCCTTCTATCTCGAAAGACTCATCGACGGCCAGTATGCCCTCAACCTCTATAGCGGCACAGGCAGCAATGGTCTCGACGTGAACAGTGGCTGCATAGTAGCCACAGGCACCAGCGAGGGACGCCATGCCGCCCTCTGCAAGGCTGACGCCGCCGGCAAGGCTAAGAACACAGCCTACGCTTGGATCATAACCCCTGCCGAGCAGCTTGAGGTAAACCTCATCAACGGAACCACAAACGACGGACTCGACTGGTCAACCTTCTATTTCCCCTTCGACGTCAAGAAGTCCGCTGCCAATGAAGCTGGTCAGGATGTGAACCTCTTCCAGGCAAAGTGGCTCATTGATCAGCGCGAGCTCGAGATGACCGAGGTAGTTGACGTACCGGCAAACCAGGGCGTTATAGTTCGCAGCAGCAGCACTCGCAAGTTTGTCTTCGACATCTTCCCCGCTGGCTCTGGCGAAACAGCAACCACAGCCGACAATTACAGTGAGAACATCTGGCAGGGCATCTATCAGGCAGAGGAAATTCCATACTTCACAGGTACGGAGTGGAAGAACTACTGGGTACTGAGCCACAACAGCAACAACGACCTGCGTCTGCTCCACCCAGCTGGCAACTATCTGCTTGGCAACCGCGCCTACCTCACTGCTGAGAGCCTGAGCGGCATCAAACCACTCGACATTAGATTTATAGAAGGCAGTGCAATGGTGACAGGAATTTCTTCCCCAGCCACGAGCAGCCCAGCCTCCGAGGCTATCTACGACCTTCAGGGCCGCCGCGTCACTGCTCCCAGGAACGGACTCTATATCCGTGGTGGCAAAAAAGTATTTATTAAGTAAAAAGTAAGTAGAAATGAAGAAATTTTATACACGCCCCACGGCAACAATATACTACATAAACCTTGAAAGCCACTTGCTTTCGCCCTCTACTCCTCATGACGATGAGGACCCTGACGAGCGCGGAGCACAGTCCACCCGCAAGGACGAAAGCGGGTGGGGTAAGAAACTTTGGCAAGACTAAGCACCTTAAAAAAGAAAAGGATTATGAAAACAAATATGAAACATACATTATATAATACGTTCCGCCTGTGTCTTTTCGTGCTTGCCACGATGTTGCCTGCTGGTGTACTTGCCCAAGACAATACAGGCGATGTTGACGATGCCGAGAGCGCTGCCATGGCTAAGACCAAGCAGAACGCCATAACTTGGCAGGAAACCGACCCCACTGGAGAGAACTATCTCAGTGCACGTCGAGCCCTTGTAGGTAGGCACTGTGCCGTAAACCGCGTCATCAACGTAGTTTCTGTAGGCTCAGGCACCTCAGGCCTCGAAAATCTCACCAACGAGGATACCAGCGACGAGGCTACATTCCCCTCCACAGCCGGCATCACCATAGCTGCAAGTCCTACGGTCAGCGTTCGCGACATGAAGTACTACTATGCAGCTGGCACAACGGCAGGTTTCTGCATCGTTGCTTCCAGTGGTAGCAGCGTCATCAACCTCGACGTAGTGAAAACCATGCATCTGTGGTTCTACTGCGACGGTAAGCGCGTAGCCGACATGACAGTCCGCGAGGGCAACGGCGGCAGCGGCGTGAAACTTTCGCTCATAGGTATCCCTGGCAATCAGGAGAGCTGCATCAACCTGACAGCCATCTGCCCGCAGAAGTTCGATGAAGTGGCACTCGTGCAGGGTGGCGGTCTCGATGTCAGCGTGGCTTCAGCCTTGCGCATCAAGTATGCCTTCGTAGGCGATGCCCACGACATCAACATAACCCGCACCGGCATCAGCGACTACTGCACCGAGAAGGGCAAGCCCCAGTACACCGTGAGCTGCGAGGCAAATATGCCCAGTCCGCTTGTAGGTGGCATACCCCTCCCCGTTGTTTCCAGCTTTTGCGAGCGTGCCATCGACGACGATCCCACCAACACCGTTCCCCTTGTCAGTGCCGTGCAGCTTGCAAGTGTAGCTTTCAAGGGCAACGCTAACATCTACGCCAAGTCGTCCGACGCCTCTGTCGGTGAACTCTTTGAGAAGGGCGACCAGGTAGGTTTCAAGTACAACTTTGTCGAAGTAGCCGATGTGCTTAAGGTAGGCGCATGGATTGAGATACATCTCTATGACAACCAAGGCAACGAGGTGCAGAACACCACCATTTCGGCTGAGGCTCTGACCCTCTCTCTCGCCTCTGGCGGCGACCAGACGGCATATATCGTTGCCGACCAGCCCTTCAGCGGCGCAGGTATATATTTCTACACCGCCCTCGGCGTGCTCAACCTAGGCTCTGGCTTCGGCGTGTATGGTGCCTTTGTGCGCCCCCATGCCACCGTTGACCACGACTGCATGCTCAATCCTACGGCAAACACGCACATCTGCTCCAACCAGACTACTCATCAGCTGAAGAGCAATCCTGAGATCAACGCCACCTGGAGCCTTGTGAGCCAGCCCGAAGAGAATGCAGGAGCCTGCAGCGTAACTCCCGACGGCTTCATCACAGGCATGAATGCCGATGGCGACTACAAGTTCCTCGTAAGCAGCGAGGACGGACAATGCAGCGAGGAGGTAACCATCACCCACGGCACCAGCACCGACTTCATCGAGGAGCCTGTGGAGCATGCCTTCTACAACATCGAAGGCGAGGAGCCTGAGTATGCCCTCAGCGACGATGTCCATGGTGAGACAAGTGCCAACTTCCTCTCTATCTCCAACATGGAGAATTCTGAGAACGTGCTCAATGCCAACCTCACCGACTATGCCTCCTACACTGGCGGCTTGCAGTTGCTTGGTGCCAACGGTGTCATTGTCGGCATCAAGAAACTCAGCGAAGAAGACCCCTACATCTACGACGGCTCCAAGGCAAACGCCATGGAGAGCATACACATAGGCTTCGTAGTAGAGATGGAGCAGACCAACCTCGGTGTGAACCTTCTCAACGCCTTCCAGATACGTTGCTTCGACAAGGACGGCAACAAGCTCTATGAGAGCCTCGTTGAGGATGCCGGCGTCGTAGGTCTTGGCGTGGTAGGCACCAACGACAAGAGCAACAAGCTACGCCTTTCCATCACCGTTCCCAAGGTCAACGGCGACGGCCAACCCGTGAAGATTAACGAGATACAGCTCTGGAAAGTCGGCGTCATCGACCTCAAGGTTTCCGACGTGAAGTTCTACTATGGCTTCTGGGACGACCCCAGCGACGTACGCAACAACGTAGTCCGCGACGGAGCCTACGTAGTGAACTACGACAATATGGGCGCCATTGTCAACCTCGGCACTCAGGTAACAGTAGCCAGCGTTGGCGGCGTCACCAACAACCTTTCCAACATCATCGACATCGACGATGCCCTTGAAACCTATGCACTGGTTCAGAAGACCGTGGAAAGCGGTTCTCAGGAAATCATCGTCAAGCTCGGCCGCACTGTTGATTTCCGCCACCAGGTAGGTGTGGTTGTCAACAACGACATCATCGGTCTCAATGCCAACGTGGGCAACGTGCTCAAGGTAGGCACCTACTACAACGGCCAGGAGACAGGCGAAGCCTCCTCCAACTGGGGCGTCCTCGGTGCCAATGTCATCCAGGGCAGCGGCAAGACCGTGCTCCTCATCAGCCCCACCAGCGACTACGACGAAGTACACATCACCGTAGGACAGGGACTCGCAGCCAACCGCACAGTGAAGATTTACGGCATCCTGATGCGCAACGACGTTGACCACGACGGTGTGCCCGACAATCGCGACGAGGAAAGCTGTAACTCCACCATCTCCAACATCGAGGTCACTCACGTTTGCCAGGGCGGCAACATCGCCATCAAGGCTCTCGGCACCACCGACACTCGCTACTACGTCTCCTTCCCCGATCAGGGCATCGAGAACGAGCTCGTGCAGAGCGACATCGACGGATGGATAAACGGCAGCTATGCCACCACCACTCCCGGACAGTTCACCATGTATTTCTACGACGGTAACGGCGACCTGCTCACTACTGCCGAATACACTGTGCACCCACTCGTCACCACATGGCGCAAGACCACTAACAACACCAACTGGAACACTTGGAACAACTGGACCAACGGTTCTCCATATCTCTGCACCGACGTCATCATACCTTCCGGTGCCCGCGTATATCCTTCGCTCGACGAGGAAGTTGTCAAGGGCGACGAGTTTGGCTGTAACGGCATCCACTTCGAGAGCCGCGCAGCAGTAGAGAAGGTCTTCAAGCTGAACTACAACAAGGCATGGGTTGACGTTGACCTCGAGCCCGGACGCTACTATCTGCTTTCTGCACCTCTCAAGAAGATGTACACCGGCGATATGTTCATCCCCGAGGCATTGCGCGACACCCTGACAGAGTACAGCTACTTCACCGACCTCACAGGCTCGTCCTACCAGCCCAGCCGCTTCGCTCCGCGCGTTTATCAGCGCATCTGGGCTCATGCAGGTCAGAACAAGCTCATCGACGGCAGCTACGGCGAGGCAAGCGTATTGGAGACCAACTGGTCGAAGCGCTTCAATGCCCTCAAGTATGGCTATGCCTTCGGCGAAGGCTTCTCAGCCTATGTCGATGCCGACGGACGCGAGGCAGACAAGTTCACCTTCCGCTTCCCCAAGCAGCACACAGCCTACAGCTATTTCAACGAAATCACGCGACAGGCTACCGACCTGCAGGAAACCGACATCGACCGCACCGACGGCGCACGCTTCGCCTACGAAGATGCAGCAGTCAAGACTATGGACTACACCTATCTCGCAGAGAACGACCGTGCCGTCTTCGGCAACATAGGCAGCATCACGCTGACAGCTACATCGCCTACGTCAACAAATACCTTCATGGTAGGTAACCCCTTCATGAGCCACATCGATGTGGCAGAGTTCCTTGCAGCCAACGCCGGAACCATCAGTTCTGTCAAGGTCTTCAACGGCAACACCACGTCGTCGGCAGTATCAGTAGGCGAGAGCCTTGCATCCAACGAAGGTCTCACGACCATTGAGCCTATGGAGGCATTCTTCGTAACTACTGTCGATGAGGCTACTTCAGTCGATATAGCCTTCACCGAGAGCATGTTCAAGCGCGACGCCCTTCCTGAGGAAGAGGTTCAGGCTATGCCAGCCCTGCGCATCGTTGCCATGGCAGGCAAGCTCTCCAGCAGCACACTGCTCCTTAGCGATGAGGCTCCCGAGGCAGAGACCCTCTTCGACAACGAGGCTATGCCCGAGCTGGCTGTCTTCACTCTCGACGGCTCTCGTGCCCTCGACATCCGCAGCATTGCAAGCAAGGACATCGTTCCTCTCGGCATCTACGTAGGTAGCGCCGGCGAGGTAGCCCTTAAGTTTGAGGCTACGGGCGGTTTCGACTTGTCGGAGTACAAGCTCTACGCCCGCGAGACGGGCATCACCTATTCTCTCACCGACGCTCAGCCCACCTTCGCAGGTATGCAGACCACACTGGGTCGCTTTGCACTCGTGAAGGGTGACGTCACCGCTCAGCGCATAGCAGAGCTCGATGGTGTGAGCATCGCGTCGGGCAGTGGCAAGCTGACCGTTTCCAGTGGTCGCGGCGACATCAGCCGTGTCAGCGCCTACAGCACCGACGGCCGCCTCATCTCCAAGGCTACCGGCAGCCAGAGCGCCACAGTGACCACAGCTCCTGGTGTGAACCTCATCAAGGTAGAGCGCGCAGGCTGCCCAACACGCACCTATAAGATTTTGGCACACTAATCCCCAATATCTTACCCACACATACCACTGTGCCCATGACAACACGTGTCATGGGCACAGCATTTTTATTGCCCTGTGCCGACATCTTGCCAGCCTTGCAGGCAGCTTTATCCGAGAGGTAAAGAATATTGACGAAAAAGTAAAAAGTTTTGACACGGGATTTTTGGCAAATTTGAACGTAAAATTGAGGAATTTCAGCGAAAAATTTGCCTCCGCAAAAATCCAATAAAGAAATTTTCGGATTACTCAAAGTAATTTCAAAATTCCTCAAAGAAATTCTGAAATTCCTCAAAGAAATTTTCACCTTTTTGAGCGGAAAAATCGCGGAAAAATGGCTCGGATTTTCAAAAATCAGAAGAAAATCCGAGCCTGATTTTTGTATCGACCTGAAACTCAAATCTTTCCGCAAAATGCGATAAACGGGCATTTTTCGGACCAAAAATTTCGGA
>JAFYFI010000096.1 GCA_017543785.1 Alloprevotella sp.
AAAATAACCCCGACCAGCACGTTGACTGGTTGGGGTTATTTTGTTTATCTTTAGCTATCGTCATTCTTCTCCTTTCAGTACAGGCAGACGTAGCTTATATCTGACGGCGAGCAGCCTGACGGCTATGACTACTCCTGCGCAAAGCGATGGCGCAACAGGGTAGGGGGCTCCGAAAGCTGCCGTGAGCCACCATGCGGCTCCGCCGAGTACGCATGCCATGGCATATACTTCCTTTCGAAAGATGAGTGGCACTTCGCCGCGCAGTATGTCGCGCAGCACGCCGCCGCCAGCTCCTGTCATACATCCCATTATTATGGCTGTCCAGAAGGGGAAGCCCGCCTGAAGGGTCTTCTCTATTCCTGTTACGGTGAAGAGTGCCAGTCCTATGGTGTCGAACAGGAACCATGTATTGTTCTGCCTGACGAGCTGTTTTCGGAATAGCATTACCCATACGAGGGCTATACCTGAGCAGATGAGGTAAAAAGAGTTTGTCATCCAGAAAGGTGTCTGCCCAAGCATCAGGTCGCGCAGTGTTCCTCCGCCGATGGCTGTGGTGACGCCGACTACGTATGCTCCGAAAAGGTCGAAGTGTTTAGACGAGGCGAGGCGTATGCCCGAAATGGCAAACGCCAGGGTTCCTATGAAATCGCAGATTGTTATAAGTGTGTCTTGCAAGGGTGTGTGTTTAGTCTATTAGATATTATTTACGTTCAGTTGCCGGGCTGGTCTGTCCTACGAGACGCCAATGGCGGTCAAAGGGTGAACGAAGGTATGCATATACGGCATATTCGTTTTCTGTCTGCCAAAAGTCGCCGTCGGGACTTCCTGAATTTGACTCAAACAGGTAGCTGTAGTACCCCGTCTTGAGCAATGCGCTACCCTCGTAGTATCCGTTGTGTGGGTTGTAGGTTAGGTGGTAACGAGGTTTCGTTCCGTTGTATGCCCATTGCCCGCTCAGGTATATATCGGTATTTGTGTCCCAAGTGTCGTCGGGCTTTAGTTGGAAATATACGTTTATGTATTCTCCCTGTGAGTCGTTGTCATAGTTTTCTACGGTGCGCACTACTCGCTGTCCGTTGCGGTCGGGCTGATGAAGGTAGTTGTGGCGCATGTCAGCAGGAAGGAGCAGGGCGTGGTATGCATCGTCCCATTGCCTGATGCGGTCAAGACCCAGTCCAGCATATTGTGTGGAGAGCATCTCGAAGCTGCGATATTCGTTGCCGGCTCTGAAGATGAGTCGTCTGTCGTGTTCCCATCGTGCCTCTGTTGGCGTGATTTGTGTTATGGGAGGGGCTATCACGGCATTGTCGGGGCGTCGGTTTTGCAGTACTACTATTTTCAGCTCTTTGTCGGGGTTTTGCAGCTTCAGGTTTGTCAGCGATAGTCTTATTGACAGTTGCTGGTGCCTGTCGTTGGAGTCGATATCCGTGTTTGCAGTAGTGCTGACCCATATAGGCGTCATAGGCTCCAGGACGGCAAAGAATATGCGGGCTATCGGTGTCTCGTAGTCGTCGCTGTCTTCATCGTAGATGTTGAGCCAATAGTTGCCCGAGATAATGGGACGCATGTCTTCATTAGGGAATGTCAGGCTATAGTGGGTGTAGTTCTGCAAAGTGTTTGAGCTCTCTTCGTAGTCTGCTATGATGCCTCGTTCGTTTGCAGCTTTGACATATTCACTTTCAAAGAGTCCAGGCGTAGGCTGCAGGGCATAGTCCAAATGCTGGATGTCGTAGGTGTAGCGTCTGTATCCACCTCGCAGGTCGTCAAAACTGATGTATAGTCTCTCCTGACTTCCAAGTCTTATGACAGGGTGGTCTGCTCCATCGGCACCTGCAAGGACCTGCAGGGTCTGTATGTCATCGCTGAAGGTTTCTGAAAGTTGTGCTTCAGACGATACATATATACATAGAAGTAATAGGATGAGACTGAGCCTTTTCATTTTTATGCAAATCTGCTGCGGTTCGACATAGTGGAAATAAGTTTTCTCTCTGCGGTCACCTTGCTACGTTTTATAGGTGGTTGGTTTTTACTTTATGAGATTGCCGAGGATGTCGCGGGCTATGGTGCGCGTGGCTGCCGAGGTGGCGTTTTTCACTACGCGCCCTGTTGCCGATGTGCTCGACTTGCGTGTCTTTCGTCCTGTGACTTTGTCGGAGATGGCACCTCCAACGATGGTTGCCAGCGTTGCAGTCACGGCGGTTATGATAGCCTTAATCACTTTCCCGAGCCAGCCCGTCTTCTTCGACTTCTGGGAGTCTTCTTTCTCCTTAGCCTTAGCTGCCTCTTCTTCCGCTTGCGCTTCTGCTGCCTCGTCAGCTTCTTTGAGCAGGACTTCGGAGGCACTTTCGCGGTCAATCCTTTGGTCGTATTTATTGCCCAGTCCAGACCCGTTTATGATGTCGAGCCGCTGCCCCTCGGTTATGGCTCCTATCTGGCTAAGTGGGAAGAGTATCTTAGCTCTTTCTACCATTGAGGGCGCGCCTTTCTCGTCGAGGAACGATACGAGTGCTTCGCCTGTTTCGAGATTAGTGATGGCTTCTTCTGTGCTGAAGTCGGGATTTGTGCGGAATGTCTCGGCAGCGCTCTTCACGGCTTTCTGATCTTTGGGTGTAAATGCCCTCAGCGCGTGTTGAATGCGGTTGCCTAGCTGTCCCAGAATGTTCTCAGGTATGTCTGTGGGCAGCTGAGTGATGAAGTATATGCCCACTCCCTTGCTGCGTATCAGGCGTATCACTTGCTCTATCTTGCTGACCATGGCTTTCGAAGTGCCCTCGAAGAGCATGTGTGCTTCGTCGAAGAAGAATATGAGCTTCGGCTTCTCCAGGTCGCCCTCTTCAGGCAGCGTGGTGTAGAGCTCGGACATCAGCCATAGCAGGAAGGTAGAGTAGAGTTTAGGCTGCAGCATAAGTTTGTCGGCAGCCAGAATGCTCATTACTCCCTTTCCGTCTTTTTCTTTCAGCAAGTCGGTTATCTCAAACGAAGGCTCGCCGAAGAATTTGTCGGCGCCTTGGCTCTCCAGTGCGAGTAGGGCGCGTTGTATTGCACCGACGCTGGCAGAGGCTATGTTTCCGTAGGTAGTAGTGTATTTTGAAGCATTCTTCGATACGTAGTCGAGCATGGAGCGCAGGTCCTTTATGTCTATGAGCAGAAGTCCGCGCTCGTCGGCTATGCGAAAGACGATGTTGAGCACACCAGCCTGTGTCTCGTTGAGTTCCAGGAGTCGTGCCAGCAAGTCTGGTCCCATCTGCGAGATTGTGGCTCGCATAGGGTGACCTTGTTCACCGAACACATCGTAGAAAATCGTAGGGCATGGCTGGAACTCAGGATTTTCTATGCCAAATTCGGGCATGCGTTTCTCTATGAACCCCGACATCTTGCCAGCTTGCGAAATTCCGGAGAGGTCTCCCTTCATGTCTGCCATGAAGCAGGGCACTCCTATTTGGCTGAAAGTCTCGGCAAGCACCTGCAGTGAGACAGTTTTTCCTGTGCCAGTGGCTCCTGCAATCAGTCCGTGCCTGTTTGCCATCTTGCTGATAATGCTCAATGCCTTTGAGTTGCTGTTTGCAATGTAAAGGCCTCTGTCTTTGTCGTACATATTGTTTTTATGTTTTAGGTTTTTAGTTTGGTGCGATTTTTTAATAAAAACCGAAGAACAAATCCTTGTCTTTGTTTACAGTTTTCCTACCATGAAATAGCTTCAAGTCCGTTTTCGGTCATGAGGAAGGTGTGCTCCCACTGTGCCGAGGGTAGCTCGTCCTCTGTTACCACTGTCCAGTCGTCGGCTTCGTCGATGAATACTTCCCATGTGCCCATGTTTATCATGGGTTCTATGGTGAACATCATACCCGGAACGAGTAGCATGCCGTCTTCCCCTGTGTCGTAATGGTCCACGTCGGGGTCGTCGTGAAATTTCAGTCCTACGCCGTGTCCGCAGAGGTCGCGCACCACGCTGAAGCCGTTCTTGTGTGCGTGTCTTTCTATGGCTTTACCTATGTCGCCTACGTGTCCCCAGGGTTTGGCAGCTGCAGCACCAATGTCCAGACATTCCTTGGCTACCTTCACCAACTTGGCTTTTGCAGGACTCGTCCTGCCTATGACGAACATTCTCGATGCGTCGCTGTAGTAGCCGTCAAGGATAGTAGATACGTCCACGTTGATGATGTCTCCCTCCAGCAGTTCTTCGCAGTCGTTGGGAATGCCGTGGCAAACCACCTCGTTGATGCTTGTGCAGCAACTCTTAGGAAAGCCCTCATAGTGGAGTGGGGCAGGGATTGCACCGTGGGCTATGGTGTAGTCGTAAACCAGCTTGTCGATTTCCTCGGTGGTCATGCCTTCGCGAATTTTCTCTTCCAGCATGTCCAGTATGCCAGTGTTTACCACAGCCGAGCGGCGTACACCGGCAATCTGCTCTTCGTTGAGTATCAGCCTGCGTGGCGGCACCTGGTGTCCTGCATCTTCAAGTGCCATTATCTTTAGGTCGAATGCCGTAGGAGTTTGTCCCTTCGGCAGTTTCCAGACTTTTCTTTTCTTCATCATGTCATCAAAAAAATCGTTCCCTATACGACGAGGCTTCCGGGCAGCTCGCGCAGGTTGTATCGCGATGCCATAATCTCACCGTAGGCGCCAGCCGTTCTGAAGGCTATTAAGTCGCCTCGTTTGCAGCGGGGTAGCACAACATTCTGCTGGAATACATCGCTACTCTCGCATATGGGTCCCACTACGTCATAAGTTTCTGTTTCCGTATCCTTAGAGCTAAGGTTTTCTATGAGGTGATGGGCATTGTAGAAAGCCGGGCGTATCAGGTCGGTGAAACCAGCGTCGAGGACAAGGAAATTCTTCTGCTTACCACGTTTCACGTAGAGCACCTTTGCTATCATAGAGCCACACTGCGCAACAATGCTACGGCCTAGTTCGAAGTGTAGCTGTTGTCCCGGTCGGAGCCTGAGGTATTTGCGGAAGATGTCCACATAGCCTATAAAGTCGGGGATGGGGTGTACGTCGGGGTCTTCATAGTGCGTGCCCAAGCCGCCTCCCACATTTATGCTCATACACGAGAATCCCTCAGCCTCCAGCCTGTCCTGAAGTTCGTTGATGCGTTCGCACAGCGGGATGAATGTCGCCAGGTCGAGAATAGAACTGCCTATGTGAAAGTGGAGACCTGTAAACCTGACGTGCTGCATTTCGGCAGCTTTCTTCACTGCAGGCAACAGCTCCTCGGCAGCTATTCCGAATTTATTCTCGCTCAGTCCTGTCGTGATTTTTGCCAGAGTGTGGGCATCAATGTTGGGGTTAACCCTGAAGGCTATGTCAACACGTTTGTCCTTCTCCGCGGCTATGGCTTCTATCACCTCCAGCTCGGGGATGCTCTCTACGTTGAAGCAGCCTATCCCGGCGTCTGTGGCGAGGGCTATTTCCCAGTCAGCCTTTCCCACTCCGGCAAATACGATGTCCTCTGGAGCAAAGCCGGCGTCGATGGCAGCTTGTATCTCTCCGCCGCTCACGCAGTCGGCGCCCAGACCAGCCTTGGCAATGATGCCGAGCAATTCCTTGCGTGCATTAGCCTTCACCGCATAGTGCAGGTGCAGATGTTGCTCGTCGGCAAGCGCCGCTGTGGCTGCCCTCAGTGTCGTCCGGAGGGTTTTAGTGTCATAGTAGTAGAACGGAGTTCTTATATCTTTTATTAATGTATTGTCAATGAACATTGGGTTTGTTTTTGGGGTTTAGGTTTTAGGCTGATAGGTTTGTGGAGTGAGTCATCCTAAAAACCTAAGAACAAAAATAGGCTTCTTGTTTAGAACAAGGCTTTGCTCAGTGCTTGCAGGGCTTTGCGCTTGTCTGCCATCTTTACCAGGAAAGAGATGTTGTGGTCTGAGCCGCCAAAGGATATCATGCGCAGGGGTATGCCATGCAGGGCATTAGTTATGCGACTCTCAAATCCCACGTTGCCCCATCTCAGGTCGCCCACAACGCAGATGATGCACATGTCCTTGTCCACTACGATGGTGCCATATCTTTTCAGCTCGTCGAGGATAGGCGAGAGCTTTGAAGTGTTGTCTATCGTCAGCGAGACACCCACCTCCGAGGTCGTAATCATGTCGATACTGGTGTTGTAGCGTTCAAAGACCTCGAACACCATGTTCAGAAAACCAGCGGCAAGCAACATTCGGCTGGAGACAATTTTTATGGCAGTGATATTGTCCTTTGCAGCCACGGCTTTTATGGCATTGGGCACCATGCGGTTGTCTATGACGGTACCTGCTGCCGACGGGTCCATAGTGTTCAGGAGCCTTACCGGCACTCCTGCATATCTGGCAGGCTGAATGCAGGTGGGGTGCAGTATTTTCGCTCCGAAGTAAGCCAGCTCTGCAGCCTCTTCAAAACTCAGATGAGGCACAGGACTTGTACCCTCCACCTCGCGTGGGTCGTTGTTGTGCATGCCGTCAATGTCGGTCCATATCTGTATCTCCTCAGCTCTCAAGGCTGCGCCGATGAGACTTGCTGTGTAGTCGGAGCCGCCGCGCTGCAGGTTGGATATGTTACCCGCGGCGTCGCGTGTGATGAAACCCTGTGTGATGCAAACATCGAAGTCGCTGTCGGAGTTGAGAATTTCCGTGAGGTGTTTCCTTATGTATGCACTGTCGGGCTCGCCGTTCTCGCCAAGGCGCATAAAGTCGAGCGCAGATATCAGTCTCACCTTGAAGCCTTTTTCCTGCAGATAGTTTGTCACCATGTTGGTACTCATGATTTCGCCCTGCGCCAGGATGGTCTTCTCAATCTTGTCGTCATACTCTGTGCTGGCAAAGGAATGTAGCAGGGCAAAGACGCTGTCAACAAAGGCAGTAGTCTTCTCCCTATACTCTGCGCTTTCGTGCAGGGCTTCTATCTCGAGCAGGTATTTCTCTCTGAGTTTGTTTATGCATAGATGGGCGCCTTCCGCGTTTGTCCTTTCGTAGTATCCGGCTATCTCCACCAGGGCATTTGTGGTGCCCGACATGGCAGAGAGAACCACGATGTTCCCACGCTCTTTCAGTACGAGCTCACACACGTTTTTCATGCGCTGGGCTGAGCCTACGCTGGTGCCTCCAAATTTCAGAACTTTCATTTTTCTATTTTAGTTGTTTTTTTATTCGTTTTCTTCTTCTTGGGCTATGTCTATATCGATAGGCCGGCAGTATTCCTCAGTGACGTCGGAAATCTTTCCGTCCTCCATGCGGTAAACCTTACCCGGGAACGACTGCAATAAGTTCAGGTTGTGGGTAATCATGACCACTGCCGTGCCCGTATCCTTGACGCTCTGTAGCAGTTCCACTATCTTTAGCGAAGTCTCCTGGTCAAGGTTTCCCGTAGGCTCGTCGGCAAGTATGAGGCGAGGTTTGTTGAGCAAAGCCCTTGCTATCGCCACGCGCTGAAGCTCACCGCCAGAAAGCTCATGTGGAAACTTGTTTTTCCTGTCGTCGAGCCCTACAGCCTTTAGCACCTCGTCGATGCGTGCTATGCGTTCCGATTTCTTTTTCCAGCCTGTGGCTTTGAGCAGGAAGTCGAGGTTGCGGTCTATAGTCCTGTCGCTCAGCAGGCGAAAGTCCTGAAACACCATGCCCACCTGTCTGCGTAGCATGGGGAGTTTCTTACGCTTGATGCGAGCCATGTTGAATCCCAGCACCTCGGCTGTGCCTTCCGAAAAAGGCAACTCGCCATAAATCACCTTCATCAGTGAGCTTTTGCCAGCTCCAACCTTACCTATTACGTAAACGAACTGTCCCTCTTCCACCTGGAAGTCTATATCAGAGATTAGCACTTTGTCGTCAACCTCTGCCGATACTCCTTTGAGTTCTATAAGCATATATCTACCTTATTAATATATATTTTACGCGCTCAAAGATAGTGCAAACCGAGAGAAAAGCAAAAGATATTTTGGTTTTCCGAGGTGCAGCCTATCTTGGGCGTCAGCCAGAGATAGTGCAAACCGAGAGAAATGTGCATCATCTTTCGTTACAAAATCCACTTTTATTGTTAACAAGTGTTAACAGGAGAGGGATAAATTGGCAGTTACCTTACTTCTGCCTATTTTTGCAAAGACATTATTTTTTAACCCAAATTCATTATGAAGAAGTACATCACATTTTTCTCTTATGCGCTTCTTTCAAGCGCCATGACATTCACACTAGTAGCCTGCGGCGATGACGAGGACAACTCTTCAGCAGTTCCCGACACCCGCACCGAAGCCGGCAAGGCAGCGCAGATGGTAGACCTTGGCTTGCCCAGCGGCACGCTGTGGGCAGACCGCAATGTGGGTGCCGAAGCCCCCGAGGAATATGGCGACTACTTTGCCTGGGGCGAGACAGAACCAAAGAGCGACTACAGCTGGAGTACTTATAAATACGGCAAAGATGAAGACGAACTGACCAAATACTGCTCAAAATCTTCTTATGGCAAGGATGGCTATACCGATTCTTATACAGAGCTTTTACCTGAGGACGATGCTGCAAGCGTGAACTGGGGCGGCAACTGGCGCATGCCCAGCTTTGAGCAGATAAAAGAACTCTATAATAATACGGACAACACTTGGGTTGATGACTTTGAAGGTACTGGTGTCAGCGGCAGAAAGTTTACCAATAAGAAGGACTCCTCTAAGTTCATTTTCTTGCCCGCTGCGGGTAAACGTAACGGCACGTCGCTCGACATGGCAGGTTCGAGCGGCTACTATTGGTCGCGTACGCTGAACACAGGCAGCCCGTACGAAGCGCGCAGCGTGAACTTCGGCTCGGGTAGCGTGAATCTTTACGACTACACCAGCCGCTACTACGGCCAGGCAGTGCGCCCTGTTGGTGCGCCTTAAGAACTGACAGTGCATCTTTCCCCAAAGGTGCACCTCC
>JAFYFI010000014.1 GCA_017543785.1 Alloprevotella sp.
AATACTCTTTCGATGCCGACTGGTCTGTGCAGCGCGAAAACGGCTACAGCGTGCGCCTAGTATCCGACGTAGTCCGCAAGCGCGGCGACGTTACCGGTGAGGGCGATGTCAACTCCGCCGACGTTGTGGCCATCTACGCCTTCATCATCGAGGGCGACGCCTCCGGCTACACCAAGGAAGCAGCCGACGTTGACGGCAACGGCGAAGTCAACTCCGCCGATGTGGTAGCCGTATATGACATCATCATCAACGGCGATAAGGCATCCGGCAGCCCAGCCTTCAACAAGCAGGTATTCCGACCCTTGTCACAATAACCATCAATAACCCAACAACAAAGGAGGGGCGGCTCACGTCGTCCCTCCTTTTCGTTTCTTCCCATGTAATGTAAATCACGAAAAACGGGGTGGTTTTTTTGTGGGATAAAAAATATTTCTTACCTTTGCGAAAAATTTCGCATCGAAAAATTTCGCATCATGAAAAATCCCTTTAAATACGGCACTATCGTTGAAGATGAGTTCTTTACTGACAGACAGATTGAACTGCAACAAATTATGCAGGCGATGGACAGTGAGAACCACCTTATTCTTATTAGTCCCCGCAGGTTTGGCAAGTCCAGTTTAATAACAAAAGCCGTCAAGCTGTTGAAGCGTCCCTATATCATTGTAAACCTGCAACAAGTTGTCAGCGCCCAAGATTTGGCTACCAAGCTGATGAAAGAAGCCTTCAAAATATACAAGTGGGAACGCATAAAACACCACATGAGGCATTTCAGGATTGTCCCCACTATCTCCACTAATCCGATAACCGATGGCGTAGATCTATCTTTCCAGCCCCGTGTAGATACACGCATTCTTTTGGAAGATGTCTTGTCGCTATTAGAACATGTCAGCACACCCGAACACAGACTGATTGTTGTCTTTGACGAATTTCAGGAGATAGCCACCATTGAGAAGGGTCTTGATCGGCAACTGCGTGCCATAATGCAGGCACAGCAAGGATTGAACTACATCTTCCTGGGCAGTCAAGAGTCTATGATGATCGACATCTTTGAACAGAAGAAATCGCCGTTCTACCATTTCGGCAAGCTCATGCGCTTAGCAAAGATACCCTACGCAGATTTCTATGACTACCTCATGAGTCGCATGCCTCGCAAAGATGACAATATCGCTAAAGAAATACTGACCATCACCGATTGCCATCCATACTACACACAGCAACTGGCCTCGCAGGTCTGGGAACTTATAACCTATGAGCAACTGAGCGACAAAGTGGTAGATGAAGGGCTCGACAGACTTACTCAAGCACACGATCTGGACTTTGAGCGACTCTGGCAGGGGTTCAACAGAACTGACAAATATGTCATGCAGGCACTCTGCAAAGGCGAAAATCCACAAGGAACAGGAAGCCTGCCTACCAGCACAGTCTTCAGTAGCCTGAAAAGGCTAACAAAAACAGGATATGTAATTCGTGCAAATACATATTCCATCGAAGATCCGTTCTTCAAACGCTGGATTCTGCAGAAGCAAGTGTAGGTATCCCAGAGAGTCCCGTAGGGACGAAAGATCACAGGCAGGCGGTGAGCCCGAAGGGCGTAACCCCTGCATGGGAGCCCCAATTAGTTTTTTAGTGCTGAAGGTACGACAGATCTGTCGCCCCTTCGGGGCTTTGTTTCCAAAAAAATAAAAAAACTTCTCGCACTCCGCAAAAAAACTTACCGCGACTTCCCGGGAAACTTACGCTGTTCTTGCAAGATTTAACGCCGTTCTTGCAGGATTTATCTCCGTTCGCGTTGGATTGATCCCTGTTCTTGCTGGATTTGGGGCAGAAATATAGCTATTTTCCAAAAGATTTCTTATCTTTGCAGCAGAATATTAACCTTAAAACCAAAATAATGAGAAAGTTATTGCTTCTATTAAGCGTTTTTGCGCTGTTTGCAGTAGGCAAGACGAGCGCAGCAACCGGCGACGTATGGACTGGTTATGTCACTCACATCGACCCGAGCGGCAACCGCCACTCAGTGGAGATGCTGTTCCAGGTTTCTGACCAGACGAACAAGTTTGTGCGTATCTATGGCTACAAGAACGAGGAAGGCTTCTACAGCTCTCTGTCGCTGTATGCCGGTTTTTATGAGGGCGAGATTATTGTGCCAGAGAAGATAGGCGACTACACCGTCAGGAGTGTCGGAAACTTTGCGTTTTCCTATGTCAAGGGCAAGGTTACCCTGCCTGAGAGTGTGACGGAAATAGAAGACAAAGCGTTCTATTATTATGCCTACGATGGCTATGACTTTGCTTTGCCCGCAAAGGTGACATATATAGGAAAAGGTTCTTTCAGCTATGCTAAGATAAAAGGCATCTCCCTTCCTTCCAAACTTCGGAACATCGGAGACAATGCGTTTTCAGGTTCAAGTATTGAGGAATTGGTTATTCCCCAGAGTGTTTACGTTATAGGTGAAAATATCGGCGGCACGAAAATGAATCGCCTTGAGGTAGAAAGCGGTTGCGAAAACTACACGACCCCTGCTGGCAGCAACGTGATAATGGAAACCAAGCTACATACTATTATTGCAGGCTGCAAAAACTCCAAGATTCCTGACGAGGCGCGCCGCATCGCTCCCAGCGCTTTTCTGGGTGTTGAATTCACAAACACTACTCTGACACTTTCCGAAAACATTGCCTTTGTAGGATATTCAGCTTTTTATGACAGCAATATAAAGCGTCTCATCATCAAGGGTGAGACAGTGGATATACAAAAATGGGCTTTCATTAGATGCAAATCTTTAGAGCGCATTGACATCTACGGCGACAATGTAACCATAGGCGAGAGTGCCTTTGAAGGGTGCACAGGCCTCGTAAATATGTACTGCCGTGGCCACAAGCCCAAGCTCACATGGAATGAGGATGTTCCTGCAAACAGACAATTCTACAACATCGGTCCCGACTGGGAATTTGGCAATAGCAAAGTTCTACTGTACGCCAAATATCCCGACGAATATACTGAAAAATTTCTTGCGGGCAATCTAGTTTGGCAGAATTGGTTTAAGGCTGTGCTGCCGTTGCCGGCGACGCAGACAATTAGCGAGATTCGCCTCACCGACTACGATTGGCCTGTGGCTGAATCCAACGGAGACCGCACTGCCACGTCTCTCACTGAGGGCGCGACAGTAAAGGAGATAACTTATGAGATGTTTCATAAGACCTATGATCCGTCGCCCGCAAAATATAACGAAACATTTAGCATAGCTTTCACCATCACACTTGAGGACGGCTACAAATTCGGTGACAACCCGAAATTGTATGTGGACGACCGCGCAGCAGACATGATTGTCGACGGCAGCTCCGAAAAAGAACTACGTTTCGTATTCACTGAGTACACAGTTCCCGCTCCTCCGGGCGGTGTGCCTATCAAGACGGCATACGTCAGTGTGCCCGAGCCGGTAGAAGGGCAGATGCTCTCTGCTGAGGTAATCAGCCCAACGGGACGCAAGTACAATCTCTTGGGTTATGTTATCGACACCGTAGCATGGGCCCCAGGTCTGGAGGTTTATGACCTGGATAAGAAATACGCCCTTGCAGCTGCCCTCACGGCCAAGGAGAACTACTGCTTCGCCTCTGATTGCACCTTCACACTCAACGGCAAAGACGCCAGCGTCATCCGCTTCCGCTCCCCTGATGGCCGTGAGTGCGTGATACTTGCCGTACCCTACGGTATAGACGCACCTGTGGAGCCAG
>JAFYFI010000097.1 GCA_017543785.1 Alloprevotella sp.
AAATGTTTGCCCAAATTGCAAAAAACGGGCATTTTTCGGACCAAAATTTTCGGAGATGATTTTTATGCCCGTTTTTCGAGCTCAAAAACAGGGGGTCGCGGATAAAGGATTTTGACAAATGAAGCGTTGTTCTGTGTTTGCAGTTACCTTTCTACGGCTGAGCGACAAGAATGTTGCCTCATAGTGTTTTAGCATATAAAAAAGCATAGCCCGAAAAAGAATGTACCTTTTCGGGCTATGCCATGAAAGACGAAGCGACTAAAGCAGGTCTTTATAGGCTTCGATGGCTTTTTGCGCAGTCTTGATAGCTTCGTCCATCGGGAAGGGAAGTTCTCCGCCGCTGGCATTGAGATGACCTCCGCCATTGAAGAATTCCTCTGCCATTTTGTTGCACGGAAAATCGTCAACGCTACGCAGGGAGACTCTAATGACGTCGCGTTCAGTGTCCTCTCTCAGTGATATGCTAAGCCTCATGCCCCTGACCTGTAGAGGAAAGTTGACAATGCCTTCGGCGTCGCCGCGAATGAAGTTGAAACGCTTCAGCTCGTCCCTTGTTATCGAGAAGATGCTTGCGCGGTCGTCGGCATAGAACTGGAGCTTCTCGTAAAGCACGTATCCCAGAAATCTCATCCGCGAGGTTGAGTAGTTGTTGAACACGTTGCGGTATATCTTATCCTTGTCGATGCCTTTCTGCAACAAATAGCTTATGATGTTGTAGATTTCGGGGTCGTTGCTGGAATAGGTAAAGCCGCCCGTGTCGGTCATCATTCCGCAATATATAGCAGCCGCGCCATTGGCTGTCATAGTTTCATAACCGCCTATCTGATAAAGTATGCGGAAAACTATTTCGCTGGTAGAACTCATCTCAGGATGCGAGATGATGAGCTTAGCCATATTGGGGTCGGGCGCCAAGTGGTGGTCGATGACAAGGCGTTCGGCACTGCTCTTCTCTACGTACGCAGCCATGTCCTGCAGTCTTGACAATGCGTTGAAGTCGAGGCAACATATCAGATTGGTCTGCTCCAAGAGTTTTTTTGCCAGACTGGGCTTATGGTCGAAATATATGACATTTTCACTCCCAGGCAACCATTTCAGAAAATCGGGACATGGCGACGGCATTATTACGGCAACCGACTTACCCAAGTTTCTCAGATATTCAGCAAATCCGAGGGACGAGCCCATGGCATCGCCGTCGGGGCCGCGGTGGGCACAAATCACTATCTTGCGGGCATCCTGTATGGTCCGCATCAAGCTGAGCAGTTCCTGGGGGGAAAGGATATCTTTCATTTTAGGTTTTTGAGATACTTGATTTCTTCTTGAGGGTTGCCGGCGCCAAATACGGCACTCCCAGCCACAAGGATGTCAGCACCGGCTTCTGCCAGCCTGGCACCAGTATCGCGATTCACTCCACCATCAATTTCGATTAGCGTCTTGGCACCTTTGCTCTCGATGAGTTGGCGCAGGCGGCGTGTCTTTTCTACTGTGTTTTCTATGAATGTCTGACCGCCGAAGCCCGGGTTCACTCCCATGAGCATAACGAGGTCCAAGTCGGCAACAACTTCCTCAATGCTGCATAGAGGTGTGTGGGGATTGAGCGTAACGGCAGCCATCATACCTGCCTCCTTTATTTGCTGAACTACACGGTGGAGATGCGGGCAAGCCTCAACGTGTACGTTCATGACTTTTGCGCCTAAGGCTGCTACGCGCTCTACGTAACGCTCGGGTTTCACCACCATCAGATGAACGTCAAGTGGCTTACGGGCAAAGGGGACGATGGACTCTATGACGGGAAAGCCAAAACTAATGTTTGGCACGAAAACTCCATCCATTACGTCCAGGTGGAACCAGTCGCAACAGCTTTCGTTGAGCATTTCCACGTCGCGTCGCAAATTTGCAAAATCTGCAGACAAAAGTGAAGGTGATACTATCATATTTATTCTTTTGAATTTCCCTCTGCCCCTCTATTCGAGAAAGCTTGGGGCAATACTTTAATTGCAAAAGTACGAGAATTTTGTCGAAAGTAGGGATTTTTTTGAAATATATCTTAATCTTATGCATTTTAAGGCTGTATCTCAAACTTTTGGCACATATTTTGGTAAAGACTGAACGTCCTAAATCTTATACTTTTTTATGTCAAAAATCATCCCTTTGGAAGATTTCTTCCGCAACACCCCAGAGATGTTTTACAGTATCTCACCCGATGGCAAGAATTTTGCATTCCTCGCTCCGTATCATGACCGCATGAACATCTTCGTGCGCCCATGCTGTTTTACCCAGAACGCTGAGAATTCAGAGCCTGTCCAGCTCACCTTTGAGACGTCGCGCAGCATTGAAGGCTACGCATGGGTGGACAACGAGCGCATTCTTTTCGTGAAGGATAATGACGGCGACGAGAACTACAAGCTCTATGGCGTGAAGATAGACGGGTCTGACCTGCGCGCCTACACCAACTTCGAGGGTGTGCGCACTTTTATCATCGACACGCTCAAGGAAGTGCCCGATGAAATAATCATCGGAATGAACCGCCGAAACCCCGAAGCATTCGACCCCTACCGCCTAAACCTGAAAACGGGAGAGATGAAGATGCTGGCAGAAAATCCGGGAAACTGGAGCGGCTGGATGACCGACCACGACGGAAAGCTGCGCGTGGTTTGTGCCATTGTTGACGGCGTGAACACTCAGATTCTCTACCGCGAGACCGAGGACGAACCTTTCCGCCCCGTATTGACAACAAACTTCCGCGAGGGCGTTGCGTTCATCAATTTCACTCCCGACAACAAAAAGGTATGGGCTTCAACAAACATAAACCGCGATAAGGATGCACTTGTGCTCATGGACCCAGCTACATGCGAAGAACTGGAAGTGCTTTACGAAAACCCGAAATACGACATCGGCGGTATTTCGTACTCATCTAAGCGCAAATGCCTGGAGAAAGTCTTCTGCTGTGGGCACAAAGGTCCCATCCATCACTACTTCGACGAAGAGGCAAAAACGAGAAGGGAAAAGATGGAGAAACATTTCCCGGGAAAGAGAGTAGGCATCGTCGACTGTGACGACGCTGAAGAGAACTACATACTGCGCACAGGTAGCGACAACTCTTGCGGAGGATACTACTTCTACAACATCAACGAGGACCAACCACACCTCATAGCCAAACTCTTGCCCTGGCTCAACGAGGAAGACATGGTCCACATGCAGGCCATAAACTACACTACTCGCGACGGGCTGGAAATTGATGCCTACCTGTCGCTGCCAAAAGATGTGGAGCCGAAGAATCTTCCGCTTATAGTGAATCCCCACGGAGGGCCATGGTCACGCGACTATTGGGGCTACAGCCCTCAGGTGCAATTCCTGTGCAACCGAGGCTATGCCGTACTGCAGATGAACTTCCGCGGCTCAACAGGCTACGGCAGAAAATTTCTGGAGGCTTCGTACAAGGAATGGGGCAGAAAAATGCAGGACGACATTACCGATGGCGTAAAATATGTTATCGAACAAGGAATAGCCGACCCTAAGCGCATCGGCATATATGGAGCTTCATACGGAGGATATGCCACCCTGGCAGGACTTTGCTTCACGCCCGACCTCTACTGCTGCGGCGTGGACTACGTAGGTGTTTCAAACCTGCTGACCTTCATGAACACCATACCGCCATACTGGAAACGTTCAAAGGAAATAATGTACGAAAAGGTTGGAAATCCGGAAACTGAGAAGGAATTTCTGGAAGCAGTCTCACCAGCCCTGCATGCCGACAAGATTCGCGTGCCACTCATGATAGCTCAGGGAGCCAATGACCCGCGCGTGAACAAAGCCGAAAGCGACCAGATGGTAGAAGCTCTCAGAAAGCGAGGCGTAGAAGTGGACTACATGGTGAAAGATAATGAAGGCCACGGCTTCGCCAATCAGGAAAACCGCCTCGACTTCTACCGAGCAATGGAGACATTCCTCAAAAAGCACATGTAGAACCTGTTCTTTTTCATAAGAACGAAGGAATCATAGAAAAAGACGGCGGGCTAGAAAACATTCCAGCTTCGCCGTCTTTTGAGTCCTATATACCCTCTCGGAAACATTATTCTATCGAAAAAGAAGTACGCCTCAAATCACTGCACACTCGCGCCGCAATGTGTGCATAATGACTTGGGAAAATGTTAAATTTGAGAAAAAGTTTTGTGCGTTTCATCTGATGTCCTTACATTTGCAGTCGCATTTTTGACTAAACTAAATTGTAAAATCCTTAAAACCGATTTGCCTATCGAAGCATCATTACTCCTAATCAATATTTATAAAAGGTAATGACACAATTAAGTTTGCGTACCGATGAAGAATTGGTAGCACTCTATGCTTCAGGTGAGAACAGTGCCTTTGATATATTATTGGCACGCTATAAGGATAAACTTTATTCCTATATTCTTTACCTTGTTCATAATAGCGACGTGGCTGACGATCTTTTCCAGGACACGTTCGTTAGGGCAATTATGACTATTCGTCAAGGGAAATACACTGAGAGCGGAAAGTTCTATCCGTGGCTCACGCGTATTGCCCATAACCTTATTATTGACCAGTTTCGACAGGAGAAGAACGAAAATGCCATTTCCAACGATGAAGTCGATTCTGACCTTTTCAACAATGCACGCTTCTCCGACAAAAGCATAGAGCAACAGATTATTGACCAGCAGACTCTTTGCGACTTGTCGAGACTGATGGAGCACCTTCCTGAGACTCAGAAAGAAATGGTGCACCTGCGCTATTATAAAAACCTTTCATTTAAAGAAATTGCCGACATGCAAGGTGTCAGCATCAATACTGCCCTGGGGCGCATGCACTATGCTATCATAAACATGCGTCGGATGGCAAAAGAAAACAACATTTCGCTGACAATAGGTTAACCAGCTAAAGAGTAAAACTCTCACAATAGCCCACACAACGGGTAGGCACTGCCAATTCTCGGCATAGCCTACCCGTTAATTATTTATACCATTGCATCTTATGATATTTATTTTCTTTCACTAAAAAAGCATCATACATATTTATACTAAAATAAATGTGTATATTTGCACTCGCATTTATGAACGCAAACCTGCCTGCGATGCACTACGCGCATCGGGCAGACTTAAGCTAAAAAGCTCGGCGAATATATACATATTTGCACTCGCATAAACACATGCACAAATTAACGTCTGCGAAGGCTGCAGGGCCATATTAAGCAGTATGCAGACTATGTCGAACCTAAATTAATCTTTATGGGCCTACTACTTTTATACATCCTCATTGTTTTGGTTGTATCTTTTACATGCTCAATCCTTGAAGCTACACTTCTTTCCACACCCATGTCTTTCGTCACGATGAAAGAAGAGGAAGGAACTAAAGTGGGACGTATCCTAAAAAACTTCAAGCAAGATATAGATAGGCCCATATCGGCTATTCTCACCCTGAACACTATAGCGAATACTGCCGGAGCAGCTGCCGTTGGTTTTCAGACTCGTATTGCTTTTCCCCAAGCCCCTGAAATTTTTGGTTGGATAAGCGCAATTCTGACGCTACTTATCCTCGTTTGCTCTGAGATAATACCCAAAACCCTTGGAGCCACATACTGGCGTAGCATCATTGTGCCTGCCACGCCAGTGATACGCGGTCTTGTCTTCCTGACATGGCCCTTTGTGAAATTAGCAGAATTTATTACGAAATTTATCTCTCCCGACGAACCCGTACAGACTGTGAGCCGCGAAGAAGTATCTGCCATGGTGACAGTTGGTACAGAAGAAGGTGTCTTCAAACAGAAAGAAGACCGCATGATACAAAATATGCTGAAACTTTCAAAAGTAACAGCCCGAGAAATTATGACGCCGAGTTCGGTAGTAGAGATGAAGGAAGAATCGCTCACCTTGCGCGAATTTCGCGAAGGCGAGACTACAAAGCATAGCCGCATCCCCGTATATAAGGACAACGACGACTTCATCACAGGCTATGTTCTCCGACACACTATTCTGGAGCGTCTCTCAGAAGATAAGTTCGACATGCGTTTGGCAGACATCGTACGCCCCATCCTCTCCTTCCAGGAAGACGAAAGCGTCTCAGTCATCTGGGAACGCCTGTTGGAAGAAAAAGAACAAATCTCCGTCATCATCGACGAATACGGCTGTCTGCGCGGCATAGTGACCATGGAAGATGTCATAGAGACTATGCTTGGCACTGAAATTGTTGACGAAAGCGACACCGTTACCGACATGCAGGAATATGCACGCGAGCAATGGAAGGAGCAGCAGCGCGAGAACGACCTGTCCCCTACCCTCTCGGAGAAAGAGGATAGTGCGAAGGAGGAAAGTAATAGCTCAGAAGATAAAGACGAAAAAGCAGACGAGTAACATTTTCTCAGTAGTGAAGCCCACATACAACGACATATATCTTCAATACAACGAAGGCGACTCACATCCATATTCTTACGTCTATCCGCGTCCTTCCGTAACAGCAGACTGCCTGCTGTTTAGCAAGGAAGATGACAAGGTGAGCGTATTACTCATAAAGCGCGGAGGCGAGCCATTCAAAGGTTCATGGGCTTTCCCCGGAGGTTTCATTGAGACGGGACGTGAAACCATAGAACAGTGCGCACGCAGAGAACTCATGGAGGAGACGGGCTTGAAGGCTGACGAACTCAAGTTGGTGGGAGTGTATAGCAAACTTGGTCGCGACCCCAGGTGCCCGATGGTAACTGCCGCCTACTGCGGTTATATTGAAAAAAAGGAGCCCAAGGGCAACGACGATGCAGCAGAGGCGAGATGGTTCCCACTTGACGAAATTCCGCCCTTAGCCTTCGACCACGACGAGATGTTTGCGGCTGCCTTGAAGTTGCTTAATTTATAAAGACAGACAAAAAGAGAGCCGGAAATCTGCCAGCAGGCTGGTTTCCGGCTCTCTTTTTGTCTTTTATAATTCAACAACTACCTTCCTGTAAGTTTCTGAACATATACTCCACGTTTTCTACATCATCACCCATTTCGGGCTTGTAGAATCGTGCAAAGTCGCGAAGGTACTGCAGAATGTCTTCGCTCGGCGAAGTACGAGGGGGTAAAGTTTCGCTCATAGGCCAAAGGTGTTTTTCATTGTTTCTATATCTATAACGCAGAATAGTGCAGATTATTATAAAATTTTCAAAAAATAAATTGCCTACTATCTAACATGTATATTATAGGAACAAGAATAACATGGCAAACTATGACTCTACTCGTTCTTTCACTGATGCTCCGGGCGGTATAAGTCGTTAACAGTCTTTACTGGATTGAATGTTATAAGAGGAACTTCAACGAAAACCGTCAACCAATCACTCATGGCGCCGTTCCAAAGTCCTGGAAGCTCAAGAGCTTTGAGTTCCTTGCCATCCTTGCTCTTATGAGAGATAAAGCCTGTTTGAGGATCTACATAATCGGGCAAATGGAATGGCTCACCCTTAAAGTTGCGCACAGCACAGACAAGGTCAACCGGATTAAAGTGAGTGCCCTTTTCAAACATAGCCTTCTTCTCAGGGTCTGACATATCTATCTGCGAACTTTCCAGAATTTGCGGACTTACTGTTCCATCGCTGTTATAGGCAAGGAACGGACCGCCACCAGGCTCACCTACGTTCTTGACCATACCGCACACACGCATCGGGCGGTTAAGTTTCTTCTTCAGATATTCAACAAGAGCTTCGCCGCGCAGGACATCTTCGCTGTGGCAGCAGAACCGAGTTTCCAGGAAGCTAAGCATCTCCTGCAGTTTCTCGTCTGAATAGTCTCCAAGTTCCAAGCACTGAAGATACTCAAAACATTTCTTCTGCAATGCCACGAGGATGCCACCTATGAGTTTCTTGTTATACACTGTTTCCGGCTTTAGTCTGTCGGGCACCACATTGTCTATGTTCTTTATGAATATGACGTCTGCGACAATGTCTCCCAGATTGGCTATAAGTGCACCATGTCCACCTGGACGGAAGAGTAAGCTGCCGTCAACATTGCGGAAAGGAGTATTATCAGCGTTCACCGCAACAGTATCGGTGTTACTTTTTTGTTCCGAGAAACTCACGTCGAAATCAGCACCAAATTGTGAAGAGAGTTCACCACTCTTTTCTTCCACCAAAGTCTCGAACAGTTCGCGGTGCTCAGGCGAGACAGTAAAATGCACATTTACCTTTCCGTCAGCAGCCTTAGCATAGAGTGCGCCTTCTACGAGGTGTTCTTCGGCTGGAGTCCGTACCCCGTCTTCGTATTTGTGGAATTGAAGCAAGCCCTTTGGCAGATGACCATAATTTAAGCCTTCTTCAGAGAGTAAAGCACTGACAACTGACTTATAATCGCCTTCAGAGATAAGCTCGGAAATACCTTTCCCATGAAACACGTTGCAGGCATCATCTAGAGCCTCATAGTATGGAGCATTGCCCAAATTCTCGAAAAAACATTTCTCAAAGGCTGTCCTTGGTTCGTCGTAGTCGGCATCAACAAAGGCAAAGAGATCCTTGAACATACGGCTCGCAGCACCACTGGCAGGAACAAATTTCACAACCCGATGACCAGCATCTGTAACATAGCCTTCCCATGTCTTTAAATAATGCTTTTGTTCTTCGTCGCTAGGGCGGAGTATGCCATTGCCCACAGTGGCAGCTCCTTTCAACTTAAGAAAAGGAAAACCGCTTTCAAACTGCGATAATTGCCTCAGCAATGTTTCTTCGCTTATTCCCTTTTCCGAAAGTTGTTTTTTGTCTTGCTCTGTAATCATGATATTTGTAGTTTAGCTTAAGATTTTTTGTTCAATTCTGAATATATCTTTAGGGCTATATAGTATATGTATAGCTTTACATGCAAATGTAGCATAATAGCTTGAAAGTGACAAAAAACTTTCAAGCGTTTTTACATATTTTTCCTGTTTTTTAAATAATTGGGAATTTTCCGCAAAAATCTTTTGCCCTTTCAAAAGATATTGTCATATTTGCATGAAATTGGAAATTGTGCCTATCAAAAACGGCACAATATATAAATTTGCACTAGCATTTTAATTCGCAAATCTGCCTATGGTGCTCTACGCATATTGAGCAGACTATAGCTAACAAGCTCGGCGAATATAGAATATATTTGTTCAAACTTTTTAATTAAAAAAATATCATGGAACTCAAGACACCCCTATGCGGCCTCCGCCGTGAGGATTTCCAGAAAGAAGTACAAGGCAAAGAGGTTGATCTCTTCTTCCTTCGCAATAATGGCGGCATGGAAGTGGCTGTGACGAACTACGGCGGCTCCATTGTCGCCATTATGGTACCCGACCGTGAAGGCCAGTATGCCAATGTCATTCAGGGACACGATTGCATTGAAGATTGCATAAACTCGCCCGAGCCTTTCCTTTCTACCCTCGTTGGTCGCTACGGAAATAGAATTGCCAAAGGTAAATTCCAACTCAACGGGAAAGAATATACCCTTGCAGTAAATAATGGTCCGAACCACTTACACGGAGGTCCTACAGGCTTCCATGCCAGAGTTTGGGACGCAGAACAAATCAACGACCAGACTCTCGTACTTCGCTACGTCTCGGCATACTATCAGGAAGGTTTCCCTGGCGAGCTGACAATGAGTGTGAAATACACCCTCACCGACGAGGACGAACTGGTTATTGACTACAGCGGCACCACAAACAAGCGTACGATAGTCAATATGACAAGCCACGGCTTCTTCAGTCTTACCGGCATTGCCAATCCTACTCCTAGTGCAATGGATGTTATCTGCCAGATAAATGCAGACTTCTACCTGCCAATAGATGAGACCAGCATTCCTACTGGCGAGATTCTTAAGGTAGAAGGTACTCCTTTCGACTTCCGCACCCCTAAGCCCGTTGGTCAGGACATCGATGCTGACCACGAGCAAATAAAGAATGGTGCCGGCTACGACCATTGCTATGTTCTCAACAAGAAAGAAGTAGGCGAGCTCTCCTTCGCAGCCAAAATCCTGGAGCCGAAGAGCGGTCGCACGATGGAGGTCTATACCACAGAGCCCGGTGTGCAGTTCTATAGCGACAACTGGGCTGACGGCTACAAAGGTCAGCACGGAGCCACTTTCGGCCGTCGCAGTGCCCTTTGCTTTGAGGCTCAGCACTTCCCCGACAGTCCTAACCATCCTTACTTCCCCAGCGTAGTTCTCAAACCAGGCGAAGTTTACAAGCAGAAAACTGTCTATAAGTTTGGAGTAGAATAATCAGACAAAAACTAAAAACAAACTAAATAAAAACTTTTATGGCAAAACAAGCTAAACAATGGGGCGCAATATGCGTTATGATTGCGCTCTTCGCAATGATTGCCTTCGTGACAAACCTTTGCACGCCAATGGCAACCATTATTAAGAATCAGCCAGGTGAGATAAGCAATGTACTTGCTCAGATTGGCAACTATGGTAACTTTATTGCATATCTTGTGATGGGTATTCCCGCAGGTATGCTCATTGCCAAGTACGGCTACAAGAAAACAGCCCTCATTGGTCTGGTAGTTGGTATCATTGGTATCCTTATCCAATGGTGCAGCGGTTTGATCGACGCTGGCGACGGCTCGAACATCGGCTTAGTATTTGGTGTTTACCTTCTCGGCGCTTTCATCAGTGGTCTGACGATGTGTATCCTCAACTGCGTAGTAAACCCCATGCTCAACCTCCTCGGCGGTGGTGGTAACAAGGGTAACCAGCTCATTCAGATTGGTGGCGTGTTCAACAGCACTGCTGCTGTTTGCTGCTACATCCTCATGGGTGCTCTCATAGCAGATGCAACGAAAGCAAAGATTTCTGACGCTACACCAGCCCTGATGATAGCTCTTGCAATCTTCGCTATTGCATTTATTGTCATCCTCTTTACCAAGATTGAAGAGCCCGAACAAGCTCCTGTCAAGTTGGACCTTATCAAAGGTGCCATGAAGTTCCGTCACTTTGCTCTCGGTGCTTTGGCTATCTTCCTTTATATGGGTGTAGAAGTAGGTACTCCAAATGCAGTTCAGCAGTATCTTAACGATCCTGAAAACGGACTGAACATACCTGCAGCCACTGTCGGCATGATTGTAGCCGTTTACTGGTTCATGATGCTCATCGGTCGTTTTGCCGGCGCTGCCATCGGAAGCAAAGTAAGCAGCCGTGCAATGGTTACAACCGTCAGCATTGCCACTCTCTGCCTCGTTCTCTTCGGAATGTTCGCCCCCACTGATGTTCTCGTAAGTTTCCCAGGCGTTGACTGGGGTAAGCTCAGCATCGTATGGCAGGATATTCCCCTTGGCATCTTCGCATTCCTTCTCGTAGGTCTTTGCACCAGCGTTATGTGGGGAGCCATCTTCAACATGGCAGTTGAAGGACTTGGCAAATACACAGCAGTTGCCAGCGGTATCTTTATGACAATGGTATTCGGCTGTGCCGTGATGATGGCCATCCAAGGTTGGGTTGCCGACCTCACCGACTACATTACCAGCTTCTGGGTAGTAGTATTCTGCGCCGCCTACATCCTCTTCTATGCTCTTGTGGGCAGCCGCGTTTCCAAACGTGAAGACTAAAACATTTGAACAAAAATCAGACGTTTTCGCGCCATTTGGTTCTACGAAGACATACATATAATCTAAAAAATATCACTCTATGAAATTAACAATAGATGACGTAAGAAGCCGCTTCATCAAGCACTTCGGCGGCACAACGGGAAGCGTTTATGCAGCTCCTGGACGTATTAACCTCATTGGTGAACATACCGACTACAACAACGGATTTGTTTTTCCTGGTGCTGTAGAACAGGGTATGATAGCTGAAATCAAGCCCAACGGAACCCGCAACGTTGACGCTTACAGCATTGACTTGAAAGACCGCGTACAGTTCTCTCTCGACGACGAGAAGGGACCAAACGCCACTTGGGCACGCTACATCTATGGCGTATGCCGCGAGATGATGGCTCTCGGCGTTCCCGTTCAGGGCTTCAATACAGCCTTTGCCGGCGACGTTCCACTCGGAGCAGGAATGAGTAGCTCTGCAGCTCTGGAAAGCACATACGCTTTCGCCCTCAACGACCTCTTTGGCGACAATAAGATTGAGCGCATGGAGCTCGCCCGCGTAGGTCAGCGCACAGAACATAAGTACATCGGTGTGAACTGTGGCATCATGGACCAGGCTATCTCCTGCCTCGGTAAAGCCGGACACCTCATGCGCATGGACTGCCGCAACGGAGACATTGCCTACTTCCCCTGGCACCCAAAGGGCTACCAGCTCATCCTCGTCAACAGCTGTGTGAAGCACGAGCTTAAAGGTTCTCCCTACAACGAGCGCCGTCTGCAGTGCGAACATGTTGCCGAAGTCATTGCTAAGACTCATCCTGAAGTGAAGAGTCTCCGCGACGCCAACTACGACATGCTCGAAGAGGTTAAGGACCAGATTACAGCCGACGAATACAAGCGCGCACGCTACGTCATCGGCGAAGTGGATCGTGTATTGAAAGTCTGCGACGCCCTTGAGAAGGACGACTACGAAACTGTAGGTCAGATGATGTACGAGACACACTATGGTCTGAGCAAAGAGTACGAAGTTAGCTGTGAAGAACTCGACTTCCTCAACGAAATTGCTAAAGAAGAGGGTGTCACTGGCTCACGCATCATGGGCGGCGGCTTCGGTGGCTGCACCATCAATCTTGTTGCCGACGAGCTTGTACCCAACTTCAAGAAAGTTGTAGTTGAGAAATTTGAGCAGAAGTACGGAAAGAAGCCTATCGTCATTGACGTTGTCATCGGCGACGGCGCTCGCAAACTCTGCTAAGATAAATCTACAATAAGATAGTGAGGGCGCATTTTCTAATAACAATGAATATGCGCCCTCTTTTTTCTGTAAGCTAAAGAAACACCACACACATATATTAATATATAGGAATATGATATACAAATCAACCATCGAACTCATAGGCAAGACTCCCCTCGTAGAGCTTTCGCGCATAGAGACATCCGAGAATCTCCCTGCGCGCATCTTGGCAAAGGTGGAATACTTCAACCCTGGAGGCAGTGTCAAGGACCGCACAGCCCTCTCCATGATAGAGGATGCCGAAGCAAAAGGACTGCTGAAGCCTGGAGGCACAATCATCGAACCCACAAGCGGTAACACTGGCGTTGGACTTGCATGGATATCCAGGGTGAAAGGCTACAACATCATTCTCACCATGCCTGAGAGCATGAGTTTGGAAAGGCGCAACCTGCTCAAAGCCTATGGAGCCAAACTGGTGCTGACACCTGCTGCCGAAGGCATGAAAGGGGCAATAGCCAAAGCTAAGCAACTATGCGACGAAATAGGCGGAAGCATCATCATGGGACAATTTGACAACCCGGCAAATCCTGCCATTCATGAAAGATGCACTGCCGAAGAAATTTGGACCGACACCGACGGCAAGGTAGATATTGTCGTAGGAGGAGTTGGCACAGGCGGAACAATCAGTGGCATAAGCAAGAGACTTCGCACATATAATAAAGACATCAGGACCATTGCCGTAGAGCCAGAGACAAGTGCCGTCATAAGTGGCGGAAAAGCTGGTGCCCACAAGATACAGGGCATCGGAGCAGGATTCATTCCGGCAAACTATAACCCCGAAGTCATTAGCGAAGTCCTCCCCGTAAGCAACGAAGACGCCATAGGCGGAGCACGGCGTCTGGCGCAGGAGGAGGGATTGCTGGTAGGCATATCCAGCGGTGCAGCCTTCCATGCGGCTTTGCAAATAGCAAAAAAGTCTGAGAACAAAGGAAAAACAATAGTTGTGATACTCCCCGACACAGGAGAGAGATATTTAAGCACAGGTATTTTTGAGTAATTTGTCAAACTTTTTTGTATAATCTTAAAAATCACTTACCTTTGCACGCGGTTGTCAGACGAGATGTCTATACAATCGCGTTTTTTTCATAAAAAAGCCAACAATAAAAAATTTTTTTCACTCAAAACAGCAAAAGCCGTGAGGCTTAGAAAACATTTATGGCAAACAACAATTACAATGATGGCTGGGACTATCAAGACAAAGGGAAAAGAGATGGTTTTTCCAACAATTCCCAGCAGCGTACAGACGGAAGAACTCCGCGTCCCCGATTTAGCAGAAACGTAAACAGAGCCAACGACAATAGTCGTCCCTACTCTAATGGTCCTCGCACCACTTTTGGAAATCCTCGCCGCCAAGACGGCCAGAGAGGATACAACAGAAGTGGAGAATACCAAGGTGGGAACTTTTCCCGCAGGTCCTTCGGACACGGTTCAGGTGAGTTTGGTGAAGAGCGCGGCAACTATGGCTACCAGCGCCAAGGCTACGGCTTCAATGGCGAAGGCAAGTACAACCGCAACAACCAGCAGCGCCGCCCTGGCTACCGCCCCGACAACAAGTACAGCCACAAGAAACAAATAAAGTACAAAGAGGAAAACTTTGACCCCTCACAGCCCATCCGCCTGAACAAGTTCCTGGCAAATGCCGGAATATGCTCACGTCGCGATGCCGACAAGTATATTGAGGCTGGTGTGGTTAGCGTCAATGGAGAAATAGTAACCGAACTCGGCACAAGAGTGCTGCGCACGGACGAGGTGAGGTTCCACGACGAGCCCGTAAAGATAGAGAAAAAGGTTTACGTGCTTCTCAACAAGCCTAAAGGTTTCGTCACCACAAGCGACGACCCGCAAAACCGTAAGACAGTGATGGACCTCGTAAAGAATGCTTGTCCTGAACGTATTTACCCCATCGGGCGCCTTGACCGCAACACCACTGGCGTGCTGCTCCTCACTAACGACGGAGAACTCTCCACTCGCCTCACCCACCCCAAATATCTCAAGAAGAAGATATACCATGTCCATCTGGACAAAGGACTGTCGTATGGCGACATGCAGAAGATAGCCGAAGGCATCATGCTCGAAGACGGTGAGATAAAAGCCGACGACATACAATACACCAACGAGAACGACAAGAAGCAGGTGGGCATAGAGATACACAGCGGTCGCAACCGCATAGTACGTCGCATATTCGAGGCGCTAGGCTATCGCGTGCTGAAGCTTGACCGCGTATTCTTTGCCGGACTGACGAAGAAGAACGTAAAGCGAGGCGACTGGCGCTTCCTGACGCAAGAAGAGGTGAACTTCCTCAAAATGGGCTCATTCGAATAGCAATACTAACATCTTTCAGAAAATGAAACGTACAAAGATAATAGACCTCCTCAAGCGCACAGACTTTGGCGCAGAGGTAAACGTAAAAGGCTGGGTGCGCACTCGCCGTGGCAGCAAAGCAGTAAACTTCATTGCCCTCAACGACGGCTCTACAATAAAGAACGTGCAGATTGTTGCCGACGTTGAGAAGTTCGACGAAGAACTTCTCAAGCAGATTACTACTGGCGCTTGCCTCAGTGTTGACGGCATCCTCGTAGAGAGCCAAGGTGCCGGACAGAGTTCCGAAATCCAAGCCACAAACATCGAAGTCCTCGGCACTTGTGCTGCCGACTATCCCATGCAGAAGAAGGGACAGACATTCGAATATATGCGCCAACACGGGCACATGCGCCTTCGCACGAACACCTTCGGTGCCGTGTTCCGCATACGCCACAACATGGCAATGGCAATACACACGTATTTCCATGAGCATGGATACTTCTACTTCCACACACCCCTCATCACCGCAAGCGACGCTGAGGGTGCCGGGCAGATGTTCCAGGTAACGACAAAGAACCTCTATGACCTAAAGAAAAACGAAGAGGGGCACATCGACTACAGCGACGACTTCTTCGGAAAGATGACGAGCCTCACCGTAAGCGGACAGCTTGAAGGCGAACTGGGAGCCACAGCTCTGGGAGCCATCTACACCTT
>JAFYFI010000098.1 GCA_017543785.1 Alloprevotella sp.
TAGTCACGCAGATACTCCTTGCCCATTGTAGAGAGCTTTGCGTCCTCGACACCTCCACCCTCAGTAAATGCAGCCTTAACGAAGCCGCGTTCCGAGAGCGACCGAACTGCCGAAGCGTCAAACTCGCTCAGAGCCTCATAGCCTTGATTGCTGAGTATGCGCATCACCGCTTTCTCGCGTTTCGTCAGCCGTATGCGTTCCATGTGCAAATATAACTTATTTATTCTGAATTTTGTGCGAGAGGGACGAAAATGTTTCACTTGTGGAATTTATTGCCTTCAGCTAATTTCTTTTGCGAGGAACAAAATTCGCCCCTCGACAGGAGATATCCTGAGGGCAACACAAAAAAAATGACCGCGGGGAAAGTCCCTGCGGTCACTTTTGCTTTTTCTTGAAGTCAATTACTTCACAACTGCTGCGAGTTCAGCACCAGCCTTGAACTTAACGACTTTCTTAGCAGCGATCTTAATCTTAGCCTTTGTTGCGGGGTTGATACCTGTACGAGCGGGGCGCTTGTTAACAGAGAAAGTACCAAAACCAAGGAGAGCAACCTTTTCGCCCTTCTTCAGTTCAGCCTGGATAGCGTCGATAGCAGCTTCGAGAGCCTTCTTGGCGTCAACTTTTGTGAGTTCAGCCTTAGCTGCAATAGCAGCAACAAGTTCAGTTTTGTTCATAATTGTTTTTATTTAAGTGAGTTAAACCTTTATATTCTGTAGTGAATACACCGCAAATATAGAGGTTGTATTGTGTTCTGACAAACTTTTTCAAACTTTTTTTGCAAAAAAAGTGATTTTTTGTGCATTTTTTTCGTTTTCCACTCGGAAACAGGTGTTTTTTAGGGCATTAGAAACCTCAGATTACCACGATTTTCACCACTGCTCCTTTCTTGGCATTCGACGTAGAAATCATGATGCTATACACCCCTGAGCCCACGCGCTCGCCATGTAGATTGCGGCAGTTCCACGTGAACATTCCGCCTATGGCTGTACCTCCGGCAACGGTATGCCCGGCAGGTGAAACTATCTTCACGTCGGCTCCGTCGGTGAGCCCCTTTATCGTCACGCTGCCGCCATACTCATGTGCTACGGGGTTGGGAAACACGCTTATGTTGCTCTTACTGAGGCTCTCTGCCGGCTCGGTGGCATCGCCTTGGTAGGAGCAGAGCCCCATCTCGGTGCCTATCATCACCTCGCCTGTCGTGGCGTTGACGGCAATGGAGTTTATCTGGTCGGAGAGCAGGGGCGAGTTTGCCTCGGTGAAGTGTTGGAGTATCTCTGTGCCGTCGGCGCTGACGAGGTAGAGCCCGCTGCCCAGCGTGCCTATCCACTTGCGGTTGGCACCATCTACGGCAATAGCCGATATCTTCAGTCCGGCAAGCAGATAGTCGGCAAAGTTTGTGCCGTCGTTGCGCGGCACCTTCACCTGTGTCAGGATGAAGTCGTTGCTAAACCACTCTTCAGGGTCATCCACGACGTAGATGCCGTCGGCTGTGCCCACCCAGATACGTCCGTCGTGGTCTTCGGCAAGACTATACACTCCGTAGGTGAGGTTGATGCTCGTGCCGTCTTCGTTCACGGCATGGGTGCGATAGCGCTGGCGGTCGTCGGAGGTCTTGTCTATAGTGCCGCGAGGGTCGAGGCAGAGCAGCCCGGCGTCGTGGTCGGGGTTTGAGGTGGTGCGCTTTGAGCATACCCAAACGCGTCCGCCGCTGTCGATGAGGATGCGTTCCAATGTAGGAGCGAGGTAGAGCTCGGGCACGTCGAAGGATTTCCATGAGCCGTTGGCTTTTCTCACGATGAGGGGCTCTTCTACATGATTGTTCACCATCCAAAGGTTTCCGTCAGAGTCGAAAGCCAGTCCGTCAGTGCGCACATAGTTCTTGTTGCCCGGAACGGCAGATATCAGCGGGCTGTTGTCGTAGGTATAGTGTGCCGAGAGTTTCAGGTTGCGGAACTCGTAGAGTCCGCCACCGCCGGCAGTGGCAAAGTGGTGCGTAGGGTCGGAAGGGTCTTGGGCTATGCACGTCATGTCCCGATACAATGCTCCGGTGGTCTGGGCTATGCCCTCTTCCTGGAAGAACTCCCACTTGTCGTCCTGCAGATACATGAGAGTGCCGGGCCAGTGCAGGCGTCCGTATGGGTCGAGGCGTCCTCCGGCTATGAGCAGGCGGTCGTCTTCGTACTTCATGTAGTAGCACAGGTCGCGCACGGGACCGTAGCCTCCTATCACATCGCCTGTCTCCACGAATTTGGTGCCTTGCAGCCGCAAGCCCTTAAGCCCGCTTGTGCCCTCGGCAGCCCAAAAGACTCCGTCGGAGGTGCGCGAGATGCTGTTCCACGTGTTTTCCTGTTCCACAGACGTCAGGGCGTCGGGGCTCTGCGCACTGACGATATCCACGCGACTGGCATTCGAGAACACTGCCGTCGAGGCGTCAGCCCAGAGGCTCTTGTATTTGTTGCGGTTTACGTTGACGTAGTTCAGACTTTCGCTCTCTGCAGGCTTTTCGAGATACCACAAGCCCGATGCAAAGTCGGTTCCCGATGACGCCACACTGAAATAGAGCCTTCCGGCAAAAGGCAGGAAGTTGTTCACTGCGGCTTCCTTCAGAGGCAGCCACATCTTGCGGTTGGAAAGATTTTCGTTGAGCCCTACCGAGAGTAGCTGGCTCTGCGTTGCTGCGAATATGCTTCCGCCGAAGATAGTGGCAGCGACTACTTTTTCGCCCAGGTCGTAGAAGCCGCGCAGCTCGCGCTTCTTCACGTCGATAAGTGCCACGCCGGTGTTTGTTGCCACTGCAGCCCAGTCGTCGCAGACGCTGAGGTTGTTTATCGTGAGTCCGGCATCGCTGGCAAGGCGCAGATGGGGAACGTTGGTGAAGCTGTCGTCGGTCTCCAGAAAGTCTATGTCACCATTTTTATATATAATGACGAGGGCACGCTGCGTGTTGGAGTAGCCCGTCTTAGCTATTTCCTTCCCGTGCATGCCGTCGAGCTTGGAGAAGTCGCGCACCTCGGAGGTGGAGGGCTCATAGCGCAGCAGGTTGGTGCCGAAAACGGCATAGACAGCCTTGCCAGCAGAAAGGCTCACGCTGGCATCGCGATATGAAAAATACATTTTCCATGTGCCCACAGGACCTGCCCACGCGAAGAGTGGCATGAGGCAAAGCAGTGATATACAGATGTCCTGGCAAAGCCGAATGGGCAGAAGCCTAAAAGTTCTTCTCATAGAATTTCTGTTTTTTTATTGGTACATCTTACTCCTGTTTCCAGAGACAAGAGCGCTGTGTTTGGGGCGACTATGCTCTCCGATGGAAATACTCCGCCAGTTTCTTCACGGCGCGCGCCCTGTGGCTGATGGTGTTTTTCACCTCTACACCCAGCTCGGCAAAGGTAAGCCCCATCTGCTCAGGAATGAAGACGGGGTCGTAGCCGAAACCCTGCGTGCCACGCTTTGAGGAGGCTATCTCACCCTCTACTATTCCCTCGAAGATTTTTGTCTCTCCTTTTTCTATTAACGCGATAACGGTACGAAATCTTGCCCTGCGGTCGGATTTTTTTTCAAGTTCGCCCAGAAGTTTTGCCGTATTGGCATCAGCATCGTTGCGGTCGGGAAAGGCATAGCGGGCTGTATGGACGCCAGGCTGTCCACCAAGGGCTTTGACTTCGAGACCCGTGTCGTCGGCGAAACAGTCCATGCCGTATTTGTCATATATATACTGCGCCTTCTGCAAAGCGTTTCCGTCGAGCGTGTCGGCAGTCTCGGGGATGTCGTCGTGGCAGTCTATGTCCGCGAGGCTCAGAATTTCAATCTCACTGCCCAGGATGGCTCTTATCTCTTCGAGCTTATGGGCATTGTTGGTGGCAAAAACTAATTTTTTCTTCATTTATCTGTATGTCGGCTTTATATGGTTTTGTTTTCCAGGCCCTACCATGGCTATGCTTCCAAAGGACGAGAAGAGCGCCTGACTGAAGCTTGCTGCCGATGGCGCCATGTCGGGCTGCAAAAAAACCGCAACGGAGAGCAATCCCTACGAATACAGGACTGACTCTCCGTTGCGGTTTTTTATTTCAGAAATTCGTTCAGCTCGCCCATCTTGCCTTCCTGCTCCAGGCGCTTCAGAGCCTCATCGCGTATGTTGCAAATTTCTTCCTTGGGAAGATTGAGCGAGAAAGCCACGTCGTCAACCGACAGCTTGGCGCGCCCTATGCCGTAGAGCATCTTCACCACGGCACGTTGCTGAGGCTGCAGGTTTTGCAATGCCAGACTGATGCCCGACACCTGCCCTTGCGTCTCGTCCTCGGTGCTCACTTTTATGTGGTCGAAGCCTTCGCCAAACACTCCGATGACCTTGCTCTGAGAGACGAAAGCCTGAGGGTCTATCTTCTTTATGAAACGGAAGATGTCGGTGCTCTCGCGTTTCTTGGCAAGCACTACGAGAACCTTGCGCTCAGTATGCGTGTACCAGCCCTCACCTTGCAGCACAGTGACACCGCGGCCCGTAGAGTTGATGGCGTCGGCTATCTCACCGTACTTGCGCGAGAAGATGAGAAACTGAACTGACTGCCGCCCACGGTCAACAATGTAGTCGAGCATAAAGCTGGCTATGATGAGCGCCGTATATCCGTAGAGCATCTGCGAGATGCCCATGCCGGGAAGCAAGCCACTGCTCGAAATGATGAGAATGTCGAAGAACATGATTACTTGTCCGAGCGTGACGTCGCGATATTTGTTGACTATGGCTGCAATGATATCTGTGCCGCCCGTAGAGCCGTTGTTCAGGAATACTATTCCCAGTCCGATACCCTCTATAGCCGCACCGAGAATGGTGGACATGAAGGCATTGTCCTTCACTATCTGAGGCATGCCGTTGGGGCTGAGCACAAACTCGTCGGCATGGCTCGCACCGTAGGAAGCCAGCCATTGGCGCACTATTTCCAAAAGGAACGTGAGCACCACAACGGCATAGATGGTCTTTATGCAAAACCGCCAGCCTAGCACCTTGACCGCTAGAAAGAGCAGGAAGATGTTGATGATGAAGAACGTGTATGCCTGTGGAAAGTTGAAACCGTAGAAGAGTATGGCACCAATACCTGCCACACCGCCGCTGGTAATCTGATAGGGAATGTGGAAGGCGTTCACTCCGACAGCATACATCACCAGTCCTATTGTGATGAACACATAGTCGCGTATTTCTTGGAAATAGCTGTTTCGTATAGATTGTAAGGTCATTGTTTTTATGGTTTTTTCTGCCTTTAGCGCTCACAGCGGCTATTGGCAGGCGTTTTTCATTTTATCACGATATTTACTATTCGCTTCGGCACTACGATAATCTTCACTATCTGTTTTCCTTCCAGATATTTAGCTGCAGAGGGATGCTCGAGCGCTGCCTTTTCTACTTCGGCGTTCTGAGCATCGGCTGCCACCTCGATGGTGTAGCGCGTCTTTCCGCTGAAGCTGACGGGCAGCGTCAGGGTGTCTTCCTTCAGATACTTCTCGTCATACTCCGGCCACGCGGCGTCGAAGATGGTCTCGCTGTGTCCAAGCCTGTGCCAGAGTTCTTCGCATATGTGAGGAGCAAAGGGTGCAAGCAGCACAAGAGCCTGCTCAAGTACCTCGCGGCTGCGGCACTTCTGCTGAGCCAGCTCGGTGGTGGCTACCATGAAGGCGGGCACACTGGTGTTGTAGGAGAACACCTCGATGTCCTCGGTAACCTTCTTTATGAGTTTGTGGAGGCTCTTCAGGTTTTCCTTGCCAGGTGCCACGTCGGCTACTGCAAGGTCTTCGCCTTCGAAAAAGAGGTTCCAGAAACGGCGCAGGAAGCGGAACGAACCGTCGATGCCGTTGCTGTCCCAAGGCTTGCTCTGGCTGATAGGACCCAGGAACATCTCGTAGATGCGCAGAGTGTCGGCTCCGTATTTCTCCACGATGAGGTCGGGATTTACTACGTTGTACATTGACTTCGACATCTTCTCAACGGCCCAGCCGCACACATACTTGCCGTCCTCGAGGATAAACTCTGCATCCTTGTATTCGGGACGCCAACTGCGGAAAGCCTCCACGTCGAGAATGTCGTTCTGCACTATGTTTACGTCAACGTGTATCGGCGTGGTGTCGTACTCGTCCTTAAGTCCGAAGCTCACGAAAGTATTTGTATCTTTTATTATGTAAACGAAGTTGGAACGCCCTTGTATCATGCCCTGGTTGACGAGCTTGCGGAAAGGCTCCTGCTCGCAGCTCACACCAATATCGAAAAGGAATTTGTTCCAGAATCGAGAATATATGAGATGTCCTGTGGCATGCTCCGAGCCGCCCACATAGAGATCCACGCTCTTCCAGTATTCGTCTGACTCGCGGCTAACGAGGGCTTTGTCGTTGCGCGGGTCCATATAGCGCAGGTAGTAGGCACTGCTGCCTGCAAAGCCAGGCATGGTAGAGAGCTCCAAGGGGAACACTGTCTTGTCGTCGACAAGCGCTTTATCGACCACGGCATTCTTCTCCGTGTCCCAAGCCCATAGCTGAGCATTGCCGAGTGGAGGCTCGCCCGTCTCGGTGGGCAGGAATTTGCTCACCTCGGGGAGCTCCAGCGGCAGACACTCCTCGGGGAGCACCTGCGGCATACCATTCTTATAGTAGATAGGGAAAGGCTCGCCCCAATAGCGCTGACGGGAGAAGATGGCATCGCGCAGGCGGTAGTTCACCTTTACCCTGCCCAAGCCATTCTCCGTGACATATTTCTTCGTGGCGGCAATAGCTTCCTGAACAGTCAGACCATTGAGTGAGAATTTCTCGCTCTGGCTGTTGCAAACTATGCCTTCCTTTGCGTCGAAACTTTCCTCGCTCACGTCGCAGCCTTCAATCAGAGGCACTATGGGGAGGTTGAAGTGCTTGGCAAAAGCATAGTCGCGGCTGTCGTGGGCTGGCACAGCCATAATGGCTCCTGTGCCATAGCCGGCAAGGACGTAGTCGCTAATCCAGATAGGAATGCTCTCCCCCGTGAAGGGATTTACTGCATAGCTTCCGGAGAACACGCCCGTCACTTTGCGGTCGCTGATGCGCTCGCGCTCTGTGCGCTTCTTTGTTGCAGCCAGATACTCTTCCACCTCAGCCTTTTGCTCATGCGTGGTGAGCTGTGCCACGAGGTCGCTTGCGGGAGCCAGCACCATGAAGGTCACTCCAAAAATAGTGTCGGCACGAGTGGTGAAGATAGTGAAGGAATCCTCCGAGCCTGCTACCTTGAACTCCATCTCCGTTCCTTCGCTGCGGCCTATCCAGTTGCGCTGTGTTTCTTTGAGCGAGTCGGTCCAATCGATGGTATCGAGCCCGTCGAGCAAACGCTGGGCATAGGCACTGACGCGCAGACACCATTGCTTCATCTTCTTCTGCACCACGGGATGTCCGCCGCGTACGCTAACGCCGTCAACCACTTCGTCGTTGGCAAGCACGGTGCCAAGTTTCGGACACCAGTTCACCATCGTCTCGCCCAGATAGGCTATGCGGTAGTTCATCAGCACTTCTTCTTTCTCCTTCTGTGTCATGGCATTCCACTCCTCTGCGGTAAAGGAGAGTTCTTCCGTCTGTGCCACATCGAGCCCTTCGGTGCCTTTCTGCTCCAGGCGGGCCACCAGCTCTTCTATGGGGCGTGCGCTCTGGCACTTGTTGCAATAGAAGGAGAGGAACATACGGCGGAAAGCCCACTGAGTCCAATGGTAGTATTGCGGGTCGCAGGTGCGCACCTCGCGGTCCCAGTCGAAGCAGAAGCCTATCTTGTCGAGCTGTTCCCTGTAGCGAGCTATGTTTTGCTCCGTAGTCTTTGCCGGGTGCTGCCCTGTCTGTATGGCATATTGCTCTGCGGGGAGTCCGTAGGCGTCGTAGCCCATGGGATTGAGAACATTGAAGCCGCGCAGACGCTTGTAGCGAGCGAAGATGTCGGAGGCTATATATCCCAACGGATGTCCTACGTGGAGACCGGCGCCGCTAGGATATGGAAACATGTTCAGCACATAGTATTTAGGCTTCGAGGGGTCTTCAGCCACTTTGTATGTTTTCAACTCAGCCCACTGCTTGCGCCAGCGAGACTCTATTTCCTTGAAATTATATTCCATAAAGTAAGTGTTTTTACATATTTTGCGGCTAATTTAGTGTTTGAGCGAAGAAAAAGCAAAACCGCACTAGGGAAAACTCTACCTCAGCCTATCTTTTAAGGAGTTTTATGCCTTTCGGAGCACAAAAAAGCCTCTCCCCTGGAGTAGGGAAAGGCTTTTTTTGAACGGTTTTCTTTTATCAGTGCTTTTAGGCTTTGAGGCTTATAAGTCACTCCAAAGGGGTTGTGAGAAACCAGAGGTGCGGCTGGTATCGTTGCTCTGATCCATCTTTCGGCTGTACTCGCCTTCACCCTCTTCGTTCCCGTTGGAGATTGCGATTACATTCTCAAAGTCTAACAAAATCTCTTTTACCTGAGGCTGTGTGTATTTTTTCATTGTCTTCATCTCCATTTTTTATTTTACCATCACTTTCTTACCATTTACGATGTAGATGCCCTTCTGCACCTTTGCTACGCGGCGGCCCTGCAGGTCATAGACAGCCTTCGGCATAGTGCCTCCATTAGCTTGCACGAGGCTAATGGCGGTGGTAAAGTCTGTGCCGAATGAGAATCCTTTCATAGGTTCTCCGCTTGTGGGCTTAGCCACTTCGAGGTAGCAGCTTGTGGCCTTGGTCATCATGAATGGCTCGCCGGTGCTGTTGCCCCAGAAGAAGCCAGGCGTACCAGTTGTCTTGCTCTTGGAGAGCTTGTAGTAGTAGTGATCGCTGTCGCCGCTTATCATCACGTTAGTGCCGGGCGAGCCTTTGAGAAGGTTGTTGGCTGACTTCGTTGCAGTGGGCGCTGACACGATAGTTGCAGATACGTTGTTCTGCTGCGTCGGACTACCGATGAGCAGTGGTTCGCCTGCGGGAACCTCGCTGCCTTCAGCATAGATGGGGTTGATGGTGAGCGTTCCGCCTTCGCCCTCGGCTGCGGTGATGGTGTAGCCCGTCATGCCGGCAGGCATTATGTAGGCACTGCCTGCATTGTAGTATGTTCCGGCATACACTTTGCCTTCGCCGAGTTCAACCTCAGCAAGCGTCACTGAAATTTTGACGTCGGTGCGCGGTGTGAGAGTGATAGAGTTGATGCGGCAGTAGTTTGTACCTGTAGCTATTTTCAGCTTGGCAGATGTTGCTGATGTGCCAGTAGCCTCAACATCGTCGATGGTTACTACTGCTTGGTTCACTGCGTAGTCTATCGTAACGTCGAAACCATAGTCGGAAATGATGGTTGGGAAAATCATTTCGCCTGTGTTGGCTTTCAGCTGGAAATAATGTACTCCGGCCTGCGTCGGGGCATAGGCGTCGGTGAAGGTAAATCCTGTGAATTCCGTTGTCGTGGCGTCGCCGTCCCATGTTCCTGAGAGAGTTTCCAAGGTATTGTTGGATGCGTAGCTGCTGCCTGACATTCCAGAATTATCTGGTATGAAGACGAGCTGTTTGTTCAGAGTTATGTTTCCTTCAATGCGGATTGTATATTCAGCAGTAACCACATCGCCGGCATTGCCGTAGCTGTCGAAAGCTACTGCCTTAAGTGTAGTGTTGCTGTTGATCTCTATCGGGTCGCTGTAAACTGTTCCGTTTGCTGCGCTGGGCTCTGTTCCGTCGGTGGTGTACTTTATGGAAGCTGCACCGGTGGCAGTAATCGTTACCTCTGTGCCTGCAGCCACTGGACCTGCTACTGGCGAGAACTCGGGAGAGGGAACAACCATGGTGTATGTAGCCGTAGCTTCGGTGCTCTCGTTGGAACTTCCGTCAACGGCAATTGCACGTATTGTCGTTGGAGCAGTCACCGTCACCGTAGCACTGTTGGTTGCCGTAACCGTTGCGGTGCCCGAGGTTGATGGGTCTGTTCCGTCAACTGTATATTTTAGCGTTGTGCCTTCGTCTGAAGATATCGTTACGTCGGTACCAGCTACTATAGCTCCCGATGCCGGGTTGAAGAGTGGAGCAACTACAGCACCAGAGGATTTGGTAGTACCTTCCAGCACTATGTTGTCAAGGCGAGTATTGCCGCTCTTTTCGTTGGCAAAGGTAATTGTTATAGCGCTTGTTCCTTCGGGCACGTCAGTGATTTCTATCTGATAGGTCTTGCCGCTTACGTTAGTAGATGCGCCTACAGTACCCACTGATGAAGAGATTGTAAGGTTAGTATTGTTTACGTTATAGGTCAGTGTGAGTGTTCCGTAGTATCCGTTGAGAGGTACTGTAGCAGCGAAAGAGCCGCCGCCCTTGCCGACGAGAATCTCAGGCGATGTGCCTTCAGCAAGGTTTGCAGCGTAGATTTTCGTCACTGATGTGCCATCGGTGCTTACGTAGCTGTATGTGCCGCCAGAGGGAACATCATTAGCATTGTAGGAGCTGAAGTCTTCTTCCCACAACGTACCTGAAACGTCGTTTACGGTTACTGCTATGGTCTGTGTCTGAGCCTCGTAGTCTCCGTTTGCAGGTGCCGTAACCGTGAGAGTTGCTGTACCGATGTTGCCATAGGTCACGGTGATTGTGCCTGCGCTGTAGCTTGCGGTTGCTACGGAGGTATTGTCGGAAGATACTGTCACAGTGCCTGCATAGCCGCTCGCTGTGCTGACGCTGACGGTGCCGTCGGCTGCGCCTACGGTAACGGTGAGGCTAGTGGGATCTACCGTGAGTTCTGGAGAGAGTTTGTTTACTACAGTCAGCGTGTAGTTAGCCTCGCCTGCCAGGAAGTTGCTGGTTGCTGCTGCGCTGGCAGTTATCACTGCTGTGCCGACGCCTACTATGGTCACAGCGCCGGAGTTTGCGTCAACGGTGGCTACGCCTGTGTCAGAGCTGCTGTAGGCAGGTGTGCCGTCGTAGCCAGCTGCTGTAGAGAGCGTAGGAGCTGCGAAGCTGTTGCCCAGAACTACTGTGTAGGCATCGGGCGAGAAGGCAAACTCAGCGTCTGCCAGTCCGCCGCGGCTCAGGGATACCAGATAGTTGCCTTGTCCAAACTCGGGCGTAGTGTTGTTGTAGTTCACGAGGTTACCGGTCACTACGACTTCGTCAGCTACCTGTATCTGGTCGGAGGAGGTGAAGGCGGCATTTTCAAGATACTTACCGCGATAGATTTCCAGCATTTTTCCTGAAGTAGTGCCGTCGTCGGAAATCCAGTATTGTGCATTGCCGTGGGTCAAATTTACTTCGTCAACCTGTGCCACGATACCTTTCACGTACCAGGGACCTGCTGCTGTAGTGCCTATCTCCTGTGCCTTGGCATATGCCTCTTCCACTGTGAAGGGGTCTGCCTGAGTTCCGGCGTGTACGTATGGATAGGTCAGCGTTATAGTGTAGGAGGCTGAGCTTCCGCTATAGTCGTCATCGCCGGCGTAGGTTGCGGTGATTGTTGCCGTGCCTACTTTCGTTCCCAGTGTCACGGCGCCGGTGCTAGCATCTACGCTGGCTACTGCTGCATCGCTGGAGGAGTAGGTAACAGATGCTCCGCTCACAGCACTGCCGCCAGCATTCACTGTGGCTGTCTGACCTGTGAAGGAGGAGTATTGTGTACTGTTTATCTCAAGACTGTAGCTGGAAGTTGCGAAGCTCGTTGTAGTCTCGGTCTTGGTAGCTCCGCCTGTGCTAACGAAGGTTACGTCTATAGAAGTTATACGGAGCTGGGTGTTTACAGAACTTGTAGTACCATTCTGTATGTATATGGCAGACAAACCCGATGCATTAGTCGAGGCAAAGGTGTGGGTTCCGTTGCTGGCTGTTGCCAGAGTCTGTGTGATGTCAGTGGTATTGGACGTAACATCATTTCCACTCATCACCGTACCCGACGTAATTGTCGAGCCCTTATAGGTGCTAGAATAGGTAATGGAAATATTAGTAATGGCATATCCATCGGATGCCTCAAAAGAGAGAAGGTTGGCCCTATAGACACGAGGAGCTGATATGTAGTTGGCATTTACAGCATTTCCCGCACCTTTCAGTTGCTTAACAGTAACGGCTGTAGCAGTACCATCAGTAACAGTCCACGTAATGGCAGAGCCATCATGTGATCCGCCAGACAACGATACTGCCGTTGCCCAAGCATTCGTTCCGAGCATCGCCATTATGCTGACGAGCAGGAACATCTTGATGTGAAGTAATTTTTGTTTCATAAACATTTTGTTAAAACTTTATATTTTTTTCTGTTCATCAATGATTGTCTTCACCTTACGCAAACGCTGCGTTTCTAAAAAAAGGCGGCACTTCCCTAGAAGCGCCGCTGCAGTTTTATTTTGTCATGCTCTTTACGTATGTATTCTCATAGACACAAGTCCCTTCTGTACTCGACAAGCCTGAACCGTCGAACCAAGAGAAATACTCTATGTCGTATTTTGAAGCCATAAACCTGAGCATTGGATATGCACAATTTTTCATGTGCAAAATTAACTCTTTATTACTTCATAGGACACTAATTCTGAAAGATTTTTTCCCAAAAAAATCTTAATTCCACAGCTTTGTAAAGTGCGTTTTTCAAACTGATATATACTTTGGCATTTCATGTTAACAGACAATGATTTTTCTGCAGCCGATTTTTTTGTGGCGGGCAAAAAATACCGCTGAACATTTTTCTCTCCTTCTTCTTCAAGCCATGAAGTTTTTTCGGCAGAACACCTTTCCGGCAGACAACAGGTTTCCGCCGGCTGCTGTACCAAAGAAACAGCCGCCGGCAGGAGAATTTGCCAGCGGCTGTTGAGGGTTATATCGGTTTCTGTTAGAGGTTCGGATTCACCTTGCTCCACTCGCTCACGGGAGGAACGATGTTGAGCGTAACGAGTTCGTCGCGCATCTTGCAGAGGTGCTCATAGCTCTGGTCGAGCTTGGCAATTTCCTCGGCTGTTCCCTCTGGCATGCGATAGCTGCAGCCATGCTCGTCGAGAGTGGTGTCCATAGCCATCATCACGTTCTGGTAGCGGTCGTTCTTGACGTATGTTCCAGCGGGGAAGCGGAACTTCTCACCGCCCATGACGGAACGAATCATCTCTACGCTGAGCTGCGAGGGGCTCTGGAAGGAGCTTCTGCCGCGGAGCTTTATGATGGCAGCGCCGCCCTGCGTCACGTCTTTCTTCATCTGCTCCCACTCCTCGGCGGGGAACTCTGCAGTGCCGATGATGTCGCTAAGGTTGCGTCCAGCCACCTTCACGTGGCTGCCAAAGACTGCCATCTGCTCGCCGTGGCCGCCGTATGTGGCGCAGCCGGTGATTTCGCTCTGCATCACGCCAAACTTCTTAGCCAGCGCACTTTGCAGACGTGTCGTGTCGAGTCCGGCGAGGGTGGTCACCTGAGAGGGTTTCAGTCCGCTCCAAAGCAGAGTTACGAGTCCGGTTAGGTCGGCGGGGTTGAAGATGATGACAACATGCTTCACGTCGGGGCAATACTGCTTGATGTTCTTTCCGAGTTCCTCGGCAATTTTGCAGTTGCCAGCCAGAAGGTCTTCGCGTGTCATGCCTTCCTTACGAGGAGCGCCGCCGCTCGAGATGATGTACTTTGCTCCTGTGAAAGCTTCCTTCACGTCGGTGGTAGCCGTGATGGTTACGTTTTCGAAA
>JAFYFI010000099.1 GCA_017543785.1 Alloprevotella sp.
AAGTGGTGAGGCAGATAGTTGTTGAACAATATTTCCTAGCTCTGGATAGCAGCTGAAGTCGGCAGAATTGAAAAGATCCCTTAGGTTGATTATTGCAGAGGGGATATTTTCGAGAAAATACTGTTTCCGCTCGTATAAACCTCTCAGCCCGTATGCTCCCAACACGCCCAACAGGCGTAAGAGGATGAGCTGAGAAAGTTCTTGGCGAAAGGTTTCTTTGTCTACAGGTATGATTGTCTGCAGCTCGTCGAGGTAAGCATCAATCATCTTTTCGCGCAGAGTGGGGGAGTATCGGGCTGATGCCTGCCAGAGAAATGCTGCCAAGTCGAACCCTAAGGGACCTCGCTTCCCGCCCTGAAAGTCGATGAGGTATGGCTCTTCTCCTACTAGCATGATGTTTCGTGCCTGAAAGTCGCGATAGAGAAAATAGTCGTATTTCTCTTTTGTCAGTCTGCTTGCCAACAGTTCAAAATCGTCTTGCAGAGCATCTTCGTCGTAGCCTATGCCATATGGACGCAGGAAACTGTATTTGAAATAATTCAAGTCGTAGAGTACAGAGCGTTTCTCGAACCTGCCTGGTGGCAGGAGCATGTTGTCGTCCATGCCATCGGCTCCTTCAATCTGGACGTGAGGCAGAAGTCGGATGGTACGTTCTATCAGTGCTACTTCTTCCTCTGAGTAGTTTCCACCATTTTCCCTACCCTGGCGGAGTGCGCTGAAGAGTGAAACTTTCCCCAAGTCTTCCTGAAGATATCTCTTGTAGTCGGGACTTACGGCGTAAATCATGGGTACAGGCAATCCTTTCTGGAGGAAGTGTTTTGCCATGTAAATGAAAGTCCTGTTCTCGCGCTCAGACTCGCCTACAACGCCTATGGCACTATTGCCCTGCTGGTCCTGAATTCTGTAGTATTGTCTGTTGCTTCCAGCCTTAGCCAAGGACTCGTGGGTGTGTACCTTAGTGCGGAAATGTTCTTCAAAGAGTTTTATGAGTAGCTCCATGTGTTGACGGGGTTTTGTTTAGCTGAACTTTGCTATCTTGGATATTTTCTTTCGTAGGATAATAGTATTGAGTATTGCCGTAAAGGTGAAAATGGCTATACCGGCAACTATTGTGGGAAGGATGCCGGAAGTCTCTATTTGTGGAAACAGGTCTGAGATAAAGGAAACGTAATAGCTACGGCACACTATTACCAAAAGGAAGGCTACTATGAGCGAGACGGCGTTTATAGTCAAAGCCAGACTTTGGTATGGAAGGCAAACCGTCTTGTCTTTATATCCTATGAGGAATAGCGTTTCAAGTTTTGTGGTGTTTTTTTGTATCAGAAGGAAAATGCTCAATGTTAGGATGTAAAAGGACAGTATGCAAACCAGTAAACCTACGAGCATCACAATGCTGACTACTATTTTTAGGAAATAAGTGGCACGTCCGGCATTGAGTTTGTCGTCCTCTATGTCATAGTTTTTCTTTTGCATAAAGGTTGCAATGGCGTCATCTGTAGGATTAGTCACTTCCATGATTAGCCTTGTGGGATTTTCTGCTTCGTCGGGGGCAAAAACCTCATTGCTCCACATGATGAAACTTTCAGGAACCAGTATGGTGTTAAGTCTTCCTGAAAATCCCAAGATGTTGCCTTTGAATACTTTCCGGTCATCGCCGTTCCCGATGTGTATGTTCATCTCAATGTTACTAGCCAGACCGTCGGAAAGTTTTGGCAAGCCATGACTCTGCGCAAAACCGAAATTATAGAGTGCAAGATAGGCGCGTGGCAGGATTACAGGAACAGTATCGTCTCCAGCATTGTATCTCCATTCCTCTGCTTTAGTGTCAACAAAGTCATCGGGAACCGATTCGAAGAACAGTTCGGTTGAGATTGGCGACATCCCCTTGAAACTCATTTCTGCCGTAGTTCTATATGCCGACGACGTGAATGGTGCCACTCTTTTGCAGAAAGACTGTTTTTTTATCTCTTCAACCTCATTATCCTTGAATCCTCCGTCTTGCCCCGACACTGTGCCCAGACTGGAGATGTGCTTTGATACTACAATGTAGTTGTTGTTTGAGAACGCATCGTCGGAAGTGAAGACAGGAACGGCGTCGTAGTAAAACTGAATGCCAAGCATCACAATCCACATGCCAGCCAGATTGGCAAGGGCAAAGCCGATTAGCTGAGGAATGCTGGTATGTCGTCGAAGTAATTTTTTGAGAATATTCATGTAGCGTACTTAAAGCTTTAGGATGTAGTCATAGTCTAGGGGAAGGCGTTTGCCAATGCTAGTCACAATGATTCCTGCATTGTTCTTCTCAGCCTCTTCTTTCATGAGTTCAGCCATTATGATGGCGTTTTCCTCGTCGAGGTGGCTGACGGGCTCGTCTGCTATGATAAAGTCAAAAGGTTGTGTAAGGCTGCGCATAAGTGCGATGCGCTGTTGTTGACCAAGGCTCATCTTGCCTGCAAGATGTGTGGTGTGATTGCCAAGTCCCAGCCGTTGGAACCAGTCTAAAATTTCCGATTCTGTCTTGTGTTTAGTCAGATTGTTTTTTATCACCACATTTTCCCAGCCCGACAGCTCGGCAAAGATGCGCATTTCCTGAAAGACGCTACTTATATGCCGACAACGTATGTCCGCCCAGTCTGTAGGTCTGAACTGCCGAATGTCAGTCTTGTCAAAGCATATCCTGCCCAGGTAGTCGCTCCTCTGCCCAATAAGAAAGCTGCATAAGGATGTCTTTCCTGAGCCAGATTCCGCTTCAATCAGATATTTCTTCCCCCTTTCGAGCTTCAGTTCCTTTTTCCATACATCGCTACGGATGTCAGTCCTTTCTGAGAAAACGCAGGGCAGAGTGTTGTCTATAAAAATCTCAGTCATTATAATTCAATCTAGTAAAGCATATATTGGAAGAGACAAAATGCTATTCCATCGTAATGTTAAACATGCCATCCGAAAACTCTTGCAACGTAAGTTTTTTCTTGTCGGGCATAAAGCGGCTTATTATGCTTAGCGGATTATCTTCCTTATCGTCTTGGCTAGTATTCTCTAAATTGATATATAGCAGCTGGCGGACATCCCTGCCCTTGTTGTTCAGAGAGGCATGCTTTGAAAGAGTTTTGCCGTCCTCGCGCGTGCGTATATATATAATGGAGTCGTTCTCCTCGAAGAGAATAGTACCTTGCTGAGCGTTTTTCAGAAAGCCATTGTTGGCAGGTTGAATTCCAGAGTCGGCATCGGTGAATATCTCTTCACATTTCATTCTCTCTTTCGACGCATTACCCTTTTGTAGCGACATGGAGAATTCTGGCAATTTTTTCGTCAGGTTGCTTGCCGAAAGTAGAATCTCGCCGTCAGCCTGAGCCAGAATATTCTTGATGTTTACTACATCACCTATAGCAGAGAGCAGCATCCGTCCGTCAGCCTCTCCTTTAAGTTTTTTAATAAACTCTGTCCCTTTGATGTTCAGGCCAAAGGATATGTCGGAAGCAGATATATCTTGCAGCGCATCACTGGAGAGAACTTTCCCAGGCAGACGCTCGTCGAGGAGTTTCTTCGTCTCGCTGTCTTCGCTCGTAAGTGTTCCTTCAAAAAGCAAGGGACGATTCTTTCCTTTTGAGTCAAGTCTGAGGCTTCCCGTCAGAACCACTCTTGATGTCTCAATGGCTTCCGGGAGACTTAGGCGCAGCATCGTACCTATAGGCATGGGCATAGCATCCACACGGACATAAACCTTACCTTCACCTTCGATATCATTGACAAGGTCCTGGTATTCCGAATTTCTGAAGCTCTTACTCTTGCCCGACCTAAACATTTGTCTTGCAGTTTGTTTCATGGCATCTCGCTCTCCCATGCTTCCTGGTCCCAGCACGAGCAGAGCCTCTTCGTTCCATGCCACAAACCACCCTGTCTTAGCCCATGTCCAAGTAAAGCCCTCGGCTCTTGTCGGTGTTTGGCAAAGTTGCTTTTTTGCACTTTCAGTTATCTCTTTGCCAAGCTGTGCAAGATTTTTAGTTTTCACAACTAGTCCCACATATTCGTTGGGCGTAATTATCAGAAATGCCGGTTCTGCATCGTCCAGACCGTTGTGCGGCAGGTCAAATTCCGACTTTTCTCCACCTGAGAAAAGTTTCATCTCCGAAAGCATGGAGTAGGGCAACTCCACAACAGCCTTGCTCTCTGCAGGGATAAGGTCGCGATAGTCTTTTGGAGCAAACAAACCGAAGTATAGTCCTGTGACAATACCTGCCAATAGACAGAAGAGGAGCGAAGCCTCAATAAGTCTTTTCTTTTTCTTAGGATTCATCTGCAATTTTTCATTTGAGTTCCCGCAAGCCTATTGCGGTTCGGCAAGCATGAGTAAGCTTCTTTTATCTTTGCTCACTTTGCCGACGGATTAAAGGTTAGTTTTTCTTAATGTTCATAATGTGAACGGCAGCAAGAGCCGCAGTTTCAGTCCTTAGACGGCTGTCTCCAAGACTGATAGGCTTGAACCCCGCAGCAAGTGCCTCTCTCACCTCGTCTATGCTGAAGTCTCCCTCGGGACCTATGAGCACAAGAGTGTTTCCGTCCTCGCTACATTCGTTCCATAATAAGCCCGCTTCTTTGTCCGACAGCTTTTCGTCGTCAAGGTTGTTCTGCGGCTCAATGTCCGACTCCGCATAGCAGTGGGCTATATATTTGTCACCATGAAACTCTTGAGCGATGAAAGTCTTGAAGTCTGTCATACCCTCTATTTCCGGTAGCCAGGCTTTGTGGCTCTGCTTCATGGCGGCAACGACAATTTTTTCTATTCGCTCAGTCTTTATGATTCTTCTCTCTGAATTTTTGCAGTTCAGGAATGTGATGCGGTCAACGCCTATCTCGGTGGCTTTCTCTGCGAACCATTCTATCCTGTCCATGCTCTTTGTGGGAGCTACCGCAATGTTAATCTTTCCTCTCCACGAGGCTTCTACCTTGCGCCTGTCAGTTATCTCCACCCTACAGTGTTTCTGCGAAGCTATGGTAATGCGCCCTTCCAGAAAGTGCCCCTTGCCGTCGGTAAGAGTTATCTCGTCGCCTTCGTGCATTCTCAACACACGTACAGCGTGAGCCGAGTCTTCAGGACTGAGTTCATTGGTGCTCTCTATCTCGGGAGCATAGAATATGTGGAGTTCTTTCATGAGACGTATAGTTCTTTAGCTCTGTAAGAAACTGGTAGTTTAGCTGTCTGGGGTATGTCTTTTCTCAGTATTCCCCATGACAAGGCAACTAAACACACAGGTGGCTAATTCTTTCGCAAAATTATGAAATCTTCGTGAAAGATGCAAATTTAGAGCAAAAACCATGTTTGCGTTCTTTGTTGTGTTGAATGTTTTGTCTATTTTTGCTCAGACATAAAGGTAGAAAAGCTCGAATTTTATGTTTTGAAAATATATTAACTATTATACTAAAGCTATGTCAAACAAATTTCAATTGCAAACGCGCCTTGTCGCGATGAATTTTCTGCAATTCGCTGCATGGGGCGCCTATTTGACGTCTATGGGAGGCTATCTGTTCGCTTCCGGACATCCTGACATTATTGGCTGGTTCTACAGCATTCAGGGTATAGTCTCTATTTTTATGCCTGCACTGATGGGCATTGTTGCCGACAAATGGATACGTGCTGAGCGCCTATTGGGAATATGCCATTTCTTGGCAGGTGCACTCATGGTTGCTGCTGGATACTACGGACTTACGGCAGGCGATAGTATGAATGCCTGGACATTGTTCACGCTCTATTCCTTAAGCGTAGCCTTCTATATGCCCACACTGGCACTTACCAATAGCGTAGCATTCTCAGCCCTTACAAAGGCTGGCTTGGATACGGTGAAAGACTTCCCCCCAATCCGTGTCTTCGGAACGGTAGGCTTCATCTGCACCATGGTGGCAGTTGACGTTCTTGGGTTTCAGCACAACGCATGGCAGTTCGTCGTAAGCGGATGCGTGAGTCTGCTTTTGGCATTCTATGCACCCACTCTTCCCGCATGCCCCACGTCAGAAGGCCAAAGCAGCAAGAGCCTTGTCGATGCCCTCGGACTACGTGCATTCTCGCTCTTTAAGCAGAAGCATATGGCGATTTTCTTCATCTTCTCCTTCCTTCTCGGTCTGCAGCTGCAGATTTCGAACGGCTTCGCAAATGGATACATCAGTTCTTTTGCAGAGATAGATGCTTTCAAGGATACCTTCGGTGCGCAGCATGCCAACATGCTTATTTCTCTCTCCCAGATTAGTGAAACCCTGTGTATCCTGCTCATCCCGTTCGTGCTAGGGCGTTTTGGCATCAAGCGCGTCATGATGATTGCCATGGCTGGCTGGGTTCTGCGTTTTGGTTTGTTCGGAACGGGCGACCCAGGTCCTGGAGTGTGGATGTTCATCCTCTCCTGCATCGTATATGGTGTAGCCTTCGACTTCTTCAACATCAGCGGAGCTCTCTATGTGGACAAAAACACCAACGAAGAACTACGCAGTTCGGCTCAGGGCTTGTTTATGCTTATGACAAACGGACTTGGTGCGACCTTCGGCTCACTCGCAGCTCAGGCAGTGGTAGATAAGTTTGTAAACACCCAGACCGACCCTCTGCTTAGAGTAGAAGGCTGGCATACAAGCTGGTTTATCTTCGCTGGATATGCTCTGGTTGTCTTAGTCCTCTTTACGCTTATCTTCCGCGAAAAGAGAGCTGCTAAATAAAGCTCTATAACTAAGACCCTCAAAAAAACTAAATAAATTTTTTCAGCCTGCGTATGGGACATTCTCATGTGCAGGCTGATTATCAATTATGAAAAGAAGTGTGCTATTTGTTTTGTAACTTGGAGTCTTTTGGAATATCACGGGCAGCAGAAAAT
>JAFYFI010000100.1 GCA_017543785.1 Alloprevotella sp.
ACGAGAATGGGGAACTCGGACCTGTATATGGCCACCAGTGGCGTTCTTGGCCCGACTATAACGGAGGCACCATCGACCAGATAGCCCAAGCCGTAGAACTCATAAAAAACAATCCCGACTCGCGCCGCATCATCGTATCTGCTTGGAATGTGGCTGAGGTGAGTGAAATGGCTTTGCCGCCGTGCCACTTGCTCTTCCAGTTTTATGTGGCAGACGGACGCCTTTCGCTGCAACTCTACCAGCGCTCGGCAGACACGTTTCTTGGAGTGCCTTTCAACATTGCCAGCTATGCGCTGCTGCTGCAGATGATGGCTCAAGTGTGCGGACTGCAGACAGGAGACTTCATCCACACCACAGGCGACACGCACTTATACCTGAACCACCTTCAGCAGGCAGAGCTTCAGCTGACACGCACTCCTCGACCTCTGCCCCGAATGGTCATCAATCCCGACGTGAAGGACATCTTCTCCTTCCGCTACGAGGATTTCCAACTTGAAGACTACAACCCCTGGCCACACATTAAAGCTGAAGTTTCCGTATGATAACCATTATCTGTGCCATTGCCGAAAACGGAGCCATAGGATACCAGAACCAGCTCCTCTTTCGCCTGCGTGCCGACATGCAGCGCTTCCGAAGCCTTACGACGGGCAACACCGTCATCATGGGGAGGCGCACGTTTGAGAGTTTGCCCAAAGGAGCCCTGCCCAACCGCCGCAACATAGTGCTGACGCGCAGCACACACATAGCGGAAACAAAGGCTGGGGTGTCGCCGGCGCGAGAAGATAATGCCATTTTCTCGGCAAAAGGCATTGAGGTTTTTCCCTCGCTGACAGATGCGCTCAAGGCTTGCAAACCCGAGGAAGATGTATATATAATAGGTGGTGCGAGTGTCTATGCCAAAGCCCTGCCCCTTGCCGACCGCCTGAGCCTGACATTTGCCCACGCTACTCCAGCCCATGCCGACACATACTTTCCCGAAGTTGACTGGAGCAAATGGCAATGCACACAAGAAGAAGAGCACTGCGCCGACGAAGACAACGAATGTGCATATACCTTCGCCGAATATATACGCAAGAAAATATAACACTCATTTTCTTTGTCAGAACAAAGATTTGTCGTATTTTCGCAAGTGAATCATAACATTTACAAACAATTATCTCTAATCGAACTATTATGAAAAAGAAATTTGTCTGCACCGTATGTGGATACGTGCACGAAGGCGACGAAGCTCCCGAGCGCTGCCCAGTTTGTGGCGTACCTGCATCCAAGTTTAACGAAGTTGTAGAAGGAGAACTCAATTTTGCCATAGAACACCAGATTGGTATTGCCAAGGACGTTGACGAGGAAATAAAGAAAGGCCTCAACGCCCACTGGCTAGGTGAATGTTCCGAAGTAGGACAGTATCTCGCCATGGCACGCCAAGCCGACCGCGAAGGCTATCCCGAAATAGCAGCTGCCTTCCGCCAATATGCCTATGAAGAGGCTGACCATGCAAGCCGTTTCTGCGAGATGCTCGGCGACAACGTATGGGACACAAAGACAAACCTCTACAAGCGCATGATTGCCGAAGCTGGTGCATGCGAGGACAAGAACAACATTGCCAAACGCGCCAAGGAACTTGGTCTGGACGCTATCCACGACAACGTTCACGAAATGGCTCGCGACGAAGCTCGCCACGGCCGCGGCTTTGCTGGCCTCTACAAGCGCTATTTCGGATAAGTTCCTGTTTCAAGACAACATTACAATAAAAAAAGAACCGCCCCAGGCATTTGCACGGGGCGGTTCTTTTTTTGAGTTTATCTACTCTCTGGCATGGAGGGATTTTTGTGCTGTCAGGCTTTGTTCTTAGCAGAGATGAGCATGAGAAGGATAAAGGTGAGTCCGCCATTGAGCAGAAGAAGTTCGTAGCCGAAAGTGTAGCCCCACAGTCGCGGCGAGAGGAAGTCAAGAAGTCCGCACACCACGGGGCTCAGCAGCATGCAAGCGGGCATCCAGCGCTCTCTGACCTGCCAGCGGGTAAAGAGCCCGAAGGCGTAGAGCCCAAGCAGAGGTCCGTAGGTGTAGGAAGCCAAGACATAGATGGCGTTGATGATGCTGTCGTTGCTGATGATGCAGAATGCCACTATGCAAAGAAGGAATGCCACGACTACTGAGGCATGAACCCAGCGCCGCACGCGCTCTGCCCGTTGCTCTTCATAGCCGGCACGTTCTATGCCGAGGATGTCGATGCAGAAACTTGTTGTAAGCGAGGTCATTGCTGAGTCTGCCGAAGAAAAGGCTGCCGCTACTATGCCTATGGTGAAAGGCACCACTACCCACTCGCCCATAGTTCCACTGGAGACAAGGGCTGGCAACAGGGCGTCTCCCGAAATGCCCTCCATAGCCGGCACTGTGGCTGCTGCAGCATACAGAAGGATGCCCAGCGCAAGCAACAGCGCGTTTATAGGCAGAAAGGCTATGCCATAGGAGAGCATGCTTTTCTGAGCGTCACGCAGGCTGCTGCAGGTGAGGTTTTTCTGCATCATGTCCTGGTCGAGCCCGGTCATGACTACAACGATGAATATGCCACTAAGAAACTGACGCCAAAATGCCTGCTTGTTGCCGGCGTCCCACTCGAACACCTGGCTCAGCGGACTTCTTGCCACATACTCCCAAGCCGCTGGCAGGTCCATCTGCAGCACATCGGCTACAGCCCAAGCTACGCCCACTATGGCAAGAAGCATGCAAAAGGTCTGCAAGACATCGGTGCGCACCAGTGTGCGGATGCCGCTGCGGCGAGTATATCCATACATGAGCAAGAGCAATATGGCAGCCACGAGAACCTTCACCCCGAGAGAGCCCTGGGCGCCGTGAACACCAACGAACTGCGTGATGACAACGACTACCAGATATAGCCGCGCTGCTGCCCCCGTGAGTTTTGACAGGAAGAAGAAAACAGCTCCCATCTGCTGAGTGCGACTCCCGAAACGCTGCCCCAGGTAGGCATAGATACTGGTGAGGCGCAGGCGGTAGTACAAGGGCAGGAGGATGAAGGCCACTACAGCATATCCCAAGACGAAGCCCATGCACATCTGCAGGTAGGTCATGTGGGTTTGCTGCACCCATCCGGGCACACTTATAAGCGACACTCCGCTTATGCTGGCGCCTATCATGCCAAAAGCCACCATCTGCCATGGCGAACGTCGGGCAGCACGAAAGAAATCGTCGTTTCCGCCACGCCCCTCAGAGCGCCGGGAAACGACGTATATCAATGCAAAATATACCACAAGTGTGGTTAGCATCAAGCCAATCACAACCTCTTCTTAGTATATGTGCGATGAGGAGGTGACACCAGCCATTCCCAGGATGAATACGTAGAAAAGGCTGTAGAGCAGGCTCAGCACTATACCTGTCACAGCGCCCCAGGTAGCCCATTTCTTAGCGTTTGAGCTGGCTTTGAGAGCAGCCTCGTACTGCCCTGACGCATACAGTCCGCTCACCTTTGTTGCATAGATGATAGATACTATACCGAAAGGCAGGCAGCAGCATATGGTGCAAAGTATTGCCCACACCAGGTTGCTATCGGGCATGGGAGGCATATTCCTATACGGCTCAGGCTGCTGATAGGCTTGCTGATATGGCTGACCGTAGGCAGGCTGCTGATATTGAGCATACATGGGCTGAGAAACTTCGGCTTGTGGATTCTCGCTTTTAGGAACAGTCTCCTCGGCTGCCTGGGAGTTGTAGGTCTGGAAGAGCGAAGCCAGTTCGGGCACGTCAGCCGCAGGAGTCCATTCTTGCATACCGACACACCAGACAAGTGTCTTCAGAGTAGCACCCTCGGCGGGAAGACGGTTGCCGTCAACAGGACCACGACGTGTGTTTGTGGAATCGAGGTAATAGTAGGTGTTCATGTTCGTAGATATTTTATTATACGTTTGCTCTGCGAAATTAGCATAAATATATTTTATGGCAAAGATACAAACTCTTTTTTAGGGCTAACGGGACTCATAACCCCGTGATATTGCGCACTATCCACCATGCCATGGCCAGTATGACGAAGCCAAGGAGCACCCAACGGCTATGTGTGAAGCGCTGCCACCGACGGCGTGCCTCGCCGCGAAGTATAACGTCGCTCATCACTACCGAGAAGAGATAGGGCATGGCTATGAGGAAAAAGTAATTGTAGCGTATGGCTGAGGCAAAATCGCCATGGAGAAAGGCATGGAGCGAGCGCTGGAAGCCACAGCCTGGACAGCTGAACCCAGTGAGGCTCTTGAAGATGCACTTCGGCATGAAGGTGTATTCGGTGGGGTTGAAAAGGTAGATTGCAGCAGCTACCAGCAACATTCCCACGATGAACAATATGTTTAGTATCCTCGACGTATCCATTGTAAATGCAAAAATGAGAAAAAAGTGCTGAAAAACAAAGGTTGGCTTTTAGGTTATTAGCATTAAAGCTGAAATAACCGCCTAAAATCCAATTCCTTATAAATAAGGATTGTGGGCAAAGGAACTTTTGCCTAATTTTGCATCCGAGAATGAAAAATAAATTAGAAACAATGAAAAAACTTAAGACTTTGGCACTTCTGCTATTTGCTACGACGCTGACCTTAGCATCGTGCGGCGATAGCGACGACGAAAACAGTAAAATCGAAACTCCTGAACTAAAGGGCGAGATATCCTTCAGCGGCGAGTTGGTGACAAAGGTGTGCCTCAACCCTGAAAGCGGAGAGTTTTCAGACTATATGACTGACAAGACCGACGTGACGGCAAAGACGGAAGCCGACGGCAGCTTAACCATAGTGGTAAAGGAAATGACCGGGCGCCCTGCAAGGGGAGAGATGCCTGCGAGCATGATGACCGACATCACGTTCAAGAATGTTGAGGTGACTAAGCTGAATGACGGCAGCTACATGTTCAGCCTGGACGCTGAGAACTTCGCCGGCATAGCAGGCGGTACCATGGACGGCGCGTTTAAGGCCTACAGACAGGGCTACATGAACGGCACGTTCAAAGGAAAGAACCTGACAATCAACATTCTGGACTATAAGTTTACGCCAAGCGCCTACGAACCAGTGATGCGCTCAGTATTTACGGGCACCATAAAGTAAGTTTGTCATAGTTTCTCAGGGAAGCGACCTTCCGAGGGGCATCCGCAAAAAAGAAAACAGGGCGTAAGTACCTAGTCAATCCATAATGCCAAGCGGCGCCAGTTCAAGACTTGCGCCGCTTGGCGTTTAGGTAAAGAATATTGACGAAAAAGTAAAAAGTTTTGACACGCGATTTTCTTCAAAATAGAACGCAGATTTGAGGAATTTCTGCAAAGATTTTGACTCTCCGAAAATCC
>JAFYFI010000101.1 GCA_017543785.1 Alloprevotella sp.
ATCATGTTGGAGGAAGCATCTGAAGCACCTCCAGAAGATGAGGGAAAAGACTGAGGGGGCTTGTACAAGAATGTGAAAACACCCAACTTCTGAAGGTCAAGAAGTTGGGCTATGCGGATTATGGTTTAGCGGACAGTAATATTTGTTTTTCTTCGCTGACTGTTTTTCGTTAAATCGGCGCTGCATCCCTTCTCCATGCCATTACAGAGAATACGACAGTGCTTCTACTAATGCGGTCAGATGCTTATGCCTTGGTACGCACAATTCGTAAGGTGCGTCGGCTATGGTAGATTGCTGCTCGTTTTGTTCCCGCCCTTGTTGTCAGGATCGCTTCATACTCTGGATGTTGCTTGTTTCCAGATCTGCATTTTTTTGTTCACAAATCATTATTTTAGTGTCGTAAGGTCGATGTACTCTCGTTTGTTCTTGTTCTCCTTCGTGTGCTGAGCATCTCCTTATTTCCTTTGTGCTGTTATCGGTTGCCTTCTATTTTGTATTCTTGTATCCTCTTCTTTGTTAGACAACACGAATAGAACGGATAGCCGGTGTTGCTCTTCCCTTTCCTGGAGTGGTTGTCCTGGCATGTCTTCTTTTGTTTTTTTTTTTTGACACTTCTTTTGTCATGCCGTATAGACGTTCTCCGATACTTTTTACTTTGCAAAGTTAGTTTGAGTTCTCCTTCAGCAAGGATGCTGCGCACGGTGCTCGCTTGGTTCTGCAATATTTTTCACAAAATTGTTTGCCTTCGCTACGTTGCAGCCTGCACAATTTTGCCCGCCTGAAGGTGAAAAATAACAGACTGGTCTTTTGCCGAATCCTTGCAAACCGTCATCCTGCGTCACTTACCTAAGCACGTAAAAATTACAAAGAGCGTCTAGGCGCAAAAATCAATGTCTAACAAAAAACTTAAAAGAATTATGACACACTCAGTTCAAACATCACTCTTCACTACAGGAAAGCTTCACACTCGTCGCTATTATCCGGCAAACTTCTACAAAGTTGTCGTCAACACAGAAGAAGGGGAATCCTATGAATACGAAGTCGAAGCCGAAAACTTCTCACAGGCTACGGAAATTGCTGAGGACATGGCCAGCTCTCTTTTAGAGGACATCACCTATGTTGAGGTATACGACCTGAATTATTTCGACACTTCAATTTTATAAATACTTTGTTCAACTCATTAAAACCACAAAATCATGGAAACAAGAATTATCACATCCAGCGTGAAATCTAATCGCAGTAACAACAATGTATGGGCAGTGTCAATCACTGGCGAATTGCAACCCAAAGCCTACTGCAAGTCCCCCTACAAAGCCATGCGCTTTGCCTTCCTACTCAAGCAACAGACCGGCATCTACGTCTCCGACGACTGCCTTCAGCGTCTCTTGTTCGAGATGGCAAAAGAGAAACAGGGATCTACACAAGAACCTGCACCCGTGACTCCGCCAGTCAGTGAGGAAAAACCAAAGAGAAAACGCACCTCTAGTGCTAAGAAGTCTAACGCAGCAGCCGTCCCCGCTTGAGGATGGCTGCTATTTACTTTAAAGACAGTCATGTTAAAATACGCTATTTTCGACTATTTCCCGCAGCGGTACTACCGCCGTGAGTCTTTCGAGCAGGAAGAACTCGACAGGCGCATCCTTGATTTCAAGGACGGTCGAAAATACGTCACTGCCTGGGCTGTAAATGCCGTGGCACAAACACTTTCATTGATGGACTTGTCAACAACTGTTATTGCTTTCATTCCTGCAAGTTGTCAACGCACAACCGTTCGCAGATACCGTCGGTTTTCTGAAGTTCTCTGCAAACGCGTCGGCGCTATTAATGGCTTCGATTACATTACAGTCAATGGCCATCGCGGAAAGAAACACCGTGATTCCTCGCTGCGGTCGGAAAATATGCTCTGTTATGCACATATCGACATGGATTTCTTTCGCGGGAAGAAGGTCCTCGTCTTTGATGATATTTACACAACAGGCAAGTCTTCTCAGGCGTTCATCAGTCGCCTGGAAGAAGTCGGTGCTTCTGTCCAGATGGTTCTCTTTCTTGCCAAAACTAAAAAGTTTTGACCATTTTTTTTGCCCACCCCAGGCCCCGAATTGGATTTCTTACGTCGCCCAGGAAGTTTGCAAAGAACATACATACACAGCATTTTTTCCGCACGATTGGGCATGAGTCTGCGACCTATGTCTGGTTCAATCATGCGGATGCTGAGAATGCACATTCTTCGCAAATTTCCTTACACGGCTTCTGAAATTCAATTCGCCATTACTACAACTTTCCGTGAAAGGTTGTAGTTTCAGTATGTATGGCCATCGCGTCTCCTTTCAAATAGTGATTGGTCGTCGAGATGTCTGCATGTCGTGCCTGGTCGCGTGCGATGACAATGCCCTCGGCATTTGCCAAATCACGGATGCCGGAGTCTTTCAGACTGTAGAACTGGATGCTGTCCGGCCACTTAAACTTCTTTCGAAGTATAGCGAATTTCTCTCTGAAAATTCTACCCGTCGTCTTCTCGGCCGCCGGAGTGAAGTGACGACCGAACAGGTAATAATGTGAGGGGAACTTGAAAATTTCAAGGTCCACCATCATTTTTATCAGTTCTGTATTGAGCCCGACGGCTTCGTCCTTTCGGTTCTTGGACCATTCACCATGCACGACTATCTTTTGCTCCTTCACACGAATGTCGCCGATGGTCAGACAGGTCAGTTCCTCTGGACGTATGAAGGCATAATACTCCATCATACATGCCAACAGATAGTGTCGGTCGTTTTCAAGCAGATATGACCTGAGTTGCTGTAACTGCTCAGCAGAGAGCGCGTCACGCTTCTTCGGCTCCTCTTTGATGGTCTTGATGCTCGCAGCAGGATTCTCTGTCATATAGCCACGGTCTATCAGCCAACCGCAAAACATATACAGCCACGTCTTATAATTATTACGCGTGCGCGCGGACGATTCTCGGTCGTAGTAAATGTATTCCAGAAAATCGACCAGGACTGTTTTGTTGAGCTGATAGACATAGACAAGCCGGATAGGGCAAGACTCACACCACTCTCGGAATCTTGCGAGCATGGAGTGGTAGGAGTGATAAGTTTTCTGGCGCATCGCACCCGTGTCGCGCTGTCTTTGGATGCAGCGCACGAAAAGGTCAAAGATGTTGGAGAGGGATGCAAACTGCCTGGTGCTGCTTACCTCTGCCCACGGGTTCCAGCCCTGGTGGAGTCGATACAATAATTTGGAAACAAGTTCTGCGCCGTGACGTTTGCGGTCTGAAATCTTCTTGATGCCGTCGAGGTGGTATTTCTTCCGGCGCATTGTTTCTGTTACGGGATCGTAGCAGAGGAAGTCAACAAACCACTTTTTCCCCTGGTGCAACTTGGGTGGAGTGAAAGCAAGGATGTCCGTCACGCGAGCACCTGTTTTTCGTTCAGATAAAGGCATTTTTTTCTTCTCCGTTTTGTATGGCCACACGCCTAAAACGAAGGAGAAGTTTGTCTGCTATTTGTCTATGTGATTTTCTTTTTAACGAATTAACGCACTGGTTTGCAGTGCGTTAATGTCGAAAAAGTTGCGGAGGCAGGACTCGAACATGCGACCTCCAGGTTATGAGCCTGGCGAGCTACCAACTGCTCCACTCCGCGATGTATTTTTTGTTTTGCGGGTGCAAAGGTAGTGGTTTTTCCCGAACTGACCAAACATTTTCTTGACAAAATGCGGTTTTTGGCTCTTTTTATTTGAAAAATATGCAAAACCGGCCTGCGCGCAGAGCGGCAGGCCGGTTGTTTACGTTCGGATGGAGGGAGATTTAGATGTCGTCTGGGAAGTCGAATTCCTTCTTGAGTTGTTCTTCGAATTCCTTGTCTTCGGCTACCTTCTTGCCGTTCTCGGTGCTTGCAGCGATTTCGTCAAACTCTTCGACCAGTTTGTTCAGCGGAGCGTACTTGGTTTCCAGATTCTGGGCCATTTCCATAGCCTTTGTGGGGTCTTTCTCCAGCAGTTCCATCATTTCTTTCATCTCGTCCATCATGGGCTTGACGTTGGCGGCCATGTTGCGATAGGCATCCTTCCACTGGTCAACGGTCCAGTTGGCGCCGTCGGCCTTGGCCGAT
>JAFYFI010000102.1 GCA_017543785.1 Alloprevotella sp.
GCGTTATGGCATGCTGCTGGCATCAGCAAAAACTAAGATGGTGACTGATTGAAAGAATACGGGGTGATTATGTTGCAGATGGCGGCAAAAGTGGTGTGTTTGCTACGGAAATGAAACGAAAACTTGCTGTTTTCGACGGAGTGTGTGTTTTTTTTCAAAAAGGATTGGTTTTCTCGGTAAGCATTCAATTGCACGGTTATTCTCTTTTCTGAGAAAAGCTTCTCAAATCTGAAATAATTGTTGTACCTTTGCTCACGGCTTCTAAGTTTGAACTTTATTGTTTGGCGACTATAAAGTCGCTCATTTTCAGTGAGTTGTACAAACTTCGAAGCTGTTTTTATTCCTATTTTATGTTAAATTATGCAGGTGCGCCATCACTTGCGAAACTTTAGTAATTAACAAAATCAAAAGGAATGTCACGAATCGTTTACATCTCATAATGCCGACTACAAGAAGCATAGAATGTTCAACAACAGGTCTGGAAATGGACGTGGCATGGCAAAATCAAAATGCTTGCCATCATTTCTCTTCTTGATTATACTCAAGGTTCTTTTTCTCCTGCAACCAACCATCAATAAGCTTTCTTGCGATGGACAGTTTCTCTGGCAATAAAGGCAGATGGTCCGGAGTGACCCAACGAGCCTCGGCAATCTCACTCTGCTGGAGTATCAGCTGCCCACTACTGTAGTCTGCACGGAATCCAACCATGATGCCACAAGGATAGGGCCAAGGCTGACTCTGCACATAGCGAAGGTTGCAGATGGCGAGCCCCACCTCTTCATGAACTTCCCGACACACAGCTTCTTCAAGTGTTTCCCCAGTCTCAACGAACCCTGCAACGAGGCCGAAGAATGGTCGCGTGAAGTTTTTTGCACGTACAAGCAATATGCTGTCTCCACGACTAATCAGCACGATTACCGCCACGACAGGTGTCGGCCACACTTCATTGCCGCAACGGGTACAAAGCTTAGAAATAGACGTGTGCATCTGCATCGGTGCCCCGCAGATTCCGCAATAGTGTGTGTTGACATCCCAGTGGAGGATTTCACGACATTTGCCCGCGAAGCGATAGAGCCGAGGAGGAAGCAAGCTATATGTAGAACGTAGGGGAAATAGCTCATAGCCTTCGCCGACGCTGTCACTCATGAGTGTTGCCGTGCGTACAACGTGGCCGTCAGGCATCTCTATATTATGCACAGTTGTCTTGTCTGGAAGCTGAACCGGTGAGGTTTCCTGCAAGGGAACAGCGCTGGTACCGTCTGAGCTCCGTTGTAGGAGCAGCCTGTCTCGGTAGAAAAGGAACCAGTAATGTTTCATGATTTCATGTACTTGAATTCTAAGAATGTCGGGGACGTAGATGCAGCGATACGTGCTCTCTTCAACGTAGCATACGGTCTATCTCCTGAAACTCTCTTCCCATGTTGAGATTAAGGTATATATTATAAAGTGCTGCAGCCCACTTGTCTTTCTCTTCGGGTTTCAGTAAACGGTATCGCTCCATGTAAGGCAGGGCAGCCCGATATGCGGCAGTGGTTCTTTGCCGCTTTTTTGCATTAGAAATGTCTTCGCGTTCGGCCGCGAAGGCTTTGTTGATCCAAGCTGCTCCTGCATTGTAGTAGGCTTCGGCAATAGTGTCGTTGCATGCAATGATTGTGTCACAGATAGCAATGCATGCATCATATTGTCCCATATCGAGCAAAATGTTACTCTTGGCGTATAGGAAGAGATCGTTGTGAGGGTCTTCAGCAAGTGCAATATCAGCTATATCGAGCGCAGAATTTGGCATACGGCAAGCGGTGTAGTGGTCGATGAGATGGGTGAAAAAATAGGGCGATAGCTTGTATCGGAGAAAACCTTCGTGGAGTGTCGCTACGTATTGTGCCGTGTCTTCGATCTGGTGATACGTGTCAGCGAGGTACTGCAGGGTATACTCCAAGTGTGTGGTGTCACGTTGTGCCAATTCAGCGTACTTCATGATTCGATGAGTGGAGCCCGTCTTGTATGCGCTGTAGAGTGCCCAATAGGCAGCGACGGGATCGAGAGGGTAAGAGTATGCTGAAAAGAGCGGCTGTCTGCTGCATTCGAGATAGGTGTCCATGAAGGTGTAAGCATCGTCGAAACGCTGTTTCTTTATGAAATATGCTCCTCCGCTAAAGAGGTTCTTCCGATACTTGTCGAGGTAGGCTGCGTTTTTTGAGCGGTGCTTTATCCTGACTCTTCCTTTTTCATCAGGAAGGGCATCGACTGAGTCGAGGGCAAAGGTTTGCATGAACATGCGCATTGTGAGCAAAAAGAGAGCAGTTGTATCTACGCGTTGGTGTAGATACATTTTTTCGTTGCTTTGTTCGTACTGTCCCTGAATGGCTTCTACGAGTACGGACCTTATGCGCAGATTGCCGACGTTACTGCTATCCTTAAGCAGGTTCATCATGAGCTGTTCTGCCTTATCGTAGTTTTTTTTACTCTTTATGAATGCCTGCGCCTGCGCAATATCTTTCTTTACTGAGTTTTTTTGCGCTTGGGTAGCACTGGTGCAAACAATCAATAGCAAGACTAAAAGTATGCTTCCGTACGTGTTCTTTCGGGGTGTACGCATAAATCTGTGTCTGTGGTTAAACATCGCAAAACGAAGAAAAAGAAGACTCCCCGCCTTCTGCTGGGGA
>JAFYFI010000103.1 GCA_017543785.1 Alloprevotella sp.
AAGAGGCTTATGCACAGTTCGGGCAGACTCGTGCCGAAGGCTACGATAGTGAGCCCTATGACAATCTGTGGCACGCGCAAGAGCGTGGCAATGCGGCTGGCACCATCGGTGAAGATATTGGCTCCCCAGATAACAAGAGCCACACCGAGAACAATAAGGACGATATTGAGAAGTATCGACATGATGTGTTGGTTTTTTGAGTTCTTAGCTTAGGCTGTCAGACGATTTTGCAAGAGGCGCAGCAGTCTTCAGGAAAAATCCATGCTGACACTCGCGAAAAGCTGGGCAAAGTTACTCAGAAACTTATGAAAGAAATGCATAAACTTGTCATTTTCTATAGAAAAGAGTAATTTCGCCGCATAAATAAAAAAACTTATCTCAAAATGTCTGTTGAAATAAGAAAGGTAGCGACAAAGCGCGACCTTAAGACCTTTATCCGTTTCAATTACGAACTCTACAAAGACAATCCCTATAGCGTACCCGACTTGTACGAGGATATGCTTTCTACTTTCTCCAAAGAAAAAAACCCCGCCTTTGAGTTTTGCGAGGCAGAATACTTCCTGGCCTACAGGGACGGCAAGGTGGTGGGTCGCGTGGCTGCCATCATCAACCGCCGCGCCAACGAGACATGGGGCAAGCAGGCAGTGCGCTTTGGCTGGATAGACTTCATCGACGACTTCGAGGTGAGTAGCGCACTGATAGGTGCCGTGGAGCAGTGGGGCAGCGAGCGTGGTATGGAGGAGATAGAAGGTCCGCTGGGCTTCACCGACATGGACCCCGAAGGCATGCTCATCGAAGGCTTCGACAAGCTCTCCACCATCGCTACCATATACAATTTCCCCTACTATCCGCAGCACATGGAACGCATGGGGATGGAGAAGGAAAACGACTGGATAGAGCAGCTCATCTCCGTGCCCGATGCCATTCCCGAGAAGCACCTGCGCATAGCCGACATGGTGAAGAATCGCTACAAACTGCACATTCGCAAGATACGCTCCAAGCGCGAGGTGTTTCGCAACGGGCTCGGACACCGCATCTTCGAACTTATCAACGAAGCCTATGCGCCGCTGTTCGGCTATTCGCGCATGACAAACAGGCAAATCGACGAATACGTGAAGTCGTATCTGCCCATTCTCGACCTGCGCATGGTGACACTCGTTGAAGACGAGGAGGACAACATCGTCGCCGTGGGCATCTCCATGCCGTCTATGAGCAAAGCCATGCAAAAGGCTCACGGCAAACTGCTACCCTTTGGGTGGTGGCACTTGCTGAAGGCTCTGAAGTGGAAACACAGCGACAGGCTCGACCTGCTGCTCGTAGCCGTGCGTCCCGATTTTCAGGGAAAGGGCGTCAATGCCCTGCTCTTCACCGACCTCATCCCCGTGTACAGGCAGATGGGCTTCAGGTATGCCGAGAGCAACCCCGAGATGGAGACCAACGACAAGGTGCAGAACCAGTGGCAATACTTCAGCGAAGTCGTTCACAAGCGCCGCCGCTGCTACAAGATGGACATAAAGAACTGACCCAACTACATTCACCACCATATCTTAAGTTTCAAGGCTTGCCTATGGCAGCTTTGAAACTTTTTTTTGTTGTACGAGCCGAGGCGATAGGAGCCGTTCCGGCGCATGCCCCGTATGTTTCGTTGTCAAAATCCTTTATCCGCGACCCCCTGTTTTTGAGCTCTAAAAACGGGCATAAAAATCTTCTCCGAAAATTTTGGTCAGAAAAATGCCCGTTTTTTGCGTTTTGCGGAAACATTTGACTTTCAAGTCGATACAAAAATTTGGCTCGGATTTTCGTTTGATTTTTCAAAATCCGAGCCACTTTTCCGCGATTTTTGCCCTCAAAAACGTGAAAATTTCTTTGAGGAATTTCAAAATTTCTTTGTTGGATTCTGAAATTACTTTGAGTAATCAGAAAATTTCTTTATCGGATTTTCGGAGAGTCAAAATCTTCGCAGAAATTCCTCAAATCTGCGTTCTATTTTGAAGAAAATTCCGTGTCAAAACTTTTTACTTTTTCGTCAAGATTATTTACCTTTCCGAGAAAT
>JAFYFI010000104.1 GCA_017543785.1 Alloprevotella sp.
ACAAACAGGGCCTGAACGATTCGAGTAGTTCGTGCAATTTGTGGTTTGCTATAACGTGGGCAATTACATGTTGAAAAGCATACGAATTGGCCATAAATGATGTATTCTGTGGCAAGGACACGGAAAAGTGCAGGAAAAAGTGCCGATTTGATGCGTTTTTGTGTACGAATAGCGTTTTTTGGAGATTTTTTTTGCATTTAGGATAAATTTTTTCATAGAAAGTTGCATCGTATTGAAAAAAATGTCATACCTTTGCAGCCGAATTACGAACAAACATATATATAAATATATATAAAGGTAAAGGTAAAATCAATTTTGGGAATTAACAATTAAATTATAAACTTTTAAAAGATTAAGACAATGAAAAAAACTACTTTCAGGCTTTTAAGCCTATTTTTGGTGATGTTCGCCATGAGTCAACCTTCTCAAGCAGGGCAACTTTGGGATGCATTGCAGGACTTTATTAGTCAAATTCAAAAGTCAAACAATTATCATTCTGCAATAGTAGCCACTCCTGTGGGTGAGGGAAAGGTATATGTGCGTTATATAAATAATGATGCAAGTGCCTATACCCCAAAATCGTACGATTGGGAAGCCGATTCAATAGTAGTAAGCACACCTAATAATGGAGAATCTACATCGGGCAACCAGAAATGGCGTTTGTATGCACAGGCAAACTCTGGCTATAAGTTTGTTGGATGGTATAAAACTGATGCAACTTGCTCAGGTAACCCTGAGAGTGCAGCAACTCCTTATGAGGTTTCCGTTCTATCTGTACACGGTAATGAGATTAATAATCAAAACTCCCCAGGCATCCACCACTATTATGCAAAGTTTGCTCCTAATACAGTTTCTGTAAAGGTTACTTCTGCTGGTTATGCAACATTCTGCAGCGAGTATGCTGTTGACTTCACGAATTCTGGTATTGAGGCATTCACTGCTACTCTCAATGGTACGAGTTTGACTCTTAATGCTATTACTCAGGTTCCTGCAAATACGGGCGTAATTCTGGTAGCTGAGGGTGGCAAGACTGCTGAGGTTCCCACTGTTGTTGGATCAGTAACACCAGTAACGAATAATTGTCTGACAGGTGTCAACAAGGATACTACGCTTGATCCAGATGACTTAATCCTGAATGTTAAGAATGGTAAGCCTGGCTTCTACAGGGCTGCATCTAACACCACATTGAGGGCTCATCGCGCATACATCTCTAAGACTTATTTCGCAGGAGAAGTTAAGGACTTCACCTTTGACGAAGAGGATGCAACTGGCATCGAGACAATTGAAAATGCAGTTGAAGATGGTGCTATCTACAATATGGCTGGTCAGCGCCTGAACAAGATGCAGAAGGGCATCAACATCGTGAACGGTAAGAAGATTTTGAAGAAATAATAAAAGCCTCACTCCTACCCTCTCTTGTGGGAGGGGGGAGAAGGTTTTAAAAGAACAAATTTAAAAAAGGATAAAGATTATGAAAAAGACATATATTATTCCCGAGACACTTGTGGTTGACCTGATGCCCAGAGTAGGATTCATGGAAAATATATCAGCTAATCCAGGCAAGGATTCTGAAGGTGAAGGCCTTGTTAAGGGTCATGTAGCCGACGACGACGCTTCTGCTGGCAGCAAGAACATCTGGGACGAAGAATGGTAAAGCAGACCCCCCGCCCCCCTTTAGGGGGAGGACAATAATAGAAAGCACGCCTGACCGCAAGGTTGGGCGTGCTTGTTTTCTACCACGAATTAGCAATACTATTATATGGAGATTAATGGGCGATTCGTGGCAATTATATGTTAAAGATTAAAGCAAGAGGAGCTCTTCATCTCGAAGGGCTCCTCTTGTTTTGTTATGTGGTGTTGTTTACTTCAGCACGCAGCAGGAAGGACCTTGGCGTGACGAAGTCATTACTTCAGCACGCAGCGGGGGAAACCTTGGCGTGACGAAGTCATTACTTCAGCACGCCGAGCTCCTTGCCAACCTTGATGAAGGCGGCGATGCACTTGTCGAGGTGCTCGCGCTTGTGACCGGCGGAGAGCTGTACGCGGATGCGGGCCTCGCCCTTCGGCACGACGGGATAGTAGAAGCCGGTGACGTAGATGCCCTCTTCCTGCATCTTGGCAGCGAAGACTTGCGAGAGCTTGGCGTCGTAGAGCATCACGGCGCAGATGGCGCTCTGTGTGGGCTTGATGTCGAAGCCGGCTGCCATCATCTTGTCGCGGAAATAGTTGACGTTCTCCACGAGGCGGTCGTGCAGCTCGTTGCTTTCCTTGAGCATCTTGAAGACCTCGAGCGAGGCGCCGATGATGCAGGGTGCAAGTGAGTTGGAGAAGAGATAAGGACGTGAGCGCTGCCGCAACAGGTCGATGATTTCCTTGCGACCTGTCGTGAAGCCGCCGAGAGCGCCGCCAAAGGCTTTGCCCAGGGTGCCTGTGTAGATATCGACGCGTCCGTAGGTGTCGGTCAGCTCGCTGACGCCGTGACCCGTCTTGCCTACCACGCCTGCCGAGTGGCTCTCGTCCACCATCACCAGCGCGTCGTACTTCTCTGCGAGGTCGCAAATCTTGTCCATCGGAGCGACATTGCCGTCCATGGAGAAGACGCCGTCGGTGACGATGATGCGGAAGCGCTGCGCCTGTGCCTCCTTGAGGCACTTCTCCAGCTCCTCCATGTTGGCGTTGGCGTAGCGGTAACGCTTTGCCTTGCAGAGGCGCACGCCGTCGATGATGCTGGCGTGGTTGAGGGCGTCGC
>JAFYFI010000105.1 GCA_017543785.1 Alloprevotella sp.
CAATGTCCAGGGTACGCTGACGCTTGGAACAGACATTGTCAGCACCGAACCTGACTTCACCGTTAAGGTATATACCACACAGGGTGCTCAAGTATGGAAGGGATACAAAGAGAATACGAGGGCAAACTTCTTGGTAGATAGCAGCGACGTCATAGAAACAGATGCTCCTCAAATACTCTCCGTAAGCCTGAGTCTTACAGCAAATGAAGAGAACCGCAACTTTGCCCTGGCTGACAAAAGCGGAGATAACAAAGAAAATACTCAAATTGTCAAGTATGTGCTTAACGGTTTCGAAGCAACTACATCGGGTAGTGTGACGGAACTCATTATGGATTATTGCGTATATCCTTCAGAGCAATCAGGTCAGCAACACGAATGGAAACAACTAAATGCCAGCAATAAGGGCGAAGGTAAGTGGAAGTATGAAGGAACTGCTGTCAATTGCCTTGATGGACTGCAAAGTAACACTACTTATTGCGTAGAGTTTTCGTTCAAAACCAATAATGATGAACAATACGGTCGCTCTCATTTCCCAAGCGACGGACATAACGTCAGGATATTTTTTACCACAGGAGACCTCACTACAGGTATCCGCTCCGTAGAAACAGATGTTGACACTATAGACGCTAAGATCTATGATCTGAGTGGTCGCCGCTTGATGCAGCCAGAGAATGGAGTGTTCATTGTTGGCGGCAAAAAGATAATTGTAAAGTAAGGCTATAAGGCTATAGAATGAAAAAATGGTCTGCGTCACTCCTCTGTTTGTGTACGCAGACCATTTTCTTGCCAACATATACTATCGTCAGTGCATCGTATGAAGGTGCTTTTGACGGTAGTTTACAGTTCGGGATTTATAACAATAGCTAAAAGATATTGTAGTACACCGAAAATGCCTGTTTTCAGATATCTTCACAGATTTATTTGAATACAGACATTTTTTTGACTACATGCTATCGATATATTCCTTCTTGCAGGCAAACGGGAGTGACCATTATACCGTCAGGCGGCATTTTCTGTCTTCATTCCCGATACTCCGAAATCTGTTCTTCTGATGAGTTGTATTGACAAAAAGCAATATGGAGTTTGCGAAAACGAGGTTTGGGGAATTTATATAGGTCTTTTTTAATGGGTTATTGGACAGGGGAAGGATAAAATATCGTACCTTCGCGCCCAAATTTGAAAAAGATGCAACTGAAAGCTGTTCTCTTCGACATGGACGGTGTCCTTTTCGACTCCATGCCTCTACATGCTAAATGCTGGGTGGCGGCGTGCAGTAAGTTCGGACTGAAAGCTACCGAGCGGCAGACTTATCTGCACGAGGGGCGCACGGCGTTTGCCACGATGAACATTTTTGCCCTTGAGCAATGGGGCCGCGAAGCCACTGAAGAAGAGGTAGAGGAAATATATAGGGAGAAATGCCGCCTGTTCAATGATTGCAAAGAGGCTCCCAAGATGCCCGGCGCAGATAGCTTACTGGCAAAGATTAAGGCTGCCGGACTCAAAATTGCCGTAGTGACTGGCAGCGGACAGGCTTCGCTGCTGGGCAGGCTAGAGAGACACTACAGCGGATATTTCTTGCCCGAGCTTATAGTGTCGAGCAAGGACTGCAAATATGGGAAGCCCAATCCCGACCCTTACTTACTGGGACTGGAGCGCACGGGTGTGGAGGCTGACGAGGCTGTTGTCGTGGAGAATGCTCCGCTGGGAGTTGAGGCTGGCCGCGCAGCAGGGATATTTACGATAGCGGTAAATACAGGTCCACTTGCCGACAAGGAACTCCTCGACGCCGGAGCAAACGTGCTCTTCCCTTCCATGCAGGCTCTTGCCGATGGCTGGGAAGATCTGCTCAGTTCCCTTTAGCAGACTAATTGTTTTTTAGTGTAAAAATAAATGCCGATGGACTTATCTTTCCATCGGCATTATTCAAATTATTTTTTTCCTAAAGTTCTGAATATGGAATTGTGAATGTGGGCTGGAGCTCGAACTTTCCACTCTGCAGCCCCTTGCGGAACCAACGGGCGCGCTGCTGGCTGGTGCCATGACTGAAACTTTCGGGAACGGCATAGCCGCGAGCCTTCTTCTGCAAATAGTCGTCGCCTATCTTCTGGGCACAGTTGATGGCTTCTTCTATATCCTTATCGTCAATAGAGTTATAGTTCTTGTCATCGTGGTGAGCCCATACCCCTGCGTAGTAGTCGGCAAGGAGTTCCAGGCGTACGCTGAGTTGGTTTTTCTCTGTTTCTGAAACCTTGTTCATTTTCTCATGCACCTGGTTGAGCAATCCCGTAGAGTATTCTATATTGTGCCCCACTTCGTGGGCAATGACATAGGCGTGTGCCAGTTCGCCGCCTGCCTTCATCTCATCGTCCATTTGCTTGAAGAAACTCAGGTCGATGTATAGTTTCTGGTCGCCAGAGCAGTAGAAGGGACCTACCTGCGAAGTAGCACTGCCACAAGCCGACTGCACTGCACCAGTGAAGAAAACGAGAGTGGGAGCCTTATATTCTGCGCCTTGCTCGCTGAAGAGTTCTGTCCAGACATCCTCGGTACCGGCAAGTATCTGCTTGGAGAATTTCTCAAATTTCTGTTCTTCTGCAGTCGGCTTATACTCGCCTTGCTGCTGCTGAGCAGGCTGTGTGGCTTGTTCGAGCACTGTGGGCAATACTGTGCTAAGGTCGCCTCCTTACATCAGTGCGAACACTACTGCCATGATTATACCTCCTATGCCGATGCCAGCTTTCATACCGCCGCTCATTCCTCTGCGGTCTTCTACGTTACTGCTTTCGCGTCTTCCGTTAAGTCTCATGATATTATTGGTTTTTTATATGGTTTCAAAAATCAAATTTCCTGTTCTACGAAATATCGTGGGCGGCGCTTCACCTCACTGTAGATTTTGCCCACGTACTCGCCAATCGTACCAACGGCAAGTAGAATAGCTCCGCCGATGAACCATACCGAGACGAGCAGCGATGCCCAGCCAGGCACTACTGTGCCGCGCAGCCACATGACGATGCCCCAGAGTATGGCAGCCAAGGCTACGAACATAAAGATGGCTCCGAGATAGACGATGAACCTCAGTGGGCGTACGGAGAACGAGGTTATGCCGTCGAGCGCAAAGGAGACCATCTTGCGGAAGGGATACTTGGACTCGCCAGCCATGCGCTCCTTGCGGTCGTAGAGAACTACGTCGTAGGGATAGCCAAGGGAATAGACCATGCCACGCAGGAAGAGGTTGCGCTCAGGGAAGTCGAGCAAAGCCTCTATGGCACGGCGGCTCATCAGGCGGAAGTCTGCATGGTTGTAGAGAACGTCGCCGCCCAGCCATTTGAGGAACTTGTAGAAAGCCTGCGCCGTCCAGCGCTTGAAGAGGGTGTCGGTCTTGCGCTCTCGCCTCACGCCATAAACTATATCCTTGCCGCTCCTGAACTTTTCTATCATTTCGAGAATGACATTTTCATCGTCCTGCAAGTCGGCGTCTATGGACACTGCGGCATCGTAGGCTGCAGAAACTTTTTCCAGTCCTGCCCAGAGGGCTTGCTGGTGTCCGCGGTTATGGGAGAGCTTTATGCCGTGAATGCGATTGTCGCGCTGGGCATAATGGCTTATCAATTCCCACGTGCGGTCTTTGCTGCCGTCGTCAACAAAGAACAGGCACACCTCTGCTCCATGCCGATGGTATATCTCGTCGGAAAGGTGGAGCAGCGTTTCGGCTGTCGTAGCGAGTATGGGCTCTTCGTTGTAACACGGAACTACAATAGCAATTTTCATGATATAGAAACTTATATGTAGCCTTATTTCGAGAGCAAAAATAATGTTTCCGGCTCACTCTGAGAAACTGCGACAAGACTTTTTACAAGTTTTTTTGCCTTAAACCTTTATATTCAATATGGTTTTAATTACTTTTGCCCGTATAAAACGGGGGACAGGTTTTAGTGAAGCAAGTTCTTAGGTCTTGCTACCTACGAATAAGTTTTTATTTTGAATCACTAAGATTCTTTTCCAGAACACAAAATCATAAAAAGAATAGATGTTGCAAAATATTGAGTTTACAAAGATGCATGGTGCTGGCAACGACTACATTTATATAGATGCCAGCCGTTTCCACATCGACGACCCCGAGGCTCTGGCACGCAAGCTGAGCGACCGCCACAAAGGTATCGGCGGGGACGGACTGATACTTATATCCCCCTCGGAGACGAGTGATGCCGACTTCAGCATGCGCATGTTCAACAACGACGGCTCTGAAGGGCGCATGTGCGGCAATGGCGTACGTTGTGTTGCGAAATATGTTTACGACCGCGGGATGACAAAGGAAACAACCGTGAGGCTCAAGACCCTTTCGGGCATAAAAGTGCTGCATCTTCACTTGGGCGAAGACGGGCTTGTAGAGAGCGTCACGGTGGACATGGGCGAGGCAGAATTTTCTGTGCCCTCCCTCATCAGCACCCCCGACGGCTCGCTGCGCGAGAGCGACGTTCAGCATTGGGGCATCTGCCGCCGCGGCACTTTTGTCTCTATGGGAAATCCACACTTTGTCTGCTTTGTTCAGGACGTGGAGCTGATAGACGTTGAGCACGAAGGCTATGCTCTTGAGACGGCTCCCATCTTTCCCGAGCGCTGCAACATTGAGTTTGTATCCGTCAATCCCGACGGCACTATTCGCATGAGGGTCTGGGAGCGTGGCAGTGGCATTACGCTAGCCTGCGGAACGGGAGCTTGTGCCGCTGCGGTGGCAGCAAAACTCACGGGAAGAGCTGGCGACAAGCAGGAAATCGTCATGGACGGCGGAACGCTTCAAGTTGAGCTGCGCGACAATGGGCACGTGTATCTCACCGGACCAGCAGTGACGGTATTCGACGGCACATTGCTTCTTCGGTAAGAAACACATTTTTTCGAAATGAAATATCAAAGACGCTGAAAAATAAAGTCAGCGTCTTTTTTTTGTATTGAACTCTGTTTTCTTTACTATTTCTCTCCCGACATATTTAGTTTATTGTTAAATTTAGATGAACAGAAAGCTGTATTAAAGAATATTTTATACCTTTGCCCGACCTTTTAGAAACTCCTTTATGAGTGATGAAAAAATTTTACTTATTAATTATATCAGCTTTA
>JAFYFI010000106.1 GCA_017543785.1 Alloprevotella sp.
AGCCTTGGCATCATAATAGTTGGCCATGTCCTGCTGGAACAGCTTTTTCAGTTGGTACTTATCGTTCACGAAGATAGCATTAGCAATATTCAGCTGCACCTTTTCGTCCACACGCGGCAGATTGTCGATAAGGTTCTTGCAATAGTCGTTCACGGCCTGGATGCCGCCCTTGTGGAAGCCCAACGTCTGCTCCAGTTCCTGCTCGGTGGTGCCAGTAGCGGCATCGTTCACCATACTTAATACATAGGTGATGCTGAGGGGCGAGCAGATGACGCTCTGGTTCTTCATCTTCCCGTTCAGTGACTGGAAGAAATTCAGCGTGAAACCGTTGTTGTCATTGGCGAACACCTGCTGCTTTGCCGTGAGTTTGACGGGCTTCACCTCGGCGTACATATTTACATATTTCGTTTCTCCGTCCTTCTCTACTGCTTCTTCGGAGGAGGAACAGGCTGTGGTCATGCTGCCCAAGAGGAGGGCTGCCAGCATCCATTTGGCTTGTTTCATTGCTTTTTTGTTTGATGAGTTACTGCTTTTAAAACTCGAAAAGGGAGAAATCTTGTATGGCGGAATGTTAAAATTCGAACAAAGAAAAGTTAACGAATCTAAAAGGCTGGTTTTTCATACAAGATTTTGTAATTTCGTTGTTTCATAAGCAGAAGATATCTTTAAATGGACGAGCAACTCGTAGCGCGCATACTGCAAAACGACCAGCGGGCGATGGGCCTACTCTACCAACGTTATGTAGGGATACTGACGTCGGTATGCTACCGCTATGTGGCTCAGGAAAGCGATGTGAAGGACGTGCTGCAGAATAGTTTCGTGAAGATTTTCACCTCGCTCTCTACGTTCAAGTTCCACGGAGAGGACTCGCTAAAGGCGTGGATGACGAGAATCGTGGTGAATGAGTCGCTCAATTTCCTGCAAAGCCGGAAGAAGATGCTCTTCGTGGAAGATGAAAGGATTCTGCGCGATTTACCTGATGAGGAGGAGGTCAATTTGGATAGGATATCCGACGACGAGCTGCACCAACTCATCCGTGAACTCCCCGACGGCTACCGAACAGTACTCAACCTCTTTGTCTTTGAAGGGCTGTCGCATCGTCAGATTGCCGAATTGCTCAGTATCAAGGAGTCCACCTCAGCCTCTCAGTTTTATTTTGCAAAACGGCAGCTGGCTAAAAGAATCAAGGATTTAAAGAACAAGAAAGAATGAAAGAAGAATGGACAGATAAACTGAAGACCCGGCTGGAGCATCACGAGATGACTCCGCCGGAAGGACTTTGGGAAGGCATCAGCGAGCAGATGAACCTTGCTGAGAAGCCTGTCCGCAAGTCTTCTTTCCCACTTTCGAAGCGATGGATTGCTACCGCCGCTACCCTGCTGGCATTGGCCGGATTTTTCACGTTCTATGATTTCAAGGATGACGCAACCAGCTCTTCACCCGTAAACATCGCTGAAAAGGCGGAAAGCCATCAGGCACCAGCCCAAGAGCAAACGCCTGAAGAAAAGCCCGTCGGCGAAGAGCCTGCTGTCCCCCGTATGCGCTCTCTTCTGGCTCAGGCAGTACCCGCCAATAGCAAGGCAGCGCCAGCAGCAACCGAATCGCCGGAGCCTTCAGCCCCCCCCGTTATCGCGGAGGAAAAAGTGACCGAGACAACGGCTGACGAAAAAACCGCCGAGACTTCGCAGGCAAGCGCACAAACCGCCAGAAGGATTGCGCAGGCGAGTTCCTCCCCTACCCCGACGTATCAGCAGAATGACGGAAAGCCCTATTCCGAAGAAGGCAAGTCGCCACATCAATGGTCGTTCGGGCTCCATGCTTCAGGAGGACTCCTGGCAGACAATAGCCACCAGCAAAATAACCATTATCCTATCAGCCAAAGTGACCCGTTGTCACCCTCACCCATCAGTCAATATAATGGTGGGGAAAACCCTCAGAACGAGACTCCTATAAAGGCTTCCCACCGTCTGCCCATCCGCTTCGGCCTGAAAATAGGTTATCAACTGAGCGAACGATGGGCGCTGCAGACTGGTATCACCTATACCTATCTCTATTCGGAATTCACTTTGGTGAACAGGCAGCAACCCGCCATCGAACAACGACTCCACTACGTCGGCATTCCATTGGGCATCAGCTACCAAATATGGAAGAACAGCCATTTCCGCCTGTATGCCTCAGCTGGAGCAACGGCTGAGAAAGTAGTGAAAAACTCACAGAAAAGCGGAGATTCCAAAATCAATTCGCACTCCGACGGCGAAAAGCCCCTGCAATGGTCGGTGAACACAGCCCTAGGCGCTGAATATCAACCCACGAAGCAGTTGGGCATCTATCTGGAGCCGAGTCTCGACTATTATTTCAAGGACGGCACGGGGCTGGAGCACTATTACAAAGAACATCCGCTGAGTCCCGGCATCGAGTTCGGTCTCCGCTGGCATCTGAACCCATAATCACGAAAAAGGCCTGGATACTTACGAGACCATAAAACAGTTAAAGAAGGGTATGTCTATCATGACATACCCTCCTTTGTTGTTATCGTTGAGAAGTCTTGTTTTGAAAACTATGTGTTTGCCCAAGCCTCGTCAACGTCTTTGATGTCAATGCCCAGCAGGCGCATCTGTCGGAACAGCTCTGGCAGATGCGTTTTCATAAACTGCCGTTTGCGCTCCTTCATAATCTGCTTCTTTGCCCCCTTGGTGACGAAATAGCCCAGACCGCGCTTATTATAGATAATGTTCGCGCGAGCCAGTTCGTCGTAGGCTTTCACGGCGGTGTTGGTGTTCACCTCCAGCAGCACGGCATACTCGCGGACCGACGGTATGCGGTCGTCATCCTTGTAGGTGTCCGCCAAGATTTCATCGCAGAGGCGGGCTGCCATCTGCAGGGATATTGCTTTATAGTTGGTAAATGCCATAATTGTCAGTCTTTATTGTGAAACAGTTTGTATTTGGGGAAACGGCAGAACAGCCAGTAGGCGGCAACAGCCAGTACAACGGCCAACAGATAGAGCACCGCAACATCCCAACCTAGATAATTTCCCCTTAAGAGAAGAGCCGTCACGGCAAAGAAAACCATGGTGACAAACAGCCAGGCCCAGCGGCCTATCCATACACTCGAGAACAGGCTCAGCGCATGGAAGAACCAGAATTTACGCCACAAAGCGAGTAACTTATAGAAATGCAGCGTTGACGTCCACACCACCAGATACTTCATGCCACCGAAAAACTCCGGGATGGCCGTGGGGAAACTGATTTTTTCGGAGGAGACGAACACGGGCAAAATGGCCATGCGCAACAAGTCGCTAACCATAAAGGCAACCACATAAAGCACAAGCAGCACGGGCACGTAGACCACCCAGCGAGCCAGGAATTTCTCTAAGTTCGTGGCTGGCAACATCAGCAACCGGCGGCCTTCGTTCTTACGGTGCAGGTTGTAGAAAGCAAAGGCTGCACCTACGCACATCAGTACCGCTAAGAAAGACATACAACTATTACCGGCAGTATGCAAGGCATCGCTGACTATGGTTTCTTGTGATTTATGATCAAAAAGGAACCATTTCGCATAGTCGTTGCTGGCTTGGATAAATTCTATTATCTCCACAGCGACAAAAGTAACAAAAGCCGCACTGAAAAGCGTCAGCAGTTGGCGCCAATGATAGACTAACGTCCATACAAGGACATGCCAGAAACGGCAGAAGGAAAACTGAATATTCATGGCAGATTTACAAAATTACGGGTTGCTAATTGCCAGCGGCAGAAAAGCCGGTAGGCCAGAACGGTGAAGACGCAGGTGAGCGCAACGAAGAAGACGGACATAAAGCCGAGATACCAAGCGTAGGGAATGTCGCGCATGTACGGCTGGTCGTAGGGCATAAAGTGAACAAGTCCAAGTAACGGTACAATGCCGACAAGAGCGGTGACCACAGGCTGGTACTTACGGAAAAGAATGCTGCCTAAGAGGAAGAAAGCATGAATAGACATAAAGAAACAATAGCTCCACAAGACGTTCAGCCATGTTGCATGAGGACCAATACTAGACGTTTGCGGAAAGTTCTTCAGGAAATAGGCCGTGGCGGCAATGACGGGCTTACCGGTCATCCAGAGCCATGCCATGTGGATGGCATCGGCCACAAAGAACATCAGGAAGCCGCCCAGCGACACTACAAACATATACACCCAGCGCGACAGGAACTTTTCCATATTCGTGGCGGGCAGCATTAGCCATGCCGTGCGCTTTGCCTTCTTCTGCTCTCTCCAATAGAGCGTGCTGGCCGCGGCCAACATATAGATATAGAAA
>JAFYFI010000107.1 GCA_017543785.1 Alloprevotella sp.
AATTCCTCAAATCTGCGCTCTATTTTGCAGAAAATCGCGTGTCAAAACTTTTTACTTTTTCGTCAAGATTCTTTACCTCTTCATGGAAACTCCTCCTCGCGCCGCTCTCCTTCGGCTCGTCCGTGGTGCTGCGCGGCGCTCGTCAGCGGCTCCACGGGCAGGCGCCGGAGGCAGGTTTGAGTCAGCCATCCCGTTTCTCTGCGGACTCAGGTCATGGGTGGGTGTGATTTTTCTGCCTAATTTGATGTGTTTTCTACCCGATTGCCGGGAAATGTTAAAGGTTGCTCTCAAAAGTGTAAATTTTTGATAATTTTGGTTTTCAAAATGATAGTTTTGGCTCCTAAAGTGTTAAAAAATAGTCGTTTCTACCATATTACATTCGCGCGTATGCGAACTTTTGTTTAATTTTGCCCCGTTTTTATGAATTTGGAAAATTATACTATATGATGAAAAAGAGTTCACTTTTCTGTCTGCTCGCAGCAGCAATGCTCTTCACTTCGTGTATCCGCGAAGAAGCTGCAAACGTGGAGTGCGACATTACCGGCGTAGATGCTTCCTGGATAGAGAGTATGCCCGCAGGCTTCTTCCTCGGCGAGCCTAACATTCAGAAGAACAGCGTTACTTTTCTGGTAAACGAAAGCTCCGACGTTACGGCGCTTGCTCCTCGCTTCTCCGTTTCCGACGGCGCCACGCTGTGGCTGACCAACGACAAGGGCGAGCATACCCCCTTCGACCCTAACCTGACGCGCGACTTCACGGAGCCAAAGCTCTACTCGGTGCTCAGTCAGAACGGCTACTTCTCGAAGGACTACCTCGTGAGCTTCTACGTGCCGCAGCCCTTCGAGAAATGCGACTTCGAAGAGTATGCCTTCGACCGCGACGACCAGAAGAACTACCACATCATACTGCAGAAGAATGCCGACGGCACTCTCATGGAGAACACCATCTGGACAAGCGGTAACGGCGGCTACAAACTCACGGGCATGGCAAAGTCGGCAGAGGAATATCCCACCGTCATCATGAGCTCCGGAGGCATAGGCAACAGCCGCTGCCTGCGCCTGATGACCTGCGACGCCGGTAACTTCGGCATGAAGACCATCCCCAAGATGCCTATCGCCGCAGGAAATGCCTTCATAGGCACGTTCAACCTGAATCAGGCTATGCTGGCGCCGCGCAAGGCTACGAGGTTCGGACTGCAGATAGTGAAGAAAGAGCCCGTGATGATGAAAGGCTGGTACAAATACACCGCCGGTGTGCAGATGACCGACAAGAACAAGCAGCCCATCGACGAAAAGGACATGGCTGACATCTATGCCGTGCTCTTCGAAGCCAATGTCAACGGCAAGTTCGTTCCCCTCGACGGCGACAACATACTCAACAGCAACCGCATCGTTGCCCTGGCACGCATCGACGACCCAGGTGAGCCGCAGGAGTGGACATGGTTTGAAGAGCCTTTCAAGCCTATGAACGGCAAGACTTTCGACCCCGAGAAAGCTAAGAACAACGAATACGCCTTTACGCTCGTCATGTCGTCGAGCCGCAAGGGTGCACACTTCGAGGGAGCCATAGGTTCCACGCTTTTTGTAGATGATATCACCATAGAATGGAAATAAACTCTTTTGGAACGATGAAAAAGACGATATTATACTTTGTCCTTGCTACAGTATCCATGCCGCTGGCGGCTCAGGTGGAGGACCAGCAGACAACAGACCAGAACAACGCCGCCACCGAGGAAACACAGGCGGTGGAGAAAAAGACCGACGGCAAAGTGCCCTGGATGTATCGCCCCGTGGAGAAACCACTGCGCCGCAACGTAGAACCCGAACAGCCGCGCATGACCCTCGAAGAGCGCAACGAACAGGACATAGACGACAGCGCAAAGGATACCGACTACAACCTGCTGCGCGCAGCACTGCGCGGATGGCACGTGGGCATCGGTGCAGGCTTCGAGATTGGCGGCATATCGCCACTGCCTCTGCCACGGAGCATCAGAAAACTGAACAGCTTCAACCCGCTCCTCAACTTCTACATCGAAGGCTTGGCACACAAGAGCTTCACGAAGAACTGGGGCATGGCAATAGGACTGCGCTTCGAGACAAAGGGCATGAAGACCGATGCCACCGTGAAAAACTACCACATGAAGATTACGGAGACGTCGCGCGTGAACGACCCCATAACAGGGCAGCCCGTAAACCGCGAACAAGTGATGGAAGGCGGATGGACAGGAAGCGTGGTGACAAAGGTACACAACTCCTACCTCACCATACCTATCCTTGCCACCTATACCTTCAACAACGAGCGCTGGACCATCAACACTGGTCCCTACATAAGTTTCCTTATCGGCAGAGAGTTCTCCGGACATGTTTATGACGGCTACATACGCACGTCGAGCAACCAGGAA